>NZ_JAOQKJ010000004.1:5253-292661 GCF_025567405.1 Suilimivivens aceti | reverse complement strand
TGAAAAACAAGCCGTAGGTCTATTAAAGTTACCCATTTATATGAAAAGCATTTCAAAATACTTCTTGACTATTTACCAAATTGCTCTCTGAGAATTTAACTCTCTTCTATATGGGAGCATAGCAAGTTCCAAACGAAAGGACAATAGATTTGGAAGCATTGCACAAGAATAGGAAAAAAAGAACATGGAATGGCAAATCATATTGTAAAAAAGAGGGGAGATTCTTATAATAGGAACAGAAAGGAAAGGGATTTGTATGAAGAGCATTCTGATCAAAGATACCACGAAGGAAGAAAGAGAGCAGATCATAAAGGAGTCACTCGATTGTGGTGGTGGCTGTGAGAATTGTTCGAGCTGCTGGCTTGGCGGTGGAAGTCCGTTTGAACTTTATCAGCCATATATTGATGGTGAAAAGGAGATCGCAGAGATCAACCGGGAATATAATGCAAGATATCAGAGAGGAAACTGAAAAGCAGCAGGAATGCTGATAGACACAGAAAGGATAAAGATATGGAAGAATGTCATTACTGCGAAGGTACAGATGACGAGGAAGAAGTGTACCGTGAGATCATAGAGTGCATCACAGGGGCACTGGATGCTAAGGATGCCTACACAGCCGGACATTCACAGAGAGTCAGTGAAATGGCGCTGAAGGTATGTGAACTGATCGGGCTGAAAAAGAAGGGTATACGGAAGATCCATATTGCGGCGCATCTGCATGATATCGGAAAGATCGGGATACCGGATGCCATCCTGAACAAGGAGGGCAGGCTGACAGATGAGGAATTTGAGATCATGAAGACCCATTCCGCCATTGGAGCAGGCATCCTCAGCAAGTCCCAAAGTCTGTCAGAGTTCAGTGATATCGTACTGCATCATCATGAGAGATTTGACGGGAAGGGCTATCCGGATGGCCTGAAAGGAGAGAAGATCCCGGTAGGAGCCAGGATCATTGCAATCTGTGATTCCATTGATGCCATGACATCGAACCGCAGATATCGGAAGGCGCTGGGATTCGATGTCTGTTATCAGGAAATAGAGAAAAATCTTGGCAAAATGTATGATCCGATCATTGGACAGTATGTACTTGATCATTTTGACAAGGTAACAGCCTGCCTTCACAAAAACGTGGCTGTGAAGGCAGTATAGGTAGCTTCATCACTCTTTACGGTAAGCTGTCCTTTGTGGACGGTGACAATAGAGCTTGCAATGGCAAGGCCAAGGCCGTAGCCGCCGTATTTCCGGTTCCGGGAGGCTTCACTTCTGTAGAAACGTTCGAAAATATGCTTCTGGTCCTCTGCAGGGATTCCATTTCCTGTATTGCGGACCAGAAGTATTTTTTTGTCTCCATGGGAAGAGAGAGAGATACTTACTGTGCTGTGTTCGCCTGAATATTTGAAGGCATTGTCAAGAAGGATCGTGACAAGCTGTCTGATGTTTCCTTCATTACCGTTCATGGTAAGACCATCCTGAATTTCCATGGTAAACTGCTTTTCGTATTCGAAGGCCAGACTTTCAAAGGAGAGGGCGGCATTTTTTACGGTGCTGCTCAGATCCATGGGAAGCATCGGCAATAAACTGCTTCTGTTTGTCAAAGGTGGTCTGCACAGGCTTGGTGATCCATCTGGACAGGAAAAAGACCGGAATAAAGATCAGGACAATGCCAAGGAGTCCAACATAAAGGCAGATCCGCAGCAGCCGCAGAGACATGGATTTTTCCATGCCATAGTCAAGGAAGTATAGGCAGGTGCCATCTTCTGTCTCGGAAAGCAGATAGAGGTAGGAGCCAAGCCGTCCTTTTTCTTTAGACTGCTGTAATGCACTGGAGGCCATGGACAAGAGAGCAGCTTCTGTCATGTCTGGATTGCCGCCAGTAGAAAAGTCCTCGATATTTCCTTTAGAATCATAGGCAACATAGAGAACGCGCATGTTATCAAACCAGTTTCTGTCAGGAGTATCCAGAGCTTTTATGCCGTCTGCTGTATCCCGCATGGCATAGTCCTGTAGGGTGTCATAGCCACGCTGCATGGCAGAATAGCTGACAGAAATATTGAGAACTGCCAGGATCAATATAAAAATGGAAATGACACTGACCATGGTGATCAGGATAAAGCGACGCTGTAATTTTCGGACCATTTTAAGACCTCCAGACGATAACCGATTCCTCTGACGGTTTTGATCTGAACCGGTGTGTTCAGGGATGCAAACTTCTGTCTCAAAAAGGAAATATAGTCGTGATGATCACTCACGATCTGAATGTAGCCAAAAGTGCCCAGCGGATCGTGCATATTGTTGACGGGTGTCTGAGCTAGAACCAGATGACCTGGCACAGAAATCCTTGTTGACAGACAGAAAATACAGGTGCATATTGGAAAAAACGGATGAAAACGGATGGAGGAGACAATATTATGGAAGAAAAAAAGGTAAACATCCGGATAGCCTCGCCAGAGGATGCAGAGAAGCTGCTTGCCATTTATGCACCTTATGTAGAACATACTGCGATCACTTTTGAGTATGAGGTTCCTTCTCTTTTGGAATTCCGTGAAAGGATCTGCCATGTGCTGGAGAAATATCCCTATCTGGCAGCAGAAGTAGACGGTCAGATTGCAGGGTATGCCTATGTAGGTGTTTTTCATGACAGAGAGGCCTATGACTGGTGTGTGGAAACATCTATTTATGTGGATCAGAGCTGCAGGAAAATGGGGATTGGCGGGAAACTGCACCATGCACTGGAGGAGGTGCTGAAGCTGCAGGGAATACTGAATCTGAATGCCTGTATTGCCTATCCGGAGGAAGAGGATGAGTATCTGACTAAAAACAGTGTGGAATTTCACAGACATCTGGGGTATGACATGGTCGGAGAATTTCATAACTGTGGATACAAATTCGACAGATGGTATCACATGGTCTGGATGGAGAAAATGATTGGAGAGCATAGAAGCGGGCAGGATTTTCCAAAGAATTTTCCGCAGATCAGAGAAGAGGCAGAAAGCATACTTTCAAAATTATAGCAGACGGAAAGAAAAATAAAATCCCAGATGAACACCTGACAGAGAAGTCACAGATTCATCTGGGATTAATTTGCTGCGTCGTATATTTTGGTACAGCTCTACTTTAAGCAAGTATGAAGCCTTTGCCCTTCAGATATTCTTCAACCTCGAAGATCTCATTGGTATGAAGGATCAGGACAGGCTTGCCGGTATCTCTGTTAAAGCACAGATAAATGTAGTCAACATTGATATTACCCGCCTCCAGAGAAAGAAGAAGCTGGTTCAGATTACCTACTTTATCTTCCAGCTCTACGCCAATAACATCATTGGAACGACAGAGATAGCCACCCTCTTTCAGGGAGGCGAGAGCCTTTTCCGTGTCGGATACGATCAGCCGCATGATCCCGTATTCCGGTCCGTCGTTAGTAACAGAGCCAAGAATATTGATATTGGCATTCTGAAGGATCTGGGTGATATCCTGAAAGGTTCCCTTTTTATTTTCAGCAAAAATAGCAACTTGTTTTAACATGATGGTTTCCATACCTTTCTGCATGATTCCATGCAATTTATATCATAGCACATTACGATGCCAGGGTCAAAAGGTCTGAATCCACATGAGCCTGTGTATGGAGCTTTTTAGATAATCATTTTATTTACAGTATGTGGCAGAGAGTTAATCACACTCTGCCATTCTGTATCCAATGCCGATCTCAGTAAAGACATGCTCCGGGGCAGCAGGATTTTCTTCTATCTTACGACGGATATTTGCCATGTTTACCCGGAGGATCTGGTTATTATTGTCTATGTAGGGACCCCAGATCTTTTCCATGATATAGGAATAGGTAAGAACCTTACCGCTGTTCATGGCAAGGAGTCCGAGCAGCTTGAATTCAATCTGGGTCAGGTGTACCATTTCCCCGTTCAGGGTGACAAGGTGCTTTTCAAAATCGAGAGTCAGGTTTCCATGATGGTAAACCGGTGTATGGCTGGTGCTGTCAGAGCCAGACTGGCTGCTGTGACGCAGGGAGGTGCGGATCCTGGCAAGGAGCTCGACTGTGCCAAAGGGCTTGGTGATATAGTCATCAGCACCAAGGTCAAGAGCTTTGGCCTTTTCCTGCTCATGGCTTCTGGCAGAGATCACGATGATAGGAGTGGATCCCCAGTCGCGGAGCTGTTTTATCACATCCATGCCGTCAAGATCCGGGAGCCCGAGATCTAACAGGATAATATCAGGACAGAGGGAGGCGGACAGATGCAGTCCTTCCCTGCCGGTAGAAGCAGTAGTGATCTTATATCCCTGATTTTTCAGTGTAGTAGCAATAAAGGAACGGATATTCTCTTCATCTTCAATCAGAAGAATTGATGATTTCAGTGTCATTTTGAAAAATCCTTTCTCATAAAATTCTTTACTCGTTTTCTGTTCTTTCCTTGGGAAGGGTAAAGGTAAAGGTGCAGCCGTTTTCATTGTTGCATACACCGATTGTGCCGCTGTGGGCAGTTATGATCGTCTTGCAGATGGAAAGACCGATTCCCATACCACGGTAGGTATCTCCCTGATTTTCAGGGGTATAGGGTGAACCGTTAAAAATAGTGTCCAGACGTTCTGGTGGAATACCAATACCATAATCCCTGACACGAAAGGTAACAAGGGAACCGTCATCTGTGACGGTCAGTTCTATGGGCAGAGTGCTTTTTGAGTGGACAACTGCATTTTCAAGAAGATTGATGATGACCTGCTCGATCAGCATGGCATCCATGGGGATCAGCAGATATTCCTCCGGGACGCTGACATGGATATCAGCAGAGGGCAGTCGCTTTTTCAGCCTGCGGATCGCCTCCGCACAGACCTCCTCTACCGATTCCAGGGAAGTAGCGATCTTCATGGAGCGTTCATCGATCCTGGTAACGGACAGGAGGTTTTCTACCATATTAAGGAGCCAGTTGGAGTCATCATTGATGTGGCTTACTAGCTTCAGCTTTTCTTCTTCAGAAAGGGTATCATAGTTTTCTATGTAGGTGGAGCTGTTTCCGATAATGCCGGTAAGAGGTGTGCGCAGATCATGGGATACGCTTCGCAGCAGATTAGCCCGCATTTTTTCCTTTTCGGCATCCATAAGCAGCTTTTCGCGTTCCACAAGAATCCGACTCTGATCTTTGATCTGGGACGTCATGGCACTGATCGTTATGGAAATGATCAGCATGAATAAAAAGGTAACGGGATAACCGGTCAGTGTAAAGTTCAGCTCAAAATAAGGATAGGTGAACAGATAGTTTACAAAGATAACCCCGGCAAGGGATGCCAGTACACCGTAGAGATAACCATCTGTAAAGCGTGCTATCAGAACCAGAGCCGTGATGTAAACAAGGGCAATATTGGCTGGATTTTCGGGTACATGGTGAAAGAACCAGAAAGCAATACTTGTGGCCAGTGCCGTCAGTCCCAGTGTGATCAGAATATTTTTTAATAGTTTTCTGCTTTTCATCATCAGTAATTTTCCCATAGGGATATTATACTCCGATTACAGGGCACTGGCAATTTTCAGGTGTTAAGATATTGCAAAGATTACAAAGAGAAGACGAGGGAAAGCAGTCATGTTTCAGGTGACAGGGACACGCTTTCTGTGCTAATATTCAAGTAGAAAAGGCAGAAAAGAGGTACATGACGGGAGGTGGTCTTATGAGGATCCGTAATGATTATACCGGGTTTTCCGGAAAGGGTTATCAGGATAACTATCTTTATAAAAATAAGGAAGCAGCAAAGGAAAATGACAGCCAGGCAGACAGAACCAAGCCGGACGGGGCCAATACAGAAAACACAGTTTACCGGAAGAGGGAATCCACATATTCAAGGGACGGGGATACCTGTCAGATCACTCATACGGTTGAAAAGGAAACTCCCGGGGAAAATACCCACACAGGGATCCTTAAGGAGTTCTGGAATTCTCTTGGAGATGAGGGACAGACAGCGGGGACAGGAGGGCAGTCTCTCCATCTTATGGCTGCCTTCCAGAATATAAAAGCGGCATTCCAGAATTTTGTGAAAGAGCATATAACAGAGCCGGTCCGGGAATTCCCACAGAAGATCCAAAAGATACTTGGCAGGCAGAAAGAAATGCAAGACAGTCCTGCCGATGGGAAAATGGCTGGAGAGGGCGGCATGCCGGGGCATTCAGAGGATGGAAAGGAAAAGAAGGATAAGGAATGGAAGCCATGGGAGGATGAAGCTCTTGGCAGAATGCTCCATACCAGTCATCTGACGGATTCCTATACAAGAACCGGGGAGTATTGTAATCTTTCAGAAAATGTAACTTATGACAGCCGCAGGAAAAGAGGAAAGTAGGAGTGAACAGACTGAATGAGTTACTTCCGTATCTGACATTCAGCAATATCTGTCGGGTACTGACAATATTTGGCTTTATTTATTTTGTGGTCAAACGCTTTATCATGAAGCAGGCACCGGTTCCGAAGGCGGCTTTTAAGCAGGTGCCCCATGAGCTTTTGGAAAGCTGTGTGGATCAGCTTGTGAAGAAGGAAAGGGAGCCGTCTGCACCCTATACACCGCCAAAGGAGCTGATCCAAAGCCTACAGCAGGATAGAGAAGATGAAGAAGCATTGAAGGAGCTTTTGTGTGATATCTGTGAGCATCTTGGCATGGACGGCAGCTATATTAAGCTGGTGATCCAGCATACACCGGTGACAGATCGGGCAGGTGAGATCGAAACAGATCTTGCCTTTACCACGATCAGGCTGGAGATCCAGAAGACCTATCAGGTGGATACACTTGTTGCTGTACTGGCTCACGAGGCCACGCACCTGAAGCTGTATTATCGTGGGGTCAGGAGGAAGGACAGCTGGGAAAATGAGATCCTTACAGACACAGCGGCTGTTTTTTATGGTTTTTATGATGTGATGTACAGAGGTTATGAGGTGCGTCAGGGTGAGAATGCTTTTTCCTATCATAAGGTAGGATATATCAGTCAGCAGGACATAAAATTCATTGGAGAATTGCTTGATAAAATATCTCAAAAACGGTATACTTGACGAAAGGGATTAGATTTACGGGAGAGAACAGCTTATGGGATATCATTCAATACCTTATGACAGAAGGATCAGGGAGAATATCAAGAATTATTCATTTTCCCATTTATATGATATGGATACCGTCAGGGAGTATCTGCAGAGTCTTGCAGATGTGCTGGAGATCAATATCCTTCTGACGGCAAGACACGGAGAAAAGGAGATCGTGATCGGGGACAGCTTCCTGGGTTTTTATCCGGATGTTGTCAATGATCCCGGGCGGAAGATCAGGGTACAGAACCGTACGATCGGACATCTTTATATTAAAGAAATCGTGTCTGCAGAAAACAGTGGACAGATTTCTGATATGGTAGACAGTACCGTTGCTCTTCTGGAGGAGCTTGGCGAGGAGGCCTACAAACGTAGGGAGACCAGCATTTATCTTGAGGAGCTTGAGCGGCTTCTGAAGGAAAGACGCCGCCAGATCAGCCAGAATGAAACGGATGATCCGCTGACAGGTGTTTACCACAGAAATTATTTTCTCACCAGAATGGAAGCAATTGACCGGTCGGAGGCAGTACCGATCGCCGTGCTGAATGTGAACATCAATGACTGGAAATTTGTCAATGACCACTTTGGAGATGAGGAAAGTGACAGACTGATCCAGACTGTGGCGGCGATCCTGAAGAATCAGGCAGGTCCGGATTACATAATCGGAAGGATTGACGGAGATGCTTTCGGGGTACTTATCCCCATGGCAACCGAGGAAGAGGCCGAATCATATATGGAAGCAGTGCAGAGAGCCTGTGATACCTATGAGGACAGGATCCTGGCGCCTTCAGTAGCGATCGGGTATGTGATCAAGACGAATATTGAAGAAAAGCTGGAAGACAGACTTTCTGATGCAGAGTACGAAATGTTCAATAACAAATTTGAAGTGAAGAATGCGAAGGGATATCAGGAACGCCTCAGAAAAGGGCTGAAGCAGGCTAAGTAAAGCAGATATCAGATAAGCATTTCTGAAAGGATATGGGATACGGTATGGCAGGGGCCATACCGTTTTTCTGTTGTTATACATACAGGAAAACAGAAGCGGATAGGAGAGGAATATGACAACTTTAAATGAAGATCTGATCTATGAGATTCTTTCTGCAGTAGAGGAAATTCCGGCAGGAAAGGTAGCATCCTACGGACAGATCGCCCAGCTGATCGGTAAGGACCGGAACGCAAGACTGGTGGGAAAGGTGTTGAGCATTTCTGATTATTATGGAGAGTATCCCTGCCACCGGGTGGTGAACCATGCGGGCAGGCTGGCACCTCATTTTACAGCGCAGAGGGAACGGCTTCTGGAGGAAGGAGTTACCTTTAAGGACAGGAATCATGTGGATATGAAGGAATGTCAGTGGGACTGCTGAGCGGCAGAGATGCGCAGACGGTTCTGCTGTGCAGAAAGCTTGGGTGGACAGGACAGGCAGAAAGGATCATCAGAATGGAACAGAGAATTTTGCAGTACCGTAAGTTTATGGACGAGGAACTTCTGAGGCTCTCGAAGGAGCAGAATGTTACAGAGGAGGAGATCAGCCGGATAAAGAAGGAACATCTGGTGCAGATTTCCCTTTTTCAGCATGAAAGGCTGGTACATCTGATCGTGACAGTTACGTTTGCCCTGCTGGAAATGCTGGCAATTTTGCTGACTGTGGTTTCCAGGGAGCTTTTTCCGATCCTGCTTTCGGGAGCCCTGCTGATCCTGCTCATTCCCTACGTCAGGCATTATTATATTCTGGAGAATGAGGTACAGAAAATGTACGGACAGTATGATGCACTTTGCAGCTTAAGCATGGGGAATACAGCATTCAGACAGAGGAAATTATAAACTATTTATTAAATCATTTCTGTGACACGAAAATAAGAAAATGAAAGAAAAAAAGAGAAAAAACGAGATAATAAGAGAAAAGACGTTAAAAACGAACTGTAATACTGTTTGCAAACAGAGACATATAAAATTAATATAGGTTTTAGTGATTAGCACTCAGATTAAATGAGTGCTAACAGAACAAAGAAAGTGATTAAGTTAACATAATTTAAGGAGGCAGTTCATATGAAATTAGTACCTTTAGGAGACAGAGTTGTTTTAAAGCAGTTAGTGGCAGAAGAAACTACCAAATCCGGTATCGTTTTACCCGGACAGAGCAAGGAGAAGCCCCAGCAGGCTGAGGTTATTGCCGTAGGTCCTGGCGGAGTAGTTGAAGGCAAGGAAGTTAAGATGGAAGTTAAGGTTGGAGATCAGGTTATCTATTCCAAATATGCAGGAACAGAAGTAAAGCTTGATGAGGATGAATATATCATCGTAAAGCAAAATGATATTCTTGCAGTGATCCAGTAATCTTATTGAAAAAAGAAAAAGTTAAAGGAGGCCGATATATTATGGCAAAGGAAATCAAATATGGTGCAGAAGCACGTGCCGCTCTGGAAGCAGGCGTAAATCAGTTAGCAGATACAGTAAGAGTAACCCTTGGACCGAAAGGAAGAAACGTTGTTCTTGACAAGTCCTTTGGTGCTCCGTTAATTACCAATGATGGTGTTACCATTGCAAAGGAAATCGAGCTGGAAGATGCATTCGAGAACATGGGTGCACAGCTTGTTAAGGAAGTAGCAACCAAGACCAATGACGTAGCAGGTGATGGTACTACAACAGCAACTGTTCTGGCACAGGCTATGGTAAACGCCGGAATGAAGAACCTGGCAGCAGGCGCTAACCCGATCATCTTAAGAAAAGGTATGAAGAAGGCCACTGAGACTGCTGTAGAGGCAATCAGGAAGATGAGCTCCAAGGTAAACGGAAAAGAGCATATCGCAAGAGTAGCAGCTATTTCTGCTGGTGATGAGACAGTAGGACAGCTCGTAGCAGATGCTATGGAAAAGGTTTCCGGAGATGGTGTTATCACAATCGAGGAAAGCAAGACCATGCAGACAGAGCTCGACCTTGTAGAAGGTATGCAGTTCGACAGAGGATATATTTCCGCATATATGGCAACAGATATGGATAAGATGGAAGCAGTTCTTGACAATCCTTACATCCTGATCACAGATAAGAAGATTTCCAATATTCAGGAGATCCTTCCTTTACTGGAGCAGATCGTTCAGTCAGGTGCAAAGCTGCTGATCATTGCTGAGGACGTAGAGGGTGAAGCATTGACAACTCTGATCGTCAACAAGCTGCGTGGTACTTTCAATGTAGTAGCTGTCAAGGCTCCCGGATATGGCGATAGAAGAAAGGCTATGCTGGAGGATATCGCAATCCTTACAGGTGGTCAGGTAATCAGCTCAGAGCTTGGTCTTGAACTGAAGGATACTACGATGGATCAGCTTGGCCGTGCAAAATCTGTTAAGGTTCAGAAAGAGAATACTGTTATCGTTGACGGTGAAGGCGATAAGGAAGCAATTGCAGCAAGAATCAATCAGATCAAGGGTCAGATCGAAGAGACCACATCTGATTTCGACAGAGAGAAATTACAGGAAAGACTTGCCAAGCTGGCAGGCGGCGTAGCTGTTATCCGTGTAGGTGCTGCTACTGAAACAGAAATGAAGGAAGCTAAGCTTCGTCTTGAGGATGCACTGGCAGCAACAAGAGCAGCTGTAGAAGAAGGTATCATCTGTGGTGGTGGTTCTGCTTATATCCACGCATCCAAGGAAGTTGCAAAACTGGCTGATACATTGGAAGGTGATGAGAAGACAGGTGCACAGATCGTTCTGAAGGCACTGGAAGCTCCTCTGTTCCACATCGCAGCAAATGCCGGTCTGGAAGGAAGCGTTATCATCAACAAGGTAAGAGAGTCCGAGGTTGGTGTTGGATTTGATGCTCTGAAGGAAGAGTATGTAGATATGGTAAGTGCTGGTATTCTTGATCCTGCCAAGGTTACAAGAAGCGCACTGCAGAATGCAAACAGCGTAGCATCTACCTTACTGACAACAGAATCAGTTGTTGCGAACATTAAGGAAGAAACTCCTGCAATGCCTGCAGGCGGAGCCGGAATGGGCGGAATGATGTAACAAGTGCGTCAGCACGGATTTGCGAGTTTACAAAGAGCGGATTGTCCAAATGGATGATCCGCTTTTTTACGTTCCTCCTGTCTATCGGGCAATTGACGTCAGAATAGAAAAAATATATAATAATTAAGAATATGCTAAAAGGGAACACAGAGCGACAGAGGTGTGCGTGTATGTCAGAGAAAAAGGAACTTGTGCTGGATGACGGCAGAATAGAGTCCATACAATATCAAAGCCCGGAGCAGCTTTATGAGGATCTGATCCTCCGTGTAAAAAAATATCACCCTTCGGATGATATTTCACTGATCGAAAAGGCGTATAAGGTAGCTTCCGAGGCACATAAGGATCAGCTCAGAAAGTCCGGTGAGCCTTATATCATTCATCCCCTGTATGTGGCAATCATACTGGCGGATCTCGAGATGGACAAGGAAACCATTGCGGCCGGTCTTTTACATGATGTGGTAGAAGACACTGTTATGACAGAGGATGAGATCCGGGAGCAGTTCGGAGATGAGGTGGCACTTCTTGTAGATGGTGTGACCAAGCTGCAGAAGCTGCAGTTCATGCGGGACGGAGACAAACCGGATCGTCTGGAGATGCAGGCAGAGAACCTCCGGAAGATGTTTCTTGCCATGGCCAAGGATATCCGTGTGATCCTGATCAAGCTGGCAGACCGTCTTCACAATATGCGGACACTTCAGTATCAGAAGCCGGAGAGCCAGCAGAGGATTGCCAGAGAAACGCTGGAAATTTATGCACCCATTGCACAGAGACTCGGTATTTCCAAAATAAAGGTAGAGCTGGATGACCTTTCTCTGAAATATCTGGAGCCGGAGGCATATTATGACCTGGTAGACAAGATCGCAGTCAGAAAGAGTGTCCGGGAGAAATATATCCAAAGCATTGTTGACGAAGTCAGTGAGCATATAAAGAATGCTGGAATTAAGGCGCAGATTGATGGAAGAGTCAAGCACTTTTTCAGCATCTACAAAAAAATGAAGAATCAGAACAAGACGATTGACCAGATCTATGATCTGTTTGCTGTCAGGATCATTGTAGATACGGTAAAGGACTGCTATGCGGCGCTTGGTGTGATCCATGAGATGTATAAACCCATTCCAGGACGTTTTAAGGATTATATTGCCATGCCAAAGGAAAATATGTATCAGTCATTGCATACCACACTGATCGGTTCCAATGGACAGCCTTTCGAAATACAGATCCGTACCTTTGAAATGCACAAGGCAGCAGAATATGGTATTGCTGCGCATTGGAAATATAAGGAAGCATCTGATGGTAAAAAGGCAGATGTTTCCGAGGAAGAGAAGCTGACCTGGCTGCGTCAGATCCTGGAATGGCAGCGGGATATGTCTGATAATAAGGAATTCATGAACCTCTTAAAGAGTGATCTGGACTTGTTTTCAGACAGTGTTTACTGCTTTACACCTACAGGAGAAGTAAAGAACCTGCCAGCTGGCTCCACACCGATCGATTTTGCCTACAGTATCCACAGTGCGGTCGGGAATAAGATGATAGGAGCCAGGGTAAACGGTAAGCTGGTGACTATTGATTATGAGATCCAGAACGGTGACCGGATCGAAATTTTAACATCCCAGAATTCCAAGGGACCGAGCCGTGACTGGCTGAATGTTGTAAAGAGCACTCAGGCCAAGAGTAAGATCAATCAGTGGTTTAAAAATGAATTTAAGGAAGAAAATATCGTAAAGGGCAAGGAGCTTCTGAATACCTATTGCAGGGCAAGAGGCATCAATATCCAGAATCTGCTTAAGCCGGATTATATGGAAGCTATCATGCGCAAATACGGCTTCCGGGACTGGGATGCCGTACTGGCGGCTATCGGTCATGGTGGTCTGAAGGAAGGCCAGATCATCAATAAGATGATGGAATTCTATGAGAATGACCATAAGACAGTACTGACCAATGAGCAGGTGATTGAGCAGATCAAGGAGAATAGTCAGAACGCCCAGAATGAGTCGGCTAAAATGCGTTCCGGCAATGGGATCATTGTCAAAGGAATCCATGATCTGGCAGTACGGTTTTCTAAGTGCTGTTCACCGGTACCCGGAGATGAGATCATCGGTTTTGTTACCAGAGGAAGAGGCATTTCCATCCACAGAACAGATTGTATCAATATCCTGAATCTGCCGGAGATTGAAAGAGAGAGACTGATCGATGCCGAGTGGGAGGATACGCCGGATAAGGAAACAGGAAAATATCTGGCAGAGATCAAGATTTATGCCAATAACAGAAATGGCCTGCTGGCAGATATCAGCCGTGCCCTGACCGAGAAAAATATTGATATTCTTTCTGTCAATACAAGGACAAGCAAACAGGGACTTGCCACCATGCTGATTTCCTTTGAGATCAGCGGAAGAGAGGAACTGATCCGGATCACGGACAAGATCCGCAGCATTGACAGCGTTATTGATATTGAGAGAACTACCGGTTAAAATCATAGAAAGAAAGGAAAAGTATGGGAAATCTGAAGGTAGAGTGTCTGACACTTGGTGTCTGTCAGACCAACTGTTACTATATACACAGGGAGGACAGCAGAGAAGTCATATTTTTTGACCCGGCAGATAAGGGGAGCTTCCTTTATGAGACATTGCAGGAAAAAGAATTTCAGATTAAAGCGATCCTCCTGACCCATGGTCATTTTGACCATATCTGGGGAGTGGAAGAGCTGAGGGAAAGATCAGGCGCGGAGGTATATGCTTACGAAGGAGAAGAAAAGCTTTGCCAGGATCCGGCCTTAAATGTTTCTGCAGCAGTAGGAAGAAGCTGCGGCATTACACCGGATCATCTGTTCCGGGATGGAGAGGAATTTGAGTTCGCAGGAATCCGGGGAAGGGTTATTGCCACACCGGGACATACCGGTGGCAGTTGCTGTTATTATTTTGAAGAAGATCAGATCCTGATCAGTGGAGATACCCTGTTTCAGGAATCCGTGGGAAGAACAGATTTCCCGACCGGCAGCATGAGTGCACTGGTCAGATCTGTGAAGGAGAAGCTGTTTACCCTGCCGGATGAAACCAGAGTATATCCGGGACATGGCATGATGACAACAATTGGTTACGAAAAAGAAAATAATGCCTTTGTATAGGCGAAAGAAAGGAAGGATCCATGAAAAAGAGAGTGATCATCACACTGCTTGCTGCGGCTATGACAGCAGGGCTGCTGGCAGGATGCGGCAGTAAGAAGGAAGAAAAACAGAATCTGGCGGTAACACCTATAGAAACACCGGCAGCAGAAGAAACGACAGAAGAGGTGGAGACGCCAGAGGAAGAAGCTGGTGCAGGGGTGATCCCTGTAGAGAGGGAAATAAAAGATGGAAAGATGCAGAGCTATCTTACCGGCGAATGGAAGGATGAGGCTGTGGCAAACAGAAGGCCGATCGCAGTCATGATTCCGAATAATTCACCGGCAATGCCGCAGTACGGTATTTCCAAAGCCAGTATCGTCTATGAAGCACCTGTAGAAGGAAGAATTACCAGACTGATGGCTGTGTTTGAGGATTTTGATGACCTTGACAGGATCGGACCCATCCGCAGCAGCCGTGACTATTTCGTTTATGTGGCTATGGGTTACGAGGCAATCTACTGTAACTGGGGACTGGCAAGACCTTATGTGGAAGAGTTGATCAACAGGGATACTGTACAGAATATCAGTGCGCCGGTGGAAGGTATTTATAATCCGGCACCAGAGGCCTATGACAGAGTTTCAAGACCTGGATATGCAACAGAATTTACCGGCTATCTGTTTATTGATGGCATGAAGAAGGCGGCAGACAGACTGGGCTATACGTGGGAGTATGATGATGCTTATGTACCGCCCTTTACCTTTGCAGCAGATGGGGTAAAGGCAGAGACCAGCTATGAAGATGCAGAAACAGCAGTGAAGATCATGCCCGGCGGTACAGAAGGAAACAAAGGTGGTTATGGAGCCTATAATCCTTATTTCGAATATCATGAAGACGATGGGTTGTATTATCGTTATCAGGATGGAAAAAAGCAGGTGGATGAGATCGATGGAAGCCAGTTTGCAGTGTCCAATGTGGTATTCCAGTACTGCCATGGCGAGGTCAGGGATGATCATGACTATCTTGCTTTTGGAGTGCATGGAGAAGGTGATGCCATCGTATTTACAGGTGGAAAGGTGATTAAGGGCACCTGGAAGAGATATGACGGAGATGCTACCCCTGCGAAATTTTATGACGAAAATGATCAGGAGATCATCTTTAACCAGGGAAAAACATGGATCTGTAATATCTGGGAAGAGTATGGAGAGTATGCTGTCTACGAGTAGGTGGCTTTACAAGATATGGTAAGTTGTGTATAATATGTAGGAAATGTCCGGCCAAAAGGCTTGTAAGCGTTTTGTCCGGACATTTTTGATGAAGGTCTGTTCCTTGAAAAATGAATAGGATACTGTTATCATCTTCCTCATTTAGCGCCAGTGCCCGGAAACGGGACGACGAGGAGAAGGGTTATCGAAAATTCGGCGGGTGCCCTTCCGTAGCTCTTCGCTGCGTGATGTATCGGCAAATATGCGGGTAACTGCAAAACAAATACGATACAACGAAGAAAATGAGGAATGCAGTTGTAAGTGACTGTTGATCTTAAATCAGAACAGATAACCGGCTATAAGGGTGAGCTTTTGAATATAATGAAGAGAGGCCGGAAAAATAGAGAAAGATGAGGAAGATGATATATGTGTGGGATTATTGGATATACAGGAAAAAGAGAGGCCAGTGAGATCATGCTGGATGCGCTGGAGCTTCTGGAGTACAGAGGCTATGACAGTGCAGGTATTGCGCTGTTCCCGGAGAACGGGGGTCCGGTAAGAATCTTTAAGAAGGCGGGCAGAGTGCATGACCTCAGGGAACTCTGTGCAAAAAATGATGTCACAGGTCACTGCGGAATCGGCCATACAAGATGGGCAACCCATGGGGGTGTGAGTGATGAAAATGCCCATCCCCATCATTTTAAAGATGTGACGATTACCCATAATGGGATTATAGAGAACTACAGACAGCTGATCGAGAGGTATGAGCTGGACGGAAAACTGACCTCTCAGACAGACAGCGAGGTAGTGGCGGCTGTGCTTTCCCATTTTTATACAGGAGATCCTTATGCAGCAATCAGGAAGACGGTGCTGAAGCTGAAGGGAACCTTTGCGCTGTCGATCATGTTTGATGATATTCCCGGTAAGATCTTTGCGGTCAGGAATGTAAGTCCGATCGTAGCAGCCAATACAGAGGATGGTGCGATCCTGTCCTCCGATGTGGCAGCGATCGTGCCTTTTACAACACAGTATTTTGTTGTACCTGAGTTTCATGTGGTGTGCCTTTCCGGGGATGGAATTGAGATGTATGATCTTTCCGGCGATAAGGCAAGGATCGACTGGCTGACAGTGGACTGGGATATCAGCCGCAGCGATAAGGGGGGTTATCCTTTTTATATGGAAAAGGAGATCATGGAGCAGCCAAGGGTGATTGGTGAAACAGTGAAGCCAAGGATCAAAGATGGAAAACCGGATTTTACAGCAGAGGGAATCCCGGATGAGATGCTTGCATCCTGCAGAAGGATCTGTGTGATCGCATGCGGAACAGCCATGCATGCGGGACTGGTAGGAAAGAGCCTGATCCAGTCACTGATCGGTATTCATGTGGATGTAGTCATGGCTTCCGAGTTTATGTATAATGATCCTATTGTGGATAAAACAACGCTTGTGATCGCTATTTCCCAGTCAGGAGAGACGATTGACACGCTGGAAGCATTGAAGTTTGCCAGAAAGTGTGGATCACCCAGTATTTCCATTGTTAATGTAAAGGGTGCATCCATTGCAAGAGCCAGTGAATATGTGATCTATACCAATGCAGGTCCGGAGATCGCAGTGGCAAGCACCAAGGCCTATACGACCCAGCTTGCCGTGCTGTACCTTCTGACTGCAAGAATGGCTATAGCCAGAAAGCTCTGGAGTGATGAGCAGATGAAGGAATACATGGAGGAGCTTCAGAGAGTACCTGCAGTTATGGAAGAGGTACTGAAAAGCAAGGAAGAAATCCATCATATCGCAGATACCATGTTGAATGCAAGGGATGTGTTCATGATTGGACGCGGTCTTGACTACTCCATTTTACTGGAAGGATCCCTGAAGCTGAAGGAGATTTCCTATATCCATTCGGAAGCTTATGCGTCCGGGGAGCTGAAGCATGGAACCATCGCTCTGATTACGGAGGAAACACCTGTGATCGCGGTAGTGACGCAGGATAAATTAAAGAGCAAGGAGCTGTCCAATATCAAGGAAGTACAGTCAAGAGGAGCCAGGGTGATTCTTCTGATCAAGGGACAGGAAGAACTGGAACAGGAGAAGATCTGGAGCCGTATTTTCCGGCTGCCTGTGATGAAGGATGAGTTTATGGTAATGCCTGTATCCATCGTGCTGCAGCTCATTGCATATTATGTTTCCCTGGATAAGGGACTTGATGTAGATAAGCCGAGAAACCTGGCTAAGGTAGTAACGGTAGAATAAAAAGGGAAGATGATAACAGAACCTATGGAACAGAATGTAATCGAAATAACATTAAATAAGGCGGGCTTTGAATATGATATCCACTCACTGGTAAAGGCTTTTTATCCGGAGTGTGAGGTCAGAGTCCATGCAGAGGGAGAAGGGGAACCCGGAAGTTCATCCGATGGGTACCTGGATCTTTTCCTGCAGATCGGGGAAGAGGAGATCGTCCTGGTGCTGATCCAGGCAGGAGGAGGTTCCTCTTCTTTTCATGCAAAAAAGGTAGTGATTTCAGATGCACCTGACAGAACAGAGGTAAAGAACCGTTTAAAGAAGCTGATCTATGTCGCACTCTCCGAATATACGGGAAAGCAGCTTCCCTGGGGGACGCTGACTGGGATCCGGCCAACGAAAATTCCCATGACAATGCTGCTTGAAGGAAGGAATGAGGAAGAGATCCTCTCCTATATGAAGGATACCTATCTGGTCAGTGAGGAAAAGGCAGGGCTTTCCCTGGAGATTGCAGAGAGGGAAAAGGAGCTTCTTTCCACGATCCACTATCAGGACGGCTACAGCCTGTATATCGGGATCCCCTTCTGCCCGACTACATGCCTGTATTGTTCTTTTACGTCCTTCCCGATCGTATCCTGGAAAAAGAGGGTCAGTGAATATCTGGAAGCAGTGGAAAAGGAAATTACCTTTACGGCAGAGATCTATAAGGACAAGGTACTGGACACAGTTTATATTGGCGGCGGAACACCAACTACACTGTCAGCAGAGGAATTAGAGAGACTTCTTTCTTTCCTGAAGAAAACATTGGATTTTTCACAGGTGAAGGAATTTACTGTGGAGGCCGGAAGAGCCGATAGTATTACAGCAGATAAGCTTGAGGTATTAATAAAATACGGCGTGACCAGGATCTCTGTCAATCCACAGACCATGAAGGAGGAGACCCTGAGACTGATCGGCAGACAGCATACGGTAGAACAAGTAAAGGAGGCCTTTTATCTTGCCAGGGAAAAGGGCTTTACCAATATCAATATGGATCTGATCCTCGGACTTCCGGGAGAGGATGAAGAGGACGTCAGGAGAACTATAGAAGAGGTGAAGAAGCTGAATCCGGATTCCCTGACGGTACATTCCCTTGCCATCAAACGGGCATCACGGCTGAATCAGTGGATTGAGGAAAACGGGATCGAGGCACTTCACAATACAGATGAGACAATGAAGATTGCCGAAAACGGAGCCAGGGAAATGGGGATGGTTCCCTATTATCTCTACCGTCAGAAAAATATGTCCGGTAACTTTGAAAATGTGGGATATGCAAGAGAAGGCAGGTTTGGCATCTATAATATCCTGATCATGGAGGAAGTCCAGACGATCATTGCCCTTGGCGCCGGTACGGTGACAAAACGGGTATATGGAAATGGCAGGATCGAACGGTGCGACAATGTGAAGGACGTAGGGCTGTATATTGAGAAGATTGATGAAATGATTGATCGGAAGAGGAAGCTTTTGGCAGAAGAATAAAAGGGTTTTTCTTCCTGAAATAGTACATCAAATGAGGGTTAGTACATCAAAAGTACATCAAAAAAATACCCAATCATACTGAATAACCTATGAGATGTATTGAAACAACCTAATAACTGTGCCTTAAAGGACGAATTCATTTTAGAAGATGAGTTCGTCCTTTTCTGTTATAGTCAATTATTTAACACTATATGGTGTGGCAGCAACAGATAGTGTTATGAGCAAGTAGCAAAGCGGATTGCGAATATCCGTTTGACATCAAGGAGGAAAAGAACATGAACAGTACAGCGTTAGGTGCAGAGAACATTATTTTTATCAGCGATGCACATGAGAAATTCTACTACGAGAAATTAAAAGAGGTGCCATGAGCCATCCGATGGAAGTCGGCGCTGATCCGCTCGGCAATATCACCCGTATCAACAATGCACTGGAAGCAATGCCGGCACAGCTTGAGGAAGCACAGACGAAACTTTCCAATGTGGAACATCAGCTTGAAACTGCGAAAGCAGAGGTAAATAAACCATTTGCACAGGAAGCGGAGCTTAGTGAGAAGCTGGATCGTCTGACAGCACTGAACGCTCTTTTGAATATGGATGAAAAGGGGAATGATGCGATTGGCATGGACGAGGAGGGCAGGAAGAAGAACCGGAAAGAAAACTTGCAGACCGACCAGCGGAACGGACTTCATTAAAGGGGAGACTCTCCGAAATGAAGGCAAGGGTGTCCGGGACACCTGCAGGAAGGGATGCAGTGGATAAGACAAGAGGAAGGAGGAAGTAATATAATTTTCATAATTTTTGTGTTGCAAAGCGGATATTTCCATAATAGAATAAAGGTAGAAAAGAATGCAAATTACATTGAGTAATAGGCAGAAGAACAGCCATACTAATAAAGGAGGTGTTTATATGGCAACTTCTAGTATCACGAAGAATTTTATCATATCCGGTCAGAAGCAGGTAGAGATGTTTGTCGATGCGATAGAGAATTCTGCCAATAATCGCCCGGTGCGCACTCCAGTATCTGCGAGACAGATAAAAGGAGAAGCAGAGTTGAGAAAATTCATGGAAAAGAGGAAGAAAGCGGATGTCGGTCAGAGATAATTATACGATGATTAACATTCGTGAGTATTTAGCTTTAGGAACTGATGAAGAGGTCGGAGAGCCTGCGCTTGTCAGAATGCTCTCCGATTTTTCATGTCCAAAGAACCCGGATGTTGAATATTTTTTGAAGAAAAATGCAATAGAGTTTACCAAAAAGAATCAGTCCGTTACATATTTGGTCTTTTCCAATGATGAGGGAGAACTGATAGGCTATTTTAGTATAGCATTGAAGCCTTTGACCGTGAGAGGTGAAACAGTAAGCAACACAGTAAAAAGAAAATTACTGCGAATAAGTGAGCTGGATGAAAAATCACAGACATATACAATGTCAGCATATTTGATCGCACAGCTTGGCAAGAATTTTGCTGAAGGTCGAAACAATAGAATTACCGGAGCAGAGATGCTGGAACTGGCATGGTCGGTTATCGAAGAAATGCAGTATATGGGTGGAGGAATGGTGGTATTCCTTGAGACAAATAATGATGATAAACTGTTGAAATACTATAATAATAACAGATTTTCACAGTTTGATACCAGACAAACCACTTCAAAAGAACAGGAGTCACATGAGCTGGTGCAGTTACTAAGACTGCTTTAATAGTGTAAGGTGCTTGTCTCTTCAAAAAAAGAGAGATTTTGTAAACACGAATTATGATGACATAAAACAGGTATTCCGCATTTGAATCTGTTGAATATCGTTTAGTTGGAATTACGAATGATATTCCAGAATATAAGGAAAAATATGAAATGCATCGTTTGATTGGTGCACTTCTCTCAAGCGAATTGAAAGAGCAGGGAAAACTGGATATCATAGAACATGAGTATAATATCCCAATCAGCAGTGAATTTAGAGAGGATGTGAGCGTTATGTGTAATCTGAGTCAGGGAATTGTAGATGATACAAAGATTGAGATCATTATAAATATGTATGAAAATAAGTTTTCTTTAGAGCAAATTTCGCTTGCAACGAAAAAAAGCATTGCAGAGATTGAAAAAATTATTAAAGAAAATAAATCGGTATTGGTATAAGTAACAAGTAAATACCAAAGAATCAGGCAGTAGATCAGTAAATGATTTGTTGCTTTTTCTTTTATCAAGGCAGTCCATTGTGGGCTGTCTTTTATCATGCAAAAATGGAGGTAATCTATGACAGATAATCAGACAGAAAAACAAAAAGTACAGGAACTTACAGACAAGGATGTGGAGCTTACTATGATGGATGCGCAGAAAGAGATTGATGCATTGCAGGATTCGGAGACAAAAATCAATAAATCACAGGAACAGCAAGAAGCTTCTGATGCACGAAAGGCTGCACAGTTACTCCATGGAAGTATGGATAAATATGGCATTTACCAGTTAAAGAAGAATCCTGAACTGGATAAGTTCCGCTTTGAAGGAACGGAAAGTCTGAAACGTATGGGGATCACCAAGTATAATTTTGATACCATAGTGCCGGAGAATTATGAACAGGTGTATATGGGGGAATTGTCTGAATTCCGGGGAAGGACGCAGGGGAAACACTGGAAGCCATCTATACGAAGTTCAATATTGATAACCCGGCAGACTACAAGGCACATTCTCTTTCTGTCAGTGACATTGTGGTACTGCATGAAAACAGAGAAAACAGCGCACATTTTGTGGATACGTTCGGATTTACCGGTCTGCCACAATTTCTGCATGAACTGGAAGAAAAAGCAGAAGATCTTACGGTCACATTTACTGTGGCAGAATGTGGAGAATTTCATGACATCGGAGCATATTATGAGGATATTCCAACCATTGAAGATGCTATCCGGATTTACCGGAAACTGGATCCGGCACGGTTAAATGGAGTTCCGGCAATCGGAGTGAATCTTCATGTAGAGGGAACCGACTGCCTGGAGGATGACCAGGTGGATCTTCTTATCGGAAAGACGATTGATGTAGATTTTCTCAACTATATGCCGGATGTGAGAGATCATCCGAGCGTGCAGGACGCTATTAAAAAGCTGGTAGAAGCATTCCCAGAGAAAGAGGTCAATGACCGGGAAACGAAAGAGCAGAAAATACAGGCACTTGCGGGAGAACTTGACCGATTATCTTATGACATGGATCCTTATGAGTATAGGGATACGGTATCGGATCAGGAAGCGCAGGTGCAAAGGATCGCAGAAGATATACGCAATGGAAATATCGGACATTTGCAGAATTTTTTGTAGACTTCCATAGAAGAAGGCACCGATGAGAACAGTGAGCAGAGAGCCAAAGAGCTGCTTGCAAAACTGGCAGAGTACAAGCCGCTTGCTAAGATCGAGGAAATGGAAGAGCAGAATTATAACATGATTGACAATGTGCTTAACAATGGTGTGGAAAAATTTAATCGTAAAGAAGATAAGCAGAAGCTGCAGCAGGGACGCACATCGTTGAAAGAGCGTCTTTGCACAAAGCAATGTGAAGTTTCGGAAAAGCAAGGAAGAGATCCGCAGGGTCAGAATAAAGTTAAAAAGAATAGCAGGGAGATGTAGACAATTAGTTTGGTTGTAGTATTTTTTATCAGCATGTGTTAGACTGCTGTTATGCAAATCGGAATTTGTAAAGGAGTGAAATTGTCGTTATGAAGGATATCAAAACCACTTGTAAAATCGCATTAGTACAGGCAGAGCCTGTTATGTTCAGCAAAAGCGCATCACTTAAAAAGGCACTTCAATATATTTGTGAAGCAGCAAGCCAAAAACCGGATTTAATTGTTTTCCCGGAACTGTTTATTCCGGGATATCCTGTTGGAATGAATTTCGGTTTTAGCATGGGAAAACGAAGCGATGAGGGACGAAAAGACTGGAAACGATACTACGATGCCTCTGTTGTCGCCGGAGATTCGGAGTTCCAACAACTCGCAGAGGCAGCCAAAAAAGCGGAGGCATACATCAGCCTTGGATTTTCCGAGCGAGATGCTGTTAGTGGAACGCTCTACAACAGCAATGTCATTTTTGAACCGAACGGGTCATATAAGGTACACAGAAAGTTGAAGCCCACAGGCTCTGAGCGTGTTGTGTGGGGAGATGCGAATAAGGATTATTTCCCTGTTACTGAAACACCGTGGGGACCAATCGGCAGCATGATCTGTTGGGAAAGCTATATGCCGCTTGCTCGGGTAGCGCTCTATCAAAAGGGAATCACCATTTATATTTCGCCAAATACCAATGACAATCCAGAATGGCAAGCCACTATTCAGCACATTGCAATCGAGGGGAAATGTTTCTTTGTAAATGCTGATATGATTATCAGACGCAGTTCGTATCCTTCTGACTTGTGTGAGCACAATATCGTATCGGAACTTCCGGAATTTGTGTGCAGAGGCGGAAGCTGCATCATTGATCCGTATGGTCATTATTTGACAAAGCCGGTTTGGGATGAAGAAACCATCATCTATGCAGAGCTCGATATGAGCCTGCCTGCCGCCTGTAAGATGGAGCATGATGCGATTGGACATTATGCACGTCCGGATATCCTTGAACTTAAAGTCAACGAAAAATAATAGTCGGTTGGCTCATCAACTTCAAGTTTGTCAATTACAGGTGACATTGAAAGAATATCACTACACATAGCAAATGATTTGCTGCTTTTTATTTTTATCAGGGTAGTCCATAGTGGGCTGCCTTTTGTTATACAAAATGGAGACAATCAGGGAATCCGTAAAAAGAGGCATGGGCGGCGCAATTTACGGTATTGCAAGTGTTACTATATTTGTCAAACTTTTACAAATTTCCCCTGCACACAAAAATTTCACTTGTAATCTGGCAGGATATCGGCTACACTTTACGCATTCCAATCTGATAGGAGGATAAGAAAGAGTATGAGAAAGAAATGGATTTTTACCGGAGCGGCATTTGCACTTGCAGTGACCCTGACCGGATGCAGAGATAATGCGGCAGCCAGCATTCCGCAGCCAAGCAGCCAGGAGCAGACGAAGGAGCAGACACAGATGATCCCTATGGAGGAGGCACAGGAAGCGGCGGATGCAACGATCACCAAGTCAAAGCTTGACTATGAAGACGGACGGCAGGTATATGATATTGAATGGTATGCAGGTGGTGCAAAATATGATTATGAGATTGCGGCAGACACCGGAGAGATCATAAGCTCTGCATATGAAGAAAAAACGGTGGGAGCAAATAGCAATAACGTTACGGTCAGTGAGGCAGATGCAAAGAAAACAGCTCTTGACCGTGTAAGTGGTGCAACGGACAAAGATATCTACGAATGGAAGCTTGATTACGATGACGGACGTCCGGAATATGAAGGAAAGATCATCTACGGTGGAACGGAATATGAATTCACGATTGATGCAGCGACCGGATCCGTAATGGAGTGGGATGCTGAGAAGATCCGTTAGATTTGTCTGTGAATAATTCATGAAAGCCTTCATGAAATAACCCTGAAGTGACTGACCACCTGTATGGATTTTTCATCGTGGCAATGATATAATTTTAATATCTTTTGGAGCAATGAAAATGATATGGGAGGTATTAAAATGAAAAAGAAAATGGGGTATTTGCAGGTAATCCTTATGATCGGCTGTATTCCGATGATTGCAGCGATTGTTGCCCTGACAGTGTATGCATCAGCTAAAATGAAAAATGAGTTGATTGACAGTACCTATCTGCGGCTGAAGGCTTGTTCCACATCGGTGGAACAGTATTTTACATGGGATATCCGTGAGGATATTTTGGAAAAGGATGACATAAGCTATCAGTTCATAGACTCCCTGCAGGAGGAGCACATTGAACAGACACTGTTCATGGGAGATGAGAGGTTTATTACTTCCATTGTGGACGAAGATGGAAAAAGGATTGAAGGAACCAAGGCAGATCCTAAGGTATGGGAAACCGTTAAAACCGGTAATGATTATGCGGCATACGGGATGAAAATTAACGGAGAAAGGTATTATGTCTATTATATGCCGGTTCGGTCAGACGATGGGGAGATTTTGGGAATGGCTTTCTCCGGAGAACGGGAAAGCGCAGTCCGAAATGCAATATCCGGTATGTTGAGAAGCCTGGTTCTGCTCGCTGGATGTATGATCGTTCTTTTTACTGCAATATTGGTTTATCTGTCGTTCAAGATACGGAAACCATTATTGGCGACAGCAGAATATATTGACTGTGTAGCAAATGGAGATCTGTCCGGCAATCTGGAAGTAAAATCTGTAATTCGTGAAGTGACGACTCTGATCCGGGCATCTGCAGCTCTAAAGGATAAATTGAACAGTATTGTCACAGAGGTGGATGGGCACGCAATGCAGCTGGACAACAATATGGAATCGTTAAATGTGCTGGCGTCTGCAAGCAGTAAGGGAGCAAACCAGATCAGACAGGCCATTGATGAGCTGTCTAAAACAGCTGTATCACTCGCAGAAAATGTACAGTCTGTTAATACCAGTATGATGGAAATGGGGAACAATGTGACTGCAATCCATTCCGAGACGGTGACATTGAATGAGAACTCCGATAAAATGGATCACGCAAACCGTAATGCTTCAGAATCCATGAATCTGGTACTGACAAGCTCTCATACATCTTCGGCTATTATTGAAGAGATGATAGTACAGGTAAAGGCGACAAATGAGGCTATTGCGTCCATTAGTAAAGCAGTGGAACTGATTTCCGATATTACCTCACAGACGAATCTGTTGTCATTGAATGCGTCCATTGAAGCTGCAAGAGCTGGGCAGGCAGGCAGAGGCTTCGCTGTGGTTGCTACAGAGATCAAACAGCTCGCAGACCAGAGCAGCCAGGGTGCGGCTGCAATTAAAAATATTGTGGATGACATTCTCGAGAAATCCAATAAATCTGTAGAGCTGACAGAACGGATGCGTACGCTGGCAGAAAAGGAGCAGGCAGATATCGGAAGTGCTAAGACCGGTTTTGATACCCTGAGCCAGATTATTGAGGCTAATGTCGCTACTGCGGGAACTATTGCAGAAAAAACAAAGAACCTGGAGGAATTGAAGCAGACTATTATAAATAATATAACTGAACTCAGTGCGATCAGTGAAGAAAATGCTGCAAGCAATGAGGAAGTAACGGCGAATGTGTCAAGTATAGCGGAATCTATTGACAGAATTTCGGAAGATACCGGAATGATTAAAAAGGTATCTGCTGCTTTGGAAGAACAGATGAAGTATTTTAAGAAGTCATAGTATTCTTTTTGAAAATATCATAGATTCAGATGCGGAAAACCCGGATTCAGGGAAAAGGTGAATTGACTATTGGAAAGGGGATATATGTCACTTTTAGGAGATTTGACAATGAAGAGCCGTAAGGAGGAAGTCAGGCAGGCAGATACTGCGAATCTGATAAAGGGAGCATCTCTGCTGATGACAGGTTCATTGTTAGCATCCTGTGCGACAACAGACTGGTCGTTTCTGATCAGACAGCTCCTGCTTGGCACAGGGGTGGTCTTATGTATACTGGGGATTCCTTTCCTGAAACGTTTTTATAAGGAAGTAAAGGACTTCCGGGAATATGTCCCAGCGTGGGATAAGGGGCGTGGGATTTTTGACCGGATGGCACTTCAGCTGAACCACTGGTACGAAAAGGAAGAGGAACCGGTAAGCTGTGACGGGGATACCCTGTATTATCTGAAGCTGCAGAAAGAGCGTCTAGATGAAAAGAGGATCCATATGCGTAACCGGATTTATCCGGCCAGAGGAAAAAGCTTTGGAACAGCGACCGTGTCTAGAAAATCTGCATGGTATACGACAGATATGTCTTATGAAAATATCAGCAGAGAGCTGCGGTTTATAAGAGGGGCGGAAGTGCTGTACCAGCGAAATGTAGAGCAGGTGATGTATGAGATAATAGCGCATTCCCCAAATGAACAGGAAACAGCACATCTGATGGTAACCTGTCCGAATTGTGGCTGTGTCAGTTCGGTAGAGCAGCTTGGCAGTGGGTGCCCATATTGTAAGACTCAGTTCCGGGTAAAGGATCTCTTCCCGAGAGTGATTAATACATACTTTATCAGAAGTGATTCTATTTCGAAAAATATTACCCAGCAGCGTATCGTGATCGGTGCGTCTATGGGGATTGTGCTGCTGATCTGTATTCCGGGTTCCCTGATTTCCAGCAATGGAAATCTGCCTGCAGCGCTGTTTACAGCTTACCTGGCAGCACTGATTGGAGGAGGAATCTTTGGATGGATGGCATCGGCGGTTCTTATGCTGACATCTCTGTTTCAGAGAGATGGAATGAAGCATCTGCCATTGATTCCTTTTCTTTCATCCAAGAGCAAAATTAAGAGAATGATGACGGCGTATGATCCGAATTTCTCTTATGATAAATTTGAAGGACAGCTGGTAGCACTGATCCGTATGGCGGTGTTTGCGAAAGAACCGCAGAACCTGACAGCGTACCGGGGAAAGGAGCGGGATGCACGTTTTCAAAATATTCTGGAGATGACCTATACGAATGGTATGTGTCTTAAGAATGTGAAAAAACAGGGAGATGATCTGCATCTGACTATCCGTACCTGGTGGATCAATTACAGCGAAGAACAGGGAAAAATCAAAAAGACAGGTGACCTGATCGATGTAACAATCTGCAGGAATGTCGCGCACAGGGAGGTGCCGGGTTTTTCAGTTACTTCGGTTAACTGTCACAGCTGCGGAGCCAGCTTTGATGCAGTGCGTCAGCGGAACTGTCCGTATTGTGGAACAGAGTACCATATGGAAGAGGATTACTGGGTGATCGAGGAGATGAGGCTGATCCGGTAACATACAAATGGATGGAAAATAGAAAGATATATTTACAATGGTTATGAATGGTTATATGATGAATATAACCATTCATAACCATTTTTTACATCGAAAAAGGAGCCTGCGATGAGTAATCCCGGAAGACGTATCGAAGAAATTGATAAGAGGCTGGAACAGCTGCCCAAAGGAACGCTTACCTATAAGACGATCAATGGAAAAAAGCAGCCGTACATACAGCGTACCATAGAGGGGAAGTCTGTCAGTTACTACGTTAGGATGTCAGAGAGGGAACAGATCCTGCTTGAGTTTGAGGAACGGAGCCGTCTGCTGGAGGAAAAGAAGCGACTTACAGCATATAGGGAGAGTTTAGCTGCTATCTTAAAAGATAATCCCTATCTGGGAGAAAATGTAGGTGTAGGATATCAGTATTTTACAGAGATTAAGGAAAACAATTTATTTTATATAGATAAGACTTATTTTATAACCGAATGGCTCCACAGAAGTGCCAAAATATCGCTGATAACAAGACCACGCCGTTTCGGGAAAACATTGCTGCTCAGTACCGTACGGACTTTTTTGGATCCGCATTATGCAGAGCATCCGGAATATTTTGAGGATCTCAAAGTATGGCAGGATCCCTTGTGCAGGATGAAATTTGGACAGATTCCGGTGATTTCCGTGAGCTTTGGAAGTTGCAAGGGAATCGACTATGCTCACAGCATGCGTGGGATGTTGAACAGTCTGAAAGCCATGTACAGTTCCCAGGATGACCTTCTTACAAGTGAAAGGTTAGAGGAAGATGACAGGAATGAGTTCAAGGAAATCAGAGAGGCTTTGTTTCGGGGAGAAGAAACAGTTGTTGAAAACAGCATTCCGATATTGTGCAGGCTGGTATACAAACATTATGGGGTAAAACCTGTCATTCTGCTGGATGAATATGATACGCCCCTGCTGGAAGCGTATGTTGGCGGATACTGGGAAGAGATGATCGCTTCCTGCAGAGGATTATTTCATAATACATTCAAAGAAAATGAATGGTTTGAAAGAGCGATTATTACCGGGGTGACGAAAATCTCAAGAAACTCGCTTTTTTCAGATCTGAATAATATTGAAACGTATACAATAACGGATGAGGAGTACAGTGACTGTTTCGGGTTTACGGAGAAGGAAGTGGAAGATGCGTTAAAATGCCAGAATATGGATTGTTTTCAGGAAGTAAAGGCCATGTATGACGGCTTTATCTTTGGAAATCACAGAGATATCTACAATCCTTGGTCGATCTGCAATTTTCTGGACAGAGGAAAGCTGATTTCTTACTGGATCAATACCAGCAGCAATAAGATCATAGGGGATATCATCCGCAGGCACCCAGTACGCAGTAAATTTGAGATTGAACGGCTGATGGCAGGAGAGGTGGTACATAAGAAGATAAATGAAAACATTACTTTCCAGTATATGGATGGCGATGAAAACAGTCTGTGGTCACTGCTGCTGGCGGTCGGATATATCAAAGCAGACAATGTAGAAAAATATGAGGAGTATACAGAATGTGATGTTTCCGTTACCAATCAGGAAGTCATGAGTATGTTCCGGAATGAGATCCTTGGAATGTTCGACAATGGAAATCTGTATTATAACGAATTTATCAGGGCTCTGCTTGCACACAATACAGAGGAAATGGAAGATATTCTTCTTGATATTACCTATTCCTCCATGAGTTATTTTGATACAGGAACTTCGTCGAAAAGAAATCCGGAAAACTTTTTTCATGGCCTGGTGCTGGGACTGATCGTTTCCCTGAAAGACCGCTATCGTATCATTTCCAATCGTGAAAGCGGCAGAGGCAGATATGATATTGCGCTTTATCCGATTCGGCCGGAAGAGAATGCTTTTATCATGGAGTTTAAAGTATTTGATGAGCGAAAGGAAAAAGATCTTGCACAGACGGCGGCAAATGCACTGCGTCAGATTGAAGAGAAACAGTATGAAGCGGATATGATTGCAGCAGGAATACCAGGGGAACGAATCTGTAAGCTGGGATTTGCGTTTGAAGGAAAAGAGGTTATGGTAGTGAAAGAGAAGCACAGACAGGACTGCACTGCGGTGGAAGGGTAGATGTCGCATAGAGCGACCCGCCGTAGGAATCCTGCAAGGACACTTTTTTTAATCCATGTATATGAAAAAAGATCTGGTGGATCCTTTTTGAATGGGGTTTTGAAACAAAAATAAAAAATCCGATAGTTTTCTAAAAAATATGTGCATAGAAAATGTAGTTTGTTTGGTATATCTTATAGACATAGAAATTAACATCAGTGCAGCGAGAATTATTGCACACGAATCAGCAATGCACGATGGAATGCCCATTGAAGTACCGAAGGATTTATTTCGGTGAGAAAATAAAATAGCTATATGTAGAGGAAAAAGCGGTCATCAAAAATGGCTGCTTTTCCTTTTGCAGATATAATCTCAACAGTATGCACAAAAAAGCTGAATTATATATGTGAAAAGTATTCAAAAACACAAAAAACAACAAAAAATATTTGACAATAACAAGTGCAATATGTATACTGAATACATGCGGGGGCGGTACCGCATTGAGTAGGAATAAACAAAGAAAAAAGAGGAAATTTAGAATTAGTAATATAAATATTACAGGAATCCAGGTGCTTTTTTAAAAAAAAGTTATACTCGGATTTTAATTTTTAAAGAAAGTGGGGGCGGTACCGCAAGTGGAAGAGAAGAATGAAAAGGCTGTAACAATTGATGATATTGCAAGGATGGCTGGTGTAGGTAAGGGTACAGTCGATCGTGTGATCCACAACAGAGGAAGGGTATCACAGGAAACAGCAGACAGGGTCAATAAGGTAATACAGGATCTGAATTATAAACCGAATGCTGCCGCCAGAATTCTTGGAAAGCGTAAGGAACTCAGAATTGCTGTCATTTATCATAATTATGAATCAGAATTTTGGCAGCAGGTTGAGGATGGTATTAAAAGAGCAGAGCTGCAATATGCATCCATGGGTGTCAGAATTGATCGGTTTGTATTGGAAAGACTGGATCCGGTGAAACAGGAAGAAGTACTCGAGAAAGTATCTGGGCTTGGCTATGACGGTGTTGCACTTGTGCCATACACATCAGAAAAGGTGGCAAGACTCATCAATAATCTGGTAGACAGGGGTATACCGGTAATTACGTTCAACAATGATGAACCATGCAGACGTACAGCGTATGTGGGACAGAACCTGTATAGGAGTGGAAGGACTGCAGGAGAACTTATGGCCATGATGGCCAGACAGGATGCTGTATTTGTGGAACTCATAGCGATATGCGAAGGAATGTCGGCATTTGGGGACAGGCTTAAGGGTTTCCAGGAAGTGATTGATAATAAAAGAGCAGATATGGTTCGTTATGGAACTTTTACTTTCAAGGAAGACAGTGCATTTGCCTATAACCTTACGAAGAGTCTGCTTATATCACAGAACATAGATGCAATTTATGTTTCAAATGTGATGGTGGAAACGGTGGGAGAGGTGATAAGGGATTTGGAAATGAAGCATCCACCCCTTCTGATCGGACATGATATTACACCTGGTATTATCCAGTATCTGCAGGAAGGGATTATTGGTGTGACAATTGGGCAGGAACCGGAAAAACAGGGATATCTGGCAATCGAAAAGATATGCCATAAATTGTTGATGGATGAGGATATCTCAGATGATATTTTCACGAAGATAGAGATCATAGTATCTGAAAATATCCCGTAACTACTGAAGTTTATATTAAATAATATAAATGATAAAGCATACTAAATAATGTATCAAACAAAGGAGGAAACGTATGAAAAGGAAGGTAATCAGCATTATTATGGGCATTGCATTATTTGCAATGGCAATGACAGGATGTGGAAGCAGCCAGGAAACAACAACAGAAGGAACTGCAGTGGAGAGTACAGAGCAGGAAGCAGCAACAGAAGGGACAGAAGCAGGAGATTCTGGACAGACAGCAGAGGCAAACGCTGATGGAAAAGCACTGAAAATTGGATATTATGGGATTGACACTACACAGGCATTCTTTAAGGATGTGTATGATGGTCTGCAGAAGGCCTGTGATGAAAGGGGATGGGAACTGAATGCCCAGTTTACCAATTATGATCCTGTAAAGATGAGATCGGCATATGATCAGTTTAAGGCTATGGGTGTAGATATTATAATTGATGGTAATGCCATGCAGGATATTATCTTACCATTTGCACAGGAGGCTGCAAATGATGGAATCCCTTATCTTGGACTTCACGTGGATCTGCCGGAACCGGCATACACATATGGAACAGCCAATACTGATATGGGTAAGGCAATTGGAGAATTTATCGGACAGCAGGTTAAAGATGAGTGGGGTGGAAAGACAGACCTGATCCTGCTTGTTGGTACTTTTACAACAGGACCTGAGATTACAGAAAGACTGACATCTGCCGTTCCGGCACTGGGAGAGTATGTTTCCGATATTGACAGTGTAGAGCAGATTAAGATTGATGCAGATGCAGGAGATACGCAGGCCGTATATCAGCAGGTATCCGATGCACTTTCAGCAAATCCTGGAAAAAAGATCGTGATGTTCTGTCAGACAGACGATATGGCAAATGCGGCATTCTCTGCAGTTGAGGCAGCTGGAAGATCAGCGGATGTTATGGGAACGGGAAGCGATTGCTCAGCAGTTGCAACAGATTATTTTAAAGCAGCAATTGATTCACAGAATACAACAGCACCATGGAGAGGTTCTATCTATCTTGGAGCTATTAATTACGGAGAGGCACTTTGTGATCTCAGTGAAAAGATCGTAGCAGGCGAAGAGGTTCCTTATGTGAATACCTTTGTACCGGAAGTAGTTGGTATTAATAATCTGTATGATGTATTTCCTGAAATGAAATAACCATTGTAAGGAGTGCGGTCGAAAAAGGCTGCGCTCCTTATATAGAAAGGAGACGCAAATGAAAGAAACGCTTCGTCTGGAAAGAATAGTCAAAAAATTCCCGGGTGTGGTTGCATTAGATCACGTGAACCTGAAACTGGCAGCCGGTGAAGTACTTGCTCTTGCCGGTGAAAATGGAGCCGGCAAATCTACTTTGATAAAGATAATATCAGGAGCTTATCAGGCAGATGAAGGAGATATTTATTTTAATGGAACCAAAATGGGAAAATATACTCCTAAGGAAGCTATTGACAAAGGAATTGCGGTAATTTATCAGGAATTAAGTTACATGCAATATATGTCTATTGCAGAAAATATTTTCCTTGGCAATTTGCCTAAAAAGAAGGGGTGTATTGATTACAAGAAATTAGGGGAAAACAGCAGGAAGGTGCAGGAAGAGGTAGGACTGGGACATCTTGACCCATTTACCAAAGTACAGTTTTTATCAACGGCAGAAAAGCAGCTGCTGGAAATAGCGCGTGCCTATGCACGAAATGCAAATGTGCTTATTCTGGATGAACCCACATCTGCATTAAATGAAGAAGAAACCAAGATTTTGTTTGATATAGTGCGCAATCTTCAGAAAGAAGGAAAATCAGTCATATATATATCTCATAAGCTGGATGAGATTTTTGAAATATGTACAGATATCCAGATTATGCGTGATGGGAAGAAAGTATATGAAGGAAAGATGGATTCTATATCAAAAGACCAGATTATTTCAGAGATGGTTGGAAGAAATATAGATGATATGTATCCGGTATCGGAAAGAACCATTGGTGATAAAGTAATTGAAATCAAAAATCTTAATTATAAATTTCTGAAAGATATAAGTCTTGCTGTCCGACAGGGAGAAATAGTCGGATTATATGGTCTGATGGGCTCTGGGTGTTCGGAAACACTGGAAGCTTTGTTTGGCGCAAGAAAGGCAGATTTTGAGGAATACCTGATCGATGGAAAAGAGGTTCAGATTTCATCACCGGCTGATGCGATCAGGGCAGGACTTGCATATACACCCGGGGAGAGAAAAACAGAAGGACTGATACTGGTTCAGTCTGTTATGGAAAATATCAGTACGGTCACTTTGAAGAATTATAGAAAAGGTCCATTCCTTAATCTCAGGAAAGAAAGGACCGTTGCAGACAGATGGATTGAAACATTGAATATTAAAACACCATCACCGGATACGCCTGTATCATCATTGTCAGGTGGCAATCAGCAGAAGGTTATACTATCGAAGTGGCTTGATAATAATCCTAAGCTGTTCCTTTTGAATGAGCCAACGAAAGGAATTGACGTTGGGGCTAAAGTTGAAATTTATAAACAGATAGAGGATATCTGTAAAAGAAAATGCGGTGTACTATTGGTAACATCAGATTTGCCAGAATTGCTGGGGATTTGTGATAGAGTGTATATTCTGCATGAAGGTGTGCTCGTTAAGGAAATTGATAAAAATGAAATGACAAAAGAGAATGTATTAAAATATGCACTCGGAGAGGAATGAATATGAAAAATAAACAAAGTATAATACCTCAATTTTTAAAGAAAAATGCATCATTTACCAGTATATTTGTAGCGCTGATCTTGATTAGTATTGTATGGTCTGTTCTTACACCGTATTATCTGACACTGTCGAATTTTAAAAATATATGTGTATATGTTTCTGCCAATGGAATTATGGCTGCAGGACTGACAATTACTCTGGTGCTTGGAGGCCTGGATTTGTCCCAGATTTCGCTGATGGCATTGTCTGGAATGGCAGCGGCAATTGGCTATGAACATGGATTGCGTGGAATCACATTATTACTGGTAGCAATGCTTGTTGGTATTGTGGGAGGAATGATTAACGGCTGTCTGATTACCTATATGGGCATCAACCCTTTTATTGCAACTCTGGCAACACAGCTTGCATTCAGAGGAATGGCATTTATAGTAACGGATGGAAGATATATTTCCATTAATGATACCATGGTTCGGTTTATTGGCTTTAACAGCATATTTGGATTGCCATCCATGTTCTGGATCATGATCCTGGTATATCTGATCATTGGCTTTGTTATGAAGTATACCCAATATGGAAGAAATATTTATTCCGTGGGTGGAAGCCGGATTGCATCACGGCTTTCAGGAATTCCAGTAAAAAAGGTGGAATTGGTATCTTACATTATTTCCGGACTGACAGCAGGAATTGCTTCCATATTATATATAGCACAGGGAAGTGTTGCATTAAATAATGCAGGTACAGGAAGCGAGATGGATATCATGACGGCAGCTATTCTTGGTGGATTATCTCTTTCCGGTGGTAAGGGCACTGTTTTGAATACTTTTATGGGTGTCGTATTGTTGTCTGTAATTGCAAATGGAATGAGCCTTTTAAGTATCAGCTCTTATTATCAGATGTTGATTAAAGGTATCATTTTGATCGTAGCTGTTTTTGTAGATCATCTCAGAGAGGAGAAAAACTAAAGGAGGTAGCATATGAAAAGGGAAGATATGATAAGACAGGCCTGCAGGAAAGACATTATACTTGAGGGACCTGTAGAAGCAACAGAAAATTCTTATCCATTTGATTCAATGAGACATTGTCGTATGCCATATGATCTGGAAAAAATTGGATATTGTGAAGAAGAATATTTTGCCAGTGGATATGCTAATGTATATGATGATGATAATGGCAGACTGGTTGTAAAAAAGGAAGGGCTTCCTTACAAAACGAGACTTCTGATTAGAAAACCAATAAAAGAAGAGCAGTTTTCAGGCAGGGTATATCTGGATATTCTGAATGCAACGAATGGTTATGACCATGAAGATCTGTGGACCCGGATCTATGACTGGTGTGTAAGAAACGGTCATGCATATGTAGGAATCACCAGTAAGCCAATTACAGTACTTGCACTAAAAACTTTCGATTATGAAAGATATAGGGATTTGAACTGGTCCAACGGAGAACAAGTGTCTCAGCCGGTATGTCATGCTTATGACAGCATACCTGGAACAGAAGAAGGACTGTTCTGGGATATGCTGTCCCAGACAGCCTGTCGTATTAAAAGTAAAGTGGAAAATAACCTGATAAATGGCTGGAACGTTAGACAACTGTATCTGACTGGGCAGAGCCAGAGTGGTGCATATCTTAACACTTATGTGCATTATTTTGATCAGTACATGAAAAACGAAGACGGAAGTCATATATATGATGGATATATGAATATCGTTGGAGCCTTTGTCGCAAGAAAAGTATGCCAGCAAAAGACGCTTGGGCCACTTACCCTTGATTATCAGGAAAATGTAGTTTCTGAAGTGCCATATATTAAAATGAGTAGCGAAGGTGATCTATATTTGTTTAAGGGGTTTGGGGCTGGTGATGATATGGATCAACATCTTCCTAAGAATGAGGATACGGAGAAAAATAAGAGCAGATATTATGAAATTCCAGGAAGCCCTCATTTTGATATTAAATGTCCGGTTATTGTATCAGATCAGGATGTTATTAAAGCTGGGAGAAAACCCCATGTAATACCTTCTGAAGAGAAGCAATTTATTAATGATTTCCCTTTGGCTTATTATATAGTAGGTTTGCTTGAAAAATTACATATCTGGGCAACGGAAGGAATAGCGCCCGAGGTGATCTGCAATATTACTAGAAATGATGATGGGACAATAAAGAGAGATAAAGATGGAAACGCAGAAGGAGGGTTAAGATCTGTGTTGTTGGAAGTTCCACTCGCATCCTATGAAGGCTGTGATATGAGTGCACATATGGGTGTTGTAGGAACAATGAAATTCTTTGATAAAGAAGCAATTCAGGAAAGATACAAGGATAGAGAGCATTATTTGGAGCTGTTTAATGAATATATAGAGAAAGAGGTAAAGGAAGGATGGCTTCTTGAGGAGGATGCTGCTACGGTAAAGGAATGGGCTGACAGAAGCATCAGCAGGATATTGGAAGTATAAAGTCTGGTCTGTATAATATGAATGAAACCCTTCAGAAATCTGGTAAGACGCACCAGAACTTTCTGGAGGGTTTCCTATTTGTTTACTGGCTGTTAGTAAATGGAACAGCTTTTTTATTTTGCCTGCTCAAGAGCAAGTGTTACTGTTGTGATGTCACATACCTCAGCCGGTCCGTAGTACTGGATAGCACCAGGATATTTGAAGCAGGTATTTTCAGACCACTCTTTACGGTGAGCCTCGAAGTACTTGAACGGTGCACCGTCAAGCTCAACAAGAGCTTTTCTGATAACCGGTTTGTCTTCGCCATGTCTTCTTTCGATGTTCATCATCTTGGTGATCGGCATACCACCTGCAACCCACTCACTTGCGGGAGCAGAAAGGTTGGAAACCTTGGATAAGTAGCCATTGTAACCATACTGGATGAGCATGAATGCGTTGTATCCTAACGAGTAGCAGTAGTCTGAGTCAAAGTTTGAAGGGAAAGCGCATCTTCCTTCATAACCTAAGAAGTGATGAAGAGGACTGAACTTACCATTGTAGGTTCCGGCTGCTTTTCTTGCTGCTAATTTATCTTTTACAAGAGCGGAGAATAACTTCTCGGACTCGATCAGGGAAACCTGAACGTTTCCGTGAGGATCTCTCTCGAGGAATAACTGCTGCTGGATAGCCTGGGGAAGGATAGCGAATACCTCCATGGATTCCTTGGTCAAGCCTTTCTCGATGAAAGCGTATTTTTCTTCCCATGTAGGAAGTGCATTGAAGGCATCAGCCTTGCTTCCTGCAAGAAGCTCGTTGATCTCCTGGATCAGTACGGAGAATTCAGGTACGAATTCAACAACACCCTCAGGGATGATAGCAACACCGAAGTTCATGCCCTTTGCAGCTCTTGCAGCTACGGAATCAGCAATATAATCAGCGATTGCGGAAAGGGACATTTTCTTCTCTGCAACCTCTTCAGAGATCAGACAGATGTTGGGCTGTGTCTCAAGTGCGCATTCAAGAGCAACGTGGGAAGCGCTACGCCCCATAACCTTAACAAAATGCCAGTACTTCTTAGCGGAGTTTGCATCTCTTTCGATGTTACCGATGATCTCACTGTAAGTCTTGGTTGCAGTATCGAAACCGAAGGAGCATTCGATATCTTCATTCTTTAAGTCACCGTCGATGGTCTTCGGGCAACCGATCACCTGAACACCGGTGTTGTGTGCTGCAAAGTACTCTGCAAGAACAGCAGCGTTGGTATTAGAATCATCACCACCGATGATAACGATAGCAGTAATGCCGTGCTTCTTACATACATCAGCAGCGATAGCAAACTGCTCATTGGTCTCAAGCTTGGTTCTGCCGGATCCGATGATATCGAAGCCACCGGTATTTCTGAACTGGTTGATATATTCGTCAGTCATAACGATATAATCATCCTCGATCAGTCCGCTCGGACCACCCTTGAAGCCATAAAGCTCGTTCTCCTTGTTGGTTGCCTTTAAAGCATCATATAAACCGCATACAACGTTGTGTCCGCCAGGAGCCTGTCCGCCGGAAAGGATAACGCCAACGATCTGCTTCTTCATTTCGGAAGTATTCTGACCCTTTTCAAAGGTGATTTCCTTCTTGCCGTAAGTGTTGGGGAACAGTGCCTTGATCTTCTCCTGATCAGCAACACTCTGTGTTTCTTCGCCTTCCTTTACGCAGATATCTGCAATGCCGTGTCTGAGCATGCCCGGAAGCTTGGGAGCATACTCATATCTGGCTTTCTGTAATGGTGAAATGCTCATGTTATGTCTCTCCTTTATTTTTGATAAAACTTCTTGATTACATACGACATAATTCTAATATATTTTGGAAATAAAGTAAACTGTTGTGTTGAAATTATTGAAGGAATCTCACTCATAATTCTTTCAAAACTAACCCGAAGAGGACGGCAAGGATGGCATGGAAGCACTGAAGCTTATCTATAAGACAGAGATCTTACAGCAGCTCTCTGTCCTTTGCCATATAAAACAGGGCGATAGTATCCGGACCTACGTGGCTTCCGGTACAGTAGTCATAGGAGGTGTTGATGAATTCCCTTACCTGGATCCGTTTCTGGATCTCTTCCATGACATAAAGGGAATCCTCATAGGAATCAGCATGAGCGATACCGATGATCTGCTCTTTGGGATCAATGATGGTTTCACAGACAAGGGAAACCAGTGTATTTAAAGCGGCTTTTCTGCCACGACATTTCTTATACGGGACAATATAACCGTCCTTATTGCCACGGAGAATTGGCTTGATGCTCAGGATGTTGCCGACCAGGGCAGCAGAACCACTGAGCCGGCCTGTTTTTGCGAGATACTTCAGATCACCTACAGTAAAGATACCATTCATTCTGGCAGGATAAGTCTCCAGAGTATCGGCAATGGTGTCAAAATCCATTCCCTGGCTTCTCATCTCACTGGCGTAGATAGCAAGGATACCCTGTGCAAGAGAAGCGTTTAAGGAATCGATCATACGGATCCTGCGCCCCATGGGAGGATTCTCCATCAGCTCCTGTGCTGCAATCCTTGCAGAGTTATAAGTACCACTGATATTTTTGCTGAGAGAAAAATAAAGGACATCCTCATTATTTTCCATAATGCTGCGGAAGCATTCCTCGAAATCACCGCTGCTGATCAGGCCGGTCTTGATCTCGGCACCGGCACGGAGAGCATCATAATACTCTTTTCCTTTGACACGTTCCTGTTCCATGGTGAGGTCAGGATCAAAGCAGGTCAGAGGCTGACCATTTACATAGTTGACAAAGGAGATGACTCTGATATCATATTTTTTTACAAGCTCCGCAGGAATATTGGCGGCAGAATCAACTACAATCTGAAACATAGGATTATCCTTCACTTTCTATATAATGCTGATGAGTACAGAGATAAATATCGGTATCTGTAACATGTTACAAACATTATATGTAGTTATCAATACTATGTCAATGGATTTTGAAAAACAGTTATTACTAAAAACATCTTAAATTTGTCCCTGTTTCCATTTACCTGACAGATGTGTTATACTTAAATCTGACATCATAAATTCAGAAGAGTATTTTAACGGGTTTTAGTTAAAGAGATATAGCAGGTATTATTTATGGAAAAGAAAAAATCTCATCCACTGATTGCTTTTTTTCTGTGGATCCTTTTTCTGTCAGGGGTTTTTGGGGTTGCTTATCTATCTGTGCAGGACGGAGAGGAGACCAAATTAATAGGAAAGAAACTGATCCAGTATCTGGCGGTTCAGAAATATGGGGAAGCGGTGACAGAAATGCAGCTTCTGGCGATGACCTATCAGTTCAGACAGACGGGAAGGATCGTTGCCTTCTTTGCGATCGGCATTCTGGGGACGCTGACGATCCATGTGACCTTTTATAGGTGGTACTGGGTCATCAGGACATTTTTGTCAGCGGGGATTCTGTGTGCGATCGCCTGTGTGACAGAGAAGTGCAAGAATTATATACCGAGCAGGCATTACAGCCATGAGGAAATGATGCTCTCCGTAACGGCAGTGATCCTTGGATTTTCGCTGGTTTCGGTTATTATGGTGTTGTTTCATGTTTTGAAGGAAGTTTTTGATGTGATCGCAAGAGCGGTAGTAAAGCATCAGTAAGGGAAGCTTATTATGAAAGATCTGACAAAAGGGAAACCGATCCGGTTGATCCTGCTTTTTGCTGTGCCTCTTTTTGTTGGACAGCTTTTTCAGCTATTCTACAGTCTGGCAGATACAAGGATAGTGGGACAGACACTGGGGGATGAAGCACTGGCTGCGGTTGGTGCCACAACAACACTCAGCGATATGCTGCTGTCTTTTCTGAATGGACTGACCAACGGGTTTGCCATTGTGATCGCCACCTGCTTTGGTGCAAAGGACGAAAGGCAGATGAAGAAGGCTATGGGGGGAACGATCCTGCTTGGCTCCTGCTGTGCAGTTGTTTTAAGCGGACTGTGTCTCCTGAATATGAGTGGACTGTTAAAGCTCCTGAATATTTCACCGGAGCTTTTTGCAGCAGCAAGGGGATATATCGGGATCGTCATAGCAGGGCTTCTTGCAGCAACTCTTTACAACATCTGCGCAGCCATGCTCCGTGCGATCGGGGATTCCTTTACACCGCTTTTGTTCCTGATCCTCGCAGCGTTCCTGAACATTGCCATGGATTATGGATTTATCCTGTGCCTCCATACCGGTGTGGAAGGGGCGGCCTATGCAACTGTGATCGCACAGGCGGTTTCAGCGTTTCTGTGTTTTCTCTACATGAGAAGAAAGTATCCGCAGCTTACGCTTAAGAAGGAAGATTTTAAACCTGATATGATATTATATAAGAAGCTTTTCGGAGCGGGACTTTCCATGGGATTTATGACGTCACTGGTAGGTATCGGTACAATGGCACTGCAGACAAGTATCAATACCTTTGGTACAGATATCATTGTTGCCCATACGGCGGCAAGAAAAATCTCTTCTATATATATGCTGCCGTTTTCGGTAATGGGTACGACACTGGCAACCTATTGCGGACAGAACCTTGGAGCTGGAAAATACTCCAGGATCAGGCAGGGGATTAGAGATACGGTTCTTGTTACATTTGTCTGGTGCACCGGGGTGATCATCAGTGCCTATACAGTGGCACCATGGCTGATCCGTACGGTCACGGCTACACAGAAGAAGGATATTATTGATACAGCGTCGCTGTATCTCCGTGTGAATACCCCATTTTATTATGTACCGACTGTGATATGTCTGTTCAGGAACAGCATGCAGGGCTTTGGAGATAACAGGACACCGGTGATCTCCAGCTCCCTTGAAATGATTGGCAAAGTGCTGATCGCATTGCTTCTGGCACCAGCGATCGGATATTATGGCATCATTGTGGCTGAGCCCATTGTATGGTTTATCATGGTGATCCCTTTAGTGGTCAATATGGTACGGAGTCCTGTTTTAAAAATGAAGGACAGGGAAAGTACATCAGCTTAGCATGCCACCCAGCATGCCACTGCCGCAGCAGAGCAGGAGAACAGTAAAGAAATGCCCGGAAAAGCCCTGCAGCGAGTGATTGACAATCAGGGAGATCAGAAGCAGGATGAGAAAATAAAGACCGCCGAGAAGAAGACCAAAAAGAAACTTCCGGCAGCCTTCTTTTTTACCCGCGAGGAATCCGGCAAGAAATGTAACAAGGATATAGATGCCGGTGATGCACAGGGTGACTGTCTTTTCGCTGAGAGAAAAGCGGTAGAGCAGCAGGGAAAGCAAAAGGAGAAGGAGCGCGGTCAGCAGATAGGAAAGAAGCAGATCCTTCAGGATAAAGGTAAGGCGGCTGCCAGGATTTTTCGTAGGGAACATAAGAGCCTCCTGTTTCAGAAATTACATAATCTTTACACTTAAATGATATGAGTGAACTTGACAGGTAATACCTCTGTATTGTATATTTTATTCATTATATTAAAAACAAGGAGTGATTTAAATTTTGGATACCGATGGTGTCATACAACTGATTATTATTTTAATTCTTATCATGCTTTCTGCATTCTTTTCTTCTGCAGAGACAGCACTGACTACGGTGAACAGGGTGCGTCTTAAGGCAATGGCAGAGGAAGGCAACAAACGTGCGAAAACAGCCCTTTCTGTTCTGGAACAGTATGGAAAGATGCTGAGCGCCATTCTGATCGGTAATAATATCGTGAATCTGACAGCTTCATCACTGGCTACTACCCTTGCAATCAAAATTAATCTGACGGTAGGAATCGCAACAGGAATCCTGACGGTTTTTATCCTGTTCCTAGGTGAAATCATGCCTAAAAATGCAGCTGCGGCTTATTCAGAGAGCCTGACTCTTTTTTATGCACCGGTCATATCGGGACTGATGAAGGTAATGACACCGGTGATCTTCGTGGTGGATGCCATTACAGAGGGAATGAAAAAGCTGTTCCATATGGATAAGGATCTACATACCGCTATGACGGAGAAGGAACTGCGTACCTATGTGGAAGTCAGTCATGAGGACGGTGTGATCGAATCAGAGGAAAGAGAGCTGATCTATAATGTATTTGATTTTTCAGATACGGTAGCCAAGGATATCATGATCCCAAGGATCGATATGGCAAGCATCAGCGAGGACGCAGGCTATGAAGAGGTGATGGCACTGTTCCGGGAATGTATGTATACGAGAATTCCCGTTTACAGTGGGGATAAGGACAATATCATTGGTCTGATCAATATCAAGGACTTTATCCTGGTGGAAGAGAGAAGCAATTTCCATATTAAGGATATCATCAGGGAAGCCTATTATACATATGAATTCAAAAAGACAGCTGATCTGATGCTGGAAATGCGGGAAAAGCGGATCAATGTGGCTTTTGTGCTGGATGAGTACGGTGCAACTGTCGGCATGATCACTCTGGAGGATCTTTTGGAAGAGATCGTCGGGGAGATCCGGGATGAATATGATGAGGATGAAGAAGAGCAGATCCAGAAAAAGGGAGAAAGAACCTATTTGGTAGAAGGCAGCATGAAGCTGGATGATATCAATGATGAGCTTGGTACAGAGCTGCATTCAGAGGACTATGATTCCATTGGTGGCCTGCTGATCGAGAGTCTTGACAGATTGCCTGAGATCGGGGAGACGATCACACTGCCGGACGGGATCATCCTGAAGACAGGAGACATCAGGCAGAACAGGATCGTCAATGTGCTGATGACACTGCCTGACGAGAAAAAGGAAAAGGCGGAAGAGATTCCTCTTGTCAGCAAGGAATGACCTATGCTATAATATCAAATAATGTCGGTATATTGATACCGGTTTGGAAAGAGAAATTTGCTTTTAAGGAGATAAGATTATGAAGCGTATTAAGACATTAACAACGAGAGACTTAAAGGAATCCATGAAGAAGGGCGGCTGCGGCGAGTGCCAGACATCCTGTCAGTCAGCTTGCAAAACAAGCTGTACTGTAGGAAACCAGAGCTGCGAGCATGCAAAATAATCTCTGAAAAGCGGAGTGAAGGTGCGGTATTTATCAACAAGTAGATAAGGTATGTAAGCAGCGGTGGATCATCGCTGCTTATTCTACGTTTCCAAGCTTACACAATATCGCACAGGAAAGGAAACAGAAACGTGATACATCAATACAAAAACAATGGCTACAACATCGTACTGGATGTGAACAGCGGATCTGTCCACGTGGTAGATGACGTAGTCTATGATGTGATCCCGGCTGTAGAAGAGGCTCTTTGTACGTCCAGAGAGGGAAAAGAACTGGAAGAAACAGTCCTTTCTGCCCTGAAGGATCAATATGAAGAGGCTGATATCAGGGAAGCTCTTTTAGAGGTTCTTGAACTGAAGGATGCGGGATTACTCTATACAGAGGATATTTACGAAAAATATATTACTGACTTTAAGGGCAGACAGACTGTTGTCAAGGCACTCTGTCTCCATATTGCCCATGACTGTAACCTTGCCTGCAGATATTGCTTTGCAGAGGAAGGGGAGTATCATGGAAGAAGAGCATTGATGAGCTATGAGGTCGGTAAGAAGGCACTGGATTTTCTGGTGGCAAATTCTGGAAACCGTGTCAACCTGGAGGTGGACTTTTTTGGCGGGGAGCCACTGATGAACTGGCAGGTCGTGAAGGATCTGGTAGCTTATGGCAGGAGCCTTGAGAAACCGAATAACAAGAAGTTCCGCTTTACCCTGACGACCAACGGTATCCTGTTAAATGATGAGATCATGGATTTCCTGAATCAGGAGATGTCCAATGTGGTACTCAGTATCGACGGACGTAAGGAGATCAATGATCTGATGCGTCCTCACAGAGGCGGACAGGGAAGCTATGATACTATTGTTCCCAAGTTTAAGAAGCTGGCAGAGAGCAGAAACCAGATGAACTATTATGTCAGAGGAACCTTTACCCATAATAATCTGGATTTTGCAGAGGATGTGAAGCATTTGGCAGATCTTGGCTTTGAACAGATCTCCGTGGAGCCTGTTGTGGCAGCACCGGAGGAAAGCTATGCCATCACGGAAGAGGATATTCCGGCTATTCTCGAAGAGTACGATGAACTGGCCAGAGAACTTCTGAAGAGAAAGAAGGAAGGAAGAGGTGTGAATTTCTTCCATTTCATGATAGATCTGAAGGGTGGTCCCTGCGTGGCCAAGAGGCTGTCAGGCTGTGGGTCAGGCACCGAGTATCTGGCTGTGACACCCTGGGGTGATTTTTATCCCTGTCATCAGTTTGTGGGTCATGAGGAGTTCCTAATGGGAAATGTGGATGAGGGTATTACAAGAACCGACATCCGTGACGAGTTTAAGACATGCAATGTTTATGCGAAGGACAAATGCAGGAAATGCTTTGCCAAGTTCTACTGCAGCGGCGGCTGTGCCGCAAACTCCTACAATTTCCATGGAAGCATCAACGATGCCTATGATATCGGATGTGAATTGCAGAGAAAGCGCATAGAGTGTGCGATCATGATAAAAGCGGCGCTGGCCGAAGAAGAAGGAGAATAAAAATGAAAAAGAGTAGAGCAATCATTGTGCTGATCGTTCTGGTGCTGCTTCTTGGCGGTCTCGGATACACAGCAACAGAAGGGATCGGAACAGACAGATCCGGTTCTGCATCAGACATTAAGCTTGGTCTTGATCTGGCAGGCGGTGTGAGCATCACCTATCAGGCAGTAGGCGAAGAAAAGCCGAGCAGCGAGGATATGGCAGATACGATCTACAAGCTGCAGAAGCGTGTAGAGAATTACAGTACAGAAGCTGTTGTGTATCAGGAGGGGGATGACAGGATCAATATCGAGATCCCCGGTGTAACAGATGCCAATGCCATTCTGGCAGAGCTTGGCAAACCCGGTTCCCTGTATTTCATCTACGAAACAGATGAGGATGGCAATGCCAACTATCAGGCAACCATGGATGCAAGCGGCAATGTGGTTTATATGCTGACCAAGGATATTGATACGATCGTGGCAGAGGGCAGTGCACCTCTTTCCGGTACGGATGTCAAGGATGCCCAGGCAGCGACTGCTACAGACAATATGAACAATTCTGAGGTTGTTGTTGATCTTACCATGACAACAGAGGGAACCAAAAAGTTTGCAGATGCAACTACAAGAGCATACAAGAAGGGCGAAACGCTTGGTATCTATTATGATGGACAGATCATCAGTGCTCCAAGGGTACAGGCAGCCCTGACAGATGGTAAGGCGCAGATCAGTGGTAACTTTGATTATGAAAGCGCAGAGCAGCTTGCGTCCACTATCCGTATCGGTGGTCTGAAGGTTGAGCTGGAGGAGCTTCATTCCAAGGTGGTAGGTGCACAGCTTGGTGGAGAAGCAATCGCTACCAGCATCAAGGCAGGTCTGATCGGTTTTGCTATCATTGTTGTATTCATGATCGCGGTTTATTACATTTCCGGTGTGGCAGCCAGTCTTGCACTGACGCTTTATGTAGAGCTGATCATCATTCTTCTGAATGGTTTTGATATTACATTAACCCTGCCCGGTATCGCAGGTATTATTCTTTCGGTAGGTATGGCAGTAGACGCCAACGTTATTATCTTTGCCAGGATCCGCGAGGAGTTGGCAGAGGGCAGAACGGTAAAGACAGCGATCGATATTGGCTTCAAGAAAGCTCAGTCTGCTATCATCGATGGAAATATCACCACCCTGATCGCTGCAGCAGTGCTGGCAGTGATGGGTTCCGGTACTGTTAAGGGATTCGCCTATACACTGGCACTTGGTATTGTATTATCCATGTTTACAGCTATGGTAGTGACTAAGCTGATCATGAAAGCATTCTTTGCCCTTGGGCTTACAAATCCGAAGCTGTATGGCGTAGCAAGAGAGAGAAAGGCAGTTCAGTTCACAAAGAAGAAGGCAGTTTTCTTTACCGCTTCCCTTGCCGTGATCATTGCAGGCTTCGTCTTTATGGGCGTGAATAAGGCACAGACAGGAAACCCTCTGAATTACAGCCTTGAGTTCGTTGGCGGTACTTCTACAAGTGTTACCTTCAATGAGGATATGAGCCTTGCAGATATTGATTCCAGGGTAGTTCCACTGATCGAGGATATTACCGGTGACGGTAATGTACAGACACAGAAGATCGACGGAACCAATGAGGTTATTTTCAAGACAAGATCCCTGACACAGGAAGAGCGTGAGTCCTTTAAGGATGCCATGACAGATAATTTTGAGGTTGACGGAGAGAAGATCACAGCGGAAACCATCAGCTCCACCATCAGTAATGAAATGAAGCAGGAATCCATCGTAGCTGTGCTGGTAGCAGCGGTATTTATGCTGATCTATGTATGGCTCCGTTTCAAGGATGTACGTTTTGGTGCAAGCTCCGTACTCTGTCTGCTCCATGATGTGCTGGTTGTGCTGACCTTCTATGCAGTAGCAAAGGTATCTGTAGGTACTACATTTATTGCCTGCATGCTGACGATCGTAGGTTATTCCATCAATGCGACCATCGTTATCTTCGACCGTGTCCGTGAGAATATGAGAAGCATGAGCCAGAAGGATGGTCTTGAGCCTATTGTAGATACCAGTATCACACAGACTCTGTCAAGAAGTATCTTTACTTCCCTGACCACCTTTATCATGGTTGCCATGCTCTATATCTTTGGCGTGACAAGCGTGAAGGAATTTGCATTGCCGCTGATGGTAGGTATCCTCTGTGGTGCTTATTCTTCTGTATGCATCGCAGGTTCCCTGTGGTTAGTGCTGAGAAAGTGCTTCGCTAAAAAGAATAAATAAAAGAATCTGAAATAGATCTGAAAAGGCAAGGATATTCTGAATGGCAGAATGTCCCTGCCTTTTCCTTTCTGAGAAGTAAGGAGAAGACGTGGAAAAATGGATGGTGGCAGCCAAAAAGGCTGATTTTAATGCGATTGCACAGAAATATGGGATTACACCGGTGCTTGCCAGGATCATGAGAAACCGGGATCTGACAGAAGATGAGGAGATCCGTCTGTTCCTGAAGGGGACTCTGGCTGACAGACCCTCACCTTTTGCCTTGTATGGAATGGAGAAAGCGGCAGAATTGCTGCTTTTAAAGATCCGGGAGGGGAAAAAGATCCGTGTGATCGGAGATTATGATGTAGACGGGATCTGCAGTACCTATATTCTATGCCGTGGGATCCAGGCACTTTCCGGAAAGGCGGATCGTGTGATTCCACACCGGATCCGGGATGGCTACGGGCTAAACATCAGCCTGATCGAAAATGCCAGAGAGGATGAGGTGGACACGATCCTCACCTGTGACAATGGCATCGCGGCTTTTGAAGAGATCAGTCTTGCCAGAGATTATGGAATGACCGTGATTGTGACAGATCACCATGAGGTGCCCTATACAGAAGAAAACGGGAATAAGGAATATCATCTGCCGCCGGCAGATGTGGTGGTGGATCCCAAGCAGAGTGCGGATACCAGCCATTTTAAGGGAATCTGCGGTGCCCTTATCGCCTATAAGCTGATAGAAGCCCTCTGTGAAAAGTCAGGAGAGGAAGAAAAGAAAAAGTCCCTGCAGAAAGAGCTCCTTCCTTTCGCAGCACTGGCTACGGTCTGTGATGTGATGGAGCTTCGTGACGAGAACCGTATCATTGTGAAGTATGGCATGCAGCAGATGAAGGAAACGGAGAATCCGGGGCTTCTGGCTCTTTTGCAGGTCAATGACCTGATGGATAAGGAGCTGTCTCCTTATCACGCAGGCTTTATCCTTGGACCCTGTCTGAATGCGACAGGAAGGCTGGACAGTGCTGACAGGGCACTCAGATTATTTGAGGAGACGGATTTCAAAAAAGCAGTAACAGAGGCCTATGACCTGAAAAGCCTGAATGACAGTCGTAAACAGATGACAGAGGATGGTGTCAGTGAAGCAGTCCGTATGCTGGAGGCGGAAGGCAGAGAGCAGGATCCGGTACTTGTGGTATATCTGCCGGACTGTCATGAAAGCATTGCAGGGATCATAGCAGGAAGGCTGAAGGAAAAATATCATAAGCCTGTACTGGTTGCGACAAGGGCAGAGGAAGGGATCAAGGGAAGCGGACGATCCATCGAAGCTTATTCCATGTATGAGGAGCTGTCAAAGTGCCGGGAGCTGTTTACGAAATTTGGCGGCCATAAGATGGCAGCCGGATTTTCCCTGGCAGGTGAGGGAGATTTAAATGAGCTCAGGAAAAGGCTGAATGAAAATTCCACCCTGACAGAGGAGGATTTCAGAGAAGTTGTACATATAGATGTTCCGATGCCGTTATCCTATGCCGATAATCGTTTTGTAAAGGAGCTGTCGCTTTTAGAACCTTTTGGAGCAGGAAATCCAAAGCCCGTATTTGCGCAGAAAAATGTACGCCTGTTATCCGGGAAGATTCTGGGTAAGAACAGAAATGTTGGAAAATTCAGAATTGCAGATGAAAGCGGCAGTGGATATGATATGATTTATTTTGGAGATATGGAGAAGCTGGACAGGTTCCTTAGTGAAACGTACGGAGAGCATGAAAAGGAGGCGCTGTACAGTGGCAGCAGGAGCTTTGAAGGGCTTACGGTCAGTATGGTCTATTATCCGGAGATCAACCGGTATATGGGACGGGAAAGTATCCAGATCGTCATGCAGTATTACTGTTAGGGAGGGAAATGTATGATCACAACAATAACACTCAATCCGGCTTTAGATAAAACCTGCTTCGGGGAACGGATGTGCCCTGGACAGGTTAATCGTATGGACAGGGTCAGAAATCTTCCGGGAGGAAAGGGAATTAATGTCACGAGGGTGCTGGCCGGTTATGGATTTCCGGTGAGAGCCATGGGATTCCTTGGGGGACATACAGGTATTTTTATTGAAAACAGAGTCAGACAGTTTCCGGCAGAATGTGCCTTTACACAGATTTCCGAAAGCACCAGAACCAATACCAACCTGATCACAGGGGACGGTTATGTGACAGAAATCCTGGAGCCTGGTCCGGTGGTCACAGAAACGGAGCTTTCTAGATTCCGGGAAGATTATGAGAAGGCACTTGCAGATACGGAGCTTGTGGTAATGAGCGGCAGTGTGCCTCCTGGCATCAGCCCGGATATATACAGGGAGCTGATCGAAAAAGCTTCCTCCTTTGGGAAAAGGGTGATCCTTGATACCAGTAAGGAAAGCCTCCGGGAAGGAATCAAAGGAAAGCCTTTCCTGATTAAGCCAAACACAAAGGAACTGGAATATCTTACAGGAAGAAGCCTAAGGAACAGGGAAGAGATCACGGAGGCTGCACTTATGCTTTGCCGGGAAGGTGTCCACAGCGTAGTCGTTTCCATGGGAGAAAAAGGACTTCTTTATATATCAGAAACAGAAAGGATCGCGGCAAGACCGCCGAAGATCAAGGCAGTCAATACGGTTGGCTGCGGTGATACCGCAGTGGCATCCCTTGCCATGTCTGTGCTTGCAGGAGAAGATGCAAAGACGGCACTTGTGAAGGCGGCAGCGATTTCGGCAGCGAATGCAACAACAGCAGAGAACGGCGTGTTTTCCAAAGAATTTGCGGAAGAACTGATGCAGAAGGTGACAGTGGAGAACCTATTTATTTTTTCTTAATTTTGATTTTATACTTTTATTAGGAAGTAGTCACAATTTGTACACATTTACTGGGTATTATAATAATCAAGATAGTTGAACAACTCACTATCTCCCCCCTCATAAGAAAAGCAAACCCCCGGTATCCCCCGGGGGTTTTGCTTTGTCTGTAATGGATAAGTCTGCAGTGCGTCAGAAAACAACCCCACAGTTGAAAAAACACGACAGGCATGCTATTTTATTATAAGGATAGCTGGCAAAAAAGGAGAATGAAAATGACGGAAAAAGAGTATTGCTGCAGAGACCTGCTGGCAGGACTGTCTTATGAGTGTGTCAGGGGCAATGTGGACAAATGTGTAAATGAGGTTGTATACGACTCCAGAAAGATAAAAGAAGGATGTCTGTTCATCTGTATCTGTGGATACAATACAGACGGACACAGCTATATACCAGAGGCTCTTGAGAAAGGCGTTTCTGTACTGGTCGTGCAGAAGGACGCAGAGATACCAAAGGACAGTGATGTAACCGTGATCAGGGTGGAGGATACCAGATATGCCATGGCATTTATCGCTGCAGCATATTTCGGGCACCCTGCAGACCAGCTGAAGGTCATCGGCATCACGGGAACCAAGGGTAAGACGACGAGTACTTATCTGATCAAATCTATTCTGGAGAGTGCAGGATATAAAGTGGGACTGATCGGAACGATCGAAACGATCATAGGGGATACCCATATTCCGTCCAAAAACACCACGCCGGAATCCTTCGTTCTGCAGGAAACCTTCCGGAGGATGGTGGATGCAGGCATAGAGATTGTAGTCATGGAAGTGGCATCCCAGGGACTCAAGCTCCACAGAACCCAGGGCTTTGTTTTTGAAGTAGGTATTTTTACCAATCTTGAGCCTGATCATATCGGACCGAACGAGCATGCGAGCTTTGAAGAATACCAGGCATGCAAGGGACTTTTGTTCAAACAGTGCCGTCATGGGATCGTCAATAAGGATGACGAACACATGGAAGCAGTACTTAAGGGGCATACCTGTGATCTGGAAACCTATGGCTTTGACAAGACAGCAGATCTTTATGCGGAGGATCTGAAGCTGATTGACAAGCCGGGAGAGCTTGGGGTTGATTTCCATGTAAAAGGAAAGATGGACTTCGAGGTGGAGGTACCGACACCAGGCAGATTCAGTGTGTATAATGCACTGACGGCGATCGCTGTCTGCAGACATTTCAGGGTAGAGATCCCGAAGATCAAAGAGGCACTTCTGAAGGCTCATGTAAAGGGCAGGATCGAGATGGTGCCGGTTTCTGACAAATTTACCCTGATCATTGATTATGCGCACAATGCCATGAGTCTGAATAGTCTTCTTTCCACCCTGAAGGAATATCATCCAGCAAGACTTGTCTGTGTATTTGGCTGTGGCGGTAACCGCTCCAGACTCCGCCGGTATGAGATGGGAGAGGTCAGCGGAAGGCTGGCTGATTTAACGATCATTACTTCGGATAATCCAAGATTTGAAGAACCGCTTGCAATCATGGCTGATATTAAGACAGGGATTGATAAAACAGATGGAAAATATATTGAAATCTGCGACCGGAAGGAGGCGATCGCTTATGCGATCGATCATGGACAGCCGGGAGATATTATCGTTCTTGCTGGAAAGGGACATGAGGATTATCAGGAGATCAAAGGGGTCAAGTATCCTATGGATGAAAGAGTCCTGATTGCAGAGATCCTGCAGGAGAGGGCAGACAGGAGCTGACCCTTCCGGGAGAATGGCATGAAGGAAAAGAAATATGCGGATGTCATTATTGACATTTCCCATGAAAAGGTAGATCGGACCTTTCAATATAAAATACCGGAAGCCTTAAGAGAGACGGTGCTTGTGGGAACCAGTGTGATGGTGCCCTTTGGAAGGGGAAACCGTCTTACGGCCGGTTATGTGGTGGAGATCACAGATCAGGCAGAGTTTGACGAAGAAAAAATGAAAGAGATCTACAGCCTGTCAAAGCAGAAGGTTTCTCCGTCAGAGGATGCGTTGAAGCTGGCAGTCTTTCTGAAAGAAACCTATGGCTCCACTATGATCGCTGCCCTGAAGACAGTGCTTCCTGTGAAGAGGGAAGTAAAGGCGAAGGAAAAGAAAACGATCGTACGGCAGATGACCGGGGAAGAGATCCGTTCACTTCTTGCAGAGAGCATAAGGAAGCATCAGACGGGAAAGACAAGGTTTTTGGCAGCGCTGACAGAAGAAAAAAAGCTTCCTTATGAACTGGTGACAGGAAAACTCCATATAGCACCATCGACTATAAAAAGCCTGATCTCACAGCAGGTGATTACAGTAGAGACAGAGAGCTATTATCGTAATCCGGTACGACTGGAAACCGGCAGGAGGGAAGAAAAAAAACTCAGCAACGAGCAGCAGGCGATCGTAGATACAGTGATCGCTGACAGGGATGCGGGGATCTGTAAAACCTACCTGATCCATGGTATTACCGGAAGCGGCAAAACAGAGGTATATCTTTCCCTCATAGAGGAAACGGTAAAAAGAGGAAGACAGTGTATCATGCTGATCCCTGAAATTGCCCTGACCTATCAGACCCTGCTTCGTTTTTACAAACGGTTTGGAGACCGGGTATCGGTCTTAAACTCCAGTCTTTCCGAGGGGGAGAGGTACGACCAGTGTGAGCGGGCAAGAAAAGGTGAGATTGATGTGATCATAGGGCCAAGATCAGCTCTGTTTGTACCTTTTGAAAAGCTTGGCATGATCGTGATCGATGAGGAACACGAGCCGAGCTATAAAAGTGAGACCATGCCAAGATATCATGCAAGGGAAACCGCAGAGTACCTTGCTTCTCTTAAAGGAGCCAGTCTTGTGCTTGGCTCTGCCACACCTTCCCTGGAGGCTTACAGCAGGGCAAAAAAGGGCGAATATGAGCTCTTTACCCTGACAAGGAGACTGACAGGCGGCAGGCTGGCAGATGTTTCAGTCGTGGATCTCAGAAAAGAGCTGAAGGAGGGCAACCGCTCTATTTTCAGCAGAAAGCTGCAGGAGCTGATAGAGGACAGACTATCCAGAAAGGAACAGATCATGCTGTTCCTGAACCGGAGAGGCTATGCAGGCTTTGTGTCCTGCAGATCCTGCGGACTCGTGATGAAGTGTCCCCACTGTGATGTATCTCTTTCACAGCACAGAGGTGGAAAATTAGTATGTCATTACTGCGGATATGAAATGCAGGAGCCAAAGAAGTGCCCGTCCTGTGGATCGCCCTATATCCTGGGCTTTAAGGCGGGAACCCAGCAGATCGAGGATCAGATCAGGAAGAGATTTCCGGGGGCAGGAGTGCTCCGTATGGATGCAGATACGACCCGGAGAAAAGGAAGCTATGAGGAGATTCTTTCTTCCTTTGCCGGGGAGGAAGCAGATATTCTCCTTGGAACCCAGATGATCGTAAAGGGACATGATTTCCCAAAGGTGACGCTGATGGGCGTGCTGGCAGCGGATCTTTCCTTAAATGACAGTGATTATCACTGCGGGGAGAGAACCTTTCAGCTTCTGACCCAGGCGGCAGGCAGAGCCGGGAGAGGGGTAAGGAAGGGAGAGGTAGTGATACAGACCTATCAGCCGGATCATTACAGCATTACCCTTGCTGCAAACCAGGACTACGAGGCTTTTTATGAAGAGGAAATGGGATATCGTGAGCTTATGGGATATCCCCCGGCAGAGCATCTGCTGGCGATCCTGTTTACTTCAAAGGAGGAAGGGCAGGCTCTCGCGGCAGCAGAAGAAACAGGCAGGATCCTCAGAAACTATCAGGAAGAAAGCGGCAGATCAGATGGTTCTGTTATCGGACCGTCGAAAGCTGCAGTCTCCAAAATAAATGATATATATCGTTTTGTGATATACTGTAAGGAAAAGGATTATCAGAAACTGCTGATCTATAAGGAGCTGACAGAAAACTACAGAAAAAATCTGCCGGGAAACAGCGCATTTGTACAGTTTGATTTTGACCCGGTAAACACATATTGACGACAGAAGGGATGGAGAGGAATGGCAATCAGAAATATCAGGGAAATGGGTGATCCGGTTTTAAACAAGACCTGTAAGCCGGTCACAGAGGTAACGGAAAGAATCGCGGAGCTGATCGAAGACATGTTTGAGACCATGTATGATGCAGACGGAGTCGGACTGGCAGCGCCTCAGGTGGGAATCCTGAAGCGGATCGTAGTCATTGACGTAACAGGAGAGGATCCGATCCTGCTGATCAATCCGGTTATTATCGAGACAAGCGGAGAACAGACCGGCAATGAAGGCTGCCTTTCCCTGCCGGGTAAGACCGGCGTGGTAACAAGACCGAATTATGTAAAGGTCAGAGCTTATGATGAAGAGATGAAGCCCTTTGAAATTGAAGGAACAGAGCTGCTGGCAAGAGCTTTCTGCCATGAGATCGATCATCTGGACGGTCACCTTTATGTGGAAAAGGTAGAGGGCGAACTGATGAGTACAGAAAGCCCGGAGCAGTAATGTAAGGAGAGGTTCGGATGAAGATTATTTATATGGGAACACCGGATTTTGCGGTAGCGCCGCTTGAGGCGATCCTGAAAGCCGGACACGAAGTGACGGCAGTAGTGACACAGCCTGACAGACAGAAAGGAAGAGGCCGGGAGGTGCAGTATTCACCGGTGAAGGAATGCGCCCTGTCCTATGGCATTCCGGTGCTGCAGCCTTTGAAAATCAAAGAAAAGGATGCCGTAGAGGAACTTAGGAAGTATCCGGCAGATATCTTCGTAGTGGCAGCTTTCGGACAGCTGTTATCAGAAGAAATTTTAAATATGCCAAGGCTTGGCTGTATCAATATCCATGCCTCCCTCCTTCCGGCTTACCGGGGAGCAGCGCCGATCCAGTGGTGTGTGATCAACGGGGAAGAGAAGACCGGAGTGACCATCATGCAGATGGCAAAGGGAATGGATACCGGAGATATTCTTCTGCAGAAGGAAGTTGTCCTTGATGAAAAGGAAACCGGCGGCAGCCTGTTTGACAGATTGATGGAAACTGGTGCGGAGCTGATCGTGGAAGTTCTGCCCAAGATCGAGGCTGGAGAGCTTACTCCTGTGGTACAGAAGGAAGAACTGGCAACCTACGCAGGAAAGATCACAAAGGATATGGGAAACATCGACTTTGCGAAGTCTGCCGTGACAATTGAAAGACTGATCCGGGGCTTGAATCCCTGGCCCAGTGCTTTTACCCATTATAAAGGAAAGATACTGAAAATCTGGGAAGCTGATGTGGTGTCAGAATGTGCAAATGCAGAAAATCCGGTTCCCGGCACAGTGATCGCCATGGATAAGGAATCCTTTACGCTGGCAACAGGAGAGGGTGCCCTGAGGATCAGATCCCTGCAGCCTGAGGGAAAGAAACGGATGAGCTGTGCGGAGTTTATGAGGGGCTATGAGGTAAAAGTGGGAGAAGCATTACACTGATCAGAAAAGCGGATCAGAAAAGGAGAGATGAAACATGGGCTATTATTATGGTTTTGACCCAACTTATATTCTGGTAATCATTGGTGCTGTTATTTGTATGCTGGCAAGCAGCAACGTCAATAATACCTACAGAAAGTATGCGAAGATCAGAAGCAGAAGCGGAATGACAGGCGCAGAGGCAGCGGCGAGGATCCTTGCCATGTCGGGGATCCATGACGTATCGATCCAGCATATCAGCGGAGATCTGACAGATCATTATGATCCGTCAAAAAAGGTTCTGCGGCTTTCCGATGCGGTATATGATTCCCATTCGGTAGCAGCGATCGGTGTGGCAGCCCATGAGTGTGGTCATGCTGTGCAGCATCAAAAGGGATATCTGCCGCTGAAGCTGAGATCCCTTCTGGTACCGGCGGCAAATCTTGGTTCAAAGCTTGGTCTTCCTATCGTTATCCTTGGACTGATCCTTGGAATCGGCTTCCGGCTCCCAAATGGCGATTATTTTTCATTAGCCATGCTTGGTGTATGGATCTTTTCCCTGGCGGTGCTGTTCCAGATCGTAACACTGCCGGTAGAGTTCAATGCTTCCAGAAGGGCGCTTTCCATGCTTCGTGACTATGGCATGCTGTCTTCGGATGAGATTGGGGACTGCAGAAATGTACTGACGGCAGCAGCACTCACCTATGTGGCTGCGGCAGCTTCTTCTGTTTTACAGCTGCTGCGACTGCTGATGCTGAGTAACCGCAGAAGGGACAGAGATTAGGAAGGCATACCGGATTGGAAAATATAAGAGAGCTGGCAGTGGATATGCTGTCAGAGATTATGGAAGAAGGAAGCTACTGTCATCTGGTGATCCGCAGTGTGCTTCAGAAATATAATTATAGAGACAGCCGGGATAAGGCGTTCTTAAAACGGCTGGTAGAGGGAACCGTGGAGAGATGTATCCAGATCGATTATGTGCTGGATCAGTTCTCCAAAGTGCCCACAGTCAAAATGAAACCATTTATACGGAATCTGCTGCGAAGCAGTGTATATCAGCTTCTGTTCATGGACAGTGTACCGGACCGGGCTGTGTGCAATGAAGCGGTAAAGCTTGCAGGAAAAAGAGGCTTCCGCCAGCTTTCCGGCTTTGTTAATGGGGTACTGCGTAATATTGCCAGAAATAAAGAACAGATCTGTTTTCCGGAGGAAGAGAAAGATCTGGTAAAGGCACTTTCCGTGAAGTTTTCCATGCCTGCATGGCTTGTTGAAAAGCTTCTGAAAGAGCAGGGAGAAGAGAAGACACGAAGGATGCTGGAAGCATTTCTGCAGACAAAGCCTGTGACGATCAGACTGAAAGAGGATCTTTCTGCATCTGAAAAGGAAAGGCTGATCTCAGCCATTGAAAAGACCGGCTGTAAGATGTCGGCACATCCTTATTTACCTTATGCGTACTGTATCGAAGGAGCAGAAGGGCTTTTGGCACTCCCTGGCTTTGAGGAAGGCTTGTTCCAGGTGCAGGATGTGAGCAGTATGCTGGTTTGTGAATGTGCCGGGATCCGGGAGGGTGACAGGATCCTTGATCTCTGCGCAGCACCGGGAGGCAAGAGCATTCATGCAGCACAGAAGCTGAAAGGGACAGGACTTGTGGTCTCCAGGGATATCAGTGAGGAGAAGACAGCACTGATCCGTGAAAACCAGCAGAGAATGAAAATACAGAATATGGAAGTCTCAGAAGGAGACGCCAGGATCTTCTGCGAGGAAGATAAAGAAGTCTATGACGTGGTACTGGCAGACCTTCCCTGCTCCGGACTTGGTATTATGGGAAAGAAGCCGGATATCCGCTATCATGCGAAAAAAGAGGGACTTGAGAGCCTTAAGGCGCTGCAGCGTGAGATCCTCAAAAACGCTGTTTCCTATGTGAAGCCCGGCGGTATACTTCTTTACAGTACCTGTACCATCAACCAGGGAGAAAATGAAGAAAATGCAGTGTGGCTTACCAGACAGTTCCCTTTCGGGCTGGAATCCCTTTCCCCGTATCTGCCAGAGGTACTGAAGGAAGAGGGAAAAGATGGCATGTTACAGCTTATTCCCGGAGTACATGAGACGGACGGCTTTTTTATTGCCAGACTGAAAAAACAGGAGAATAAACAGACATGATGGAACAGTCAGGTCTTTTAACGGAGAAAAAAACAGATATCAAGTCACTTACACTTCCGGAGCTGACGGCTGAGATGGAAGCCATGGGAGAAAAGAAATTCAGGGCAGGACAGCTATATCAGTGGATGCACCAGAAGCTGGCAGGGGATTATGAGGAAATGACCAATATCCCGGCAGCACTGAAGGAAAAATGCCGGGAGAGATTTACCTATACTTCCCTGGTCTGCGTCAGGGAACAGATCTCAAAGATCGATGGAACAAGGAAATATCTGTTCGGACTGTCTGACGGCAATGTAGTAGAGAGCGTTTTCATGCGCTATAAGCATGGAAACAGCGTCTGCATTTCTTCACAGGTGGGGTGCCGGATGGGATGCCGGTTCTGTGCTTCCACCCTGGATGGCCTCGAGCGGAATCTCCTGCCCTCTGAGATGCTGGATCAGATCTATGCCATTACGAGAATCACAGGTGAGAGGGTTTCCAATGTAGTTGTGATGGGAACAGGGGAACCTCTTGATAATTATGACAATCTGCTCCGGTTCCTGCAGCTTCTGACAGCAGAAGAGGGGCTGAACATCAGTCAGAGAAATGTGACTGTGTCCACCTGTGGCATTGTAGAAAAGATCAGGGAGCTTGCAGATGAAAAGCTGCAGATCACACTGGCACTTTCCCTGCATGCGACGACAGATGAGAAGAGAAGAAAGCTTATGCCCATTGCTAATAAATACTCCATAAAGGAGCTGATGGAGGCCTGTGCCTATTACTTTAAACAGACAGGAAGACGGATTACCTTTGAATACAGTCTGGTAGGCGGGGTGAATGATACCCCGGAGGATGCCAGAGAACTGATTGCCCTGATCAGTCCCTTAAACTGCCATGTGAATCTGATCCCGGTGAACCCGATCAAGGAAAGAAACTATGTACAGTCAGAGGAGAAGGCCGTTCTGCGGTTTAAAAAGACGCTTGAACTCTCCGGAAATAATGCTACAATTAGGAGAGAACTGGGCAGAGATATTGATGGTGCCTGCGGACAGCTGCGGCGCAGACATATAGAAGAGACACCACAGGAGGTAGGAAAGTGATCAAGTCCTTTTCTGTAACGGATATCGGCAGAAAAAGAAAATTGAATCAGGATTTTGTATATTCATCAGATGAAGCTGTAGGCAACCTGAAGAACGTTTATATCGTTGCAGATGGTATGGGAGGTCATCAGGCGGGTGATTATGCTTCCAAGTGTACAGTGGAAACCATGGTACGGGAGATCAAAGGCTGCTTTGAACAGAGCCCCATCCGTATTTTAAGCAGGGCAATCCGGATCGCCAATGATCAGGTGAGACGGAAAGCACGTGAAGATGAAAGCCTGTATGGTATGGGAACTACAGTAGTAGCAGCGACCGTTCTTGGTAAATATCTGCAGGTAGCAAATGTAGGTGACAGCAGACTTTATATCATTAATGAGGAAGTAAGACAGATTACAAGAGATCATTCCCTGGTGGAGGAAATGGTCAGGATGGGAGGCCTTGACAGAGAGGCAGCAAGAAACCATCCGGATAAGAATATTATTACCAGAGCAATTGGTGCAAGAGATACCATAGAGATTGACTTCTTTCATGAAGAACTGAAGAGTGGAGATCTGATACTTATGTGCTCTGACGGACTGACCAATATGTTAGAGGATGAAGAGATCGGCAGGATACTGAAGACTCCGGGTACGATTGAGGAAAGAGCAGAGAGACTGATCGATGCGGCCAACCAGAACGGCGGCAGAGATAACATAGCGGTAATTCTGATTGATGCGTTCGCCAGAGAGAACGAAGATTAAAGACCCACGAAGCATGGAGAGGTAAACATGATTAAGATAGGAATGATGATAGGAGACAGATACGAAATACTGGAAAAGATCGGTACAGGTGGTATGTCCGATGTCTACAAGGCAAAGGATCATAAGCTGAACCGGTTTATTGCAGTGAAGGTATTAAAGCAGGAATTCAGTGAGAATGCCAATTTTGTATCCAAATTCAGAATAGAAGCACAGGCAGCAGCAGGCCTGATGCATCCCAATATCGTGAATGTATATGATGTCGGTGAAGAGGACGGTATTTATTATATTGTCATGGAGCTTGTAGAGGGGATCACCCTCAAAAAGTATATCGAGAAAAAGGCCAGACTGTCGGTGAAGGAGGCAGTCAGTATTGCCATCCAGGTGAGCATGGGTATCGAAGCTGCCCATAACAATCATATCATCCACAGGGATATCAAACCCCAGAATATTATGATCTCCAAGGAAGGCAAGGTAAAGGTAACAGATTTTGGTATTGCCAAGGCAGCAACCAGTAATACTATTACCTCCAATGTGATGGGATCGGTACATTATACCTCACCGGAGCAGGCAAGAGGTGGATATTCAGATGAACGGAGTGATATCTATTCCCTTGGAATCACGATTTTTGAAATGCTGACGGGCAGAGTGCCCTTTAACGGGGAAACTACAGTGGCGATCGCCATTAAACATATTCAGGAGGATCTGCCTTCTCCAAGAGATTTCGTACCAGAGATCCCTGTCAGTGTAGAGCAGATCGTATTCAAATGCTGTCAGAAAAGTCCGGACAGACGTTATCAGTCCATGGGTGAGCTGATCACGGATCTGAAGCGTTCCCTGATGACTCCTGATGAAAATTTTGTCAAGCAGGTCAATGCAGATGAGGAAGCATCCACAAGAATGATCTCAGATAAGGATTATTCACAGATCAAAAAGCAGTCCGGCGCTTCCATTGAGGAAGCCATGCATCTTCGTAAGGAAGAGGAGGTGCGCAGAAATGTGCAGAAAAAACAGCAGCCCTCCGGACAGAAGAAAAAACAGCAGCCTTCCGGCAAGAAGCAGGTAAAGCGTAAGCCAAAGCCACAGCCCCAGCCGCCAAAGAAGGAGCGGGAGGACGTTTATCACAGCAGGAGAAAGTATGAACCTGATGAGGACTATGAAATTGATGAAGAGCTGGAAGAGGATGATGAGGAAGAAGAAACCACTTCTGGTATGGAAAGACTGACTACGATCCTTGCGATCGTGGCAGCCGTTATCATCGGCTGTATCATACTCTTTCTGGCAGGGCGGGCGATCGGTCTGTTCCATACAGGAGGCCAGGACAGTGAAGAAGAGGTGACAGAGGAAAAGAAGCAGGTAGAAATGATCGATGTCGTTGGAAAGAACATTGATGATGTAAAGGTTGCCCTGCTCAATATAAACCTCACACCTGAGATCCAGTATGAAGAAAATACCCAGTATGCGCAGGGCATTGTCATCAAGGCCAGTGCGAATGCAGGGGAAATGGTAGATGAAGGAACCAACATCGTACTGACAGTCAGTGCAGGATCAGAAGGGATCGAGGTTCCAAAGGTAGTCGGACTTTCAGAGGCGGAGGCAGTTTCCAATCTGGAGCAGAAGGGCTTCCAGGTATCGAAGACATCTGCAGCTGACCAGTATATCCAGAAGGGAAATGTCATCAGCCAGTCACCGGAAGGGGGAAGTAAAGCTTTTTCCGGGGCTACGGTTACGATCTGCATCAGTACAGGCATTGAAAATGCCAAGATTTCAGTACCGGATGTGATGGGAAAAAGTGAAGATGAGGCCATGAGTATTCTGGTGGAAGCCGGTCTCCAGCTTGGCAGTGTAACAGAGGTTACGAACAATAACAAAGATTATCTCGGACTTGTATGCTATCAGAGCTATTCTGCAGGAACCTATGTAGATGCGGGTACCAGGGTAGATATTCATGTCAGTGCAGGCCCTGCGCAGGCAACCTACCGTTTTACAGACAGTATTACACCGCCAACCAGTGCGGAGGATCCTAATTACAAATCGGGAACAACGGTGACAGTGACACTGATGGCAGATGACGGGACGCAGCTGATGAGTACGCAGACATCTTCATTCCCTATTGCACAGCAGAATATTACCGGGATCAAGACCAGTACCGGTTATATTCTTTTCCAGTATCAGAACACGATAGAAGGTTCCACGATCACAAATGAGGACGGCAGTGTCACAACCACGGAAGGATCGACAGAGAATAAAGAGATCCGCCGTGCAGTAAACTTTGTACAGGAGTAGGGCATGCAGGGAAAGATCGTCAAAGGAATTGCAGGCTTCTATTATGTTTATACAGCGTTAGGATTGTTTGAATGCAAGGCCAAGGGCATATTCCGGAAAGAACAGAAAAAGCCGCTTGTAGGAGATCTGGTAGAGATGGTGCCGGTGGACGTGGAAAAAATGACCGGTAATATCACAGAGATCCTGCCAAGAAAAAACACACTGATCCGTCCGGCATCCGCCAATGTGGATCAGGCACTTGTGATCTTTGCTATCGTGAAGCCGGATCCCAATTATAATCTTCTGGATCGTTTTCTGATTACCATGGAGGAGCAGTCCCTTCCCTGTCTGATCTGCTTTAACAAGCAGGATATTGCCACTGAAGAGGAAAAGCAGGAACTGATCGAGGCTTATGGGAAAAGCGGTTATGAAGTGCTTTTTGTCAGCGGAAAGCTGCAGGAAGGCATAGATACGATCAGAGAGAGGCTGCAGGGCAAAACCACAGTGGTGGCAGGGCCAAGTGGCGTTGGCAAGTCCACGATCATCAATGCTCTTTATCCGCAGGCAAATATGGAAACCGGCGAGATCAGCAGAAAGATTGAAAGAGGAAAGCATACAACGAGACATGCAGAGCTCTTCGCACTCTCCGAGGATACCTTTATTTTTGATACACCGGGATTTACATCCCTTAATCTTGGAGAGATGGAAAAGGAAGAGCTGCAGGGGTTTTATCCGGAATTTACACCTTATGAGAAATACTGTAAATTTACAGGCTGTTCCCATATCAGCGAGCCGGTCTGCGGGGTAAAGGATGCCCTTGAAAGGGGCGATATCAGCCGGGTCAGATATGAGAATTACAAGGTGCTTTATGAAGAAATCAAAAACAGAAGAAAATATTAGTTGACAAAAGGATGTCTTGCAGATAGAATAGTTAGTGGTAACTAACCAAACCATTAATGCCCGACATACTTTTCATGAGGACGGCCAGAAGAGGTTCTGGCCGTTTTCTGAAAAGAATAGTTAGTCAGAACTAACTATTAAAAGCCGTGGAGAAATTTTTACTCGGGAGAGCAGGAATTGAGCAGAGAAACATGGGAACTGATAAAACATATGGAAACAGAGGGACTGGAGGTACAGATGATCATACAGTGTGCTCCTGTGATCGCCGGTCTTAAGGTATCCAATCTGCTGATCATTCCTGAAGGACAGCTTTTTCAGTTACGGGAGCTTCTGAAGGACAGCAGCATCAGTATGTATCTTCTTCTGAAGGAAGAGGGACGGCTGGTTATCCTGCTTTATCACCGGGAATGGCTGCAGAGGATGCTCGGAGAGCCGGACAGAAAAGCATGGCTGGTAAAGGCCGGGTATAAAGCGGATTATGACAGTGTGCGGGCAGGACATGAGGGCATCAGCCTGTCAGCGGTTTTGGCCCGTTTTCGCAGAAGATACCAGTCCTACAGCAGGGGCATGAAAGACTTTCCACATGAAATGGGAATCCTGCTTGGATATCCGGTAGAGGATGTGGAAGGCTTTATCTTACATAAGGGAGGCAGTTACCTCTGCAATGGGTATTGGAAGGTGTACTATAATGTTTCACAGAAACAGAGAACCTTCCGCTGGTATTCCTTTGCAGAACATCATCTGCTTTGTCTTCTGAAGGAAGGACGCAGCATACCGGAGATCATCAGGCTGTACCAGAGACCGCTTGGAATCGTTCCGGCATAAAAAAGAGAGGAGAATCATTACAATGGAAACAGTAAAAATCGTATTCTGGTCACAGGGTGGAAATACAGCAGCTATGGCAGCAGCCGTAGCAGAGGGTGTGCAGGAAGCCGGCAGCAAGGCAGAGATCATCAATGTCAGTGATGCATCCGCAGCCGATCTGCAGAGCATGAAAGGATTTGCCCTTGGATGCCCTGCCATGGGAGCAGAAGTTCTGGAAGAAATGGAAATGGAGCCCTTCATGTGTGAACTGGAAGGAAGTCTTGCCGGCAAGAGCGTAGGCCTGTTTGGTTCCTACGGCTGGGGAGACGGCCAGTGGATGCGTGACTGGGAAGAGAGATGCAAGGCAGCCGGCGCAGCTGTTGTAGGCGGCGAAGGCGTGATCTGCCAGGAAACCCCGGATGATGGTGCAATCGCAAGCTGCAGGGCACTTGGCAGGGCACTGGCAGCCTTATAAATCAAATTGCTTATTACCTAACTTCTAAAATCTTATATCACACAAAGGCCATGCGCTGCATGGGACATAAGAGTGGTGTCCTGTACGGTGACATGGCTTTTGTGTTTTAACTCAGTCGAGCAGCTGTTCCCGGAGGAGAAAACATGCTTTACAGATCGATATTTCACCTGTAAAGTTGATATTGTGAGTGAAAAGAAATAAAAGGAATATAAGGAGGAGTTCTTTTGAAAGGATTGCTGGAAATTTGCTGTGGCAGTTTTGAAGATGTGAAAACAGCCTGGGAAAATGGTGCGAATCGTGTGGAGCTTAACAGTGCACTGTATTTGGGCGGATTGACTCCGTCTCTTGCAAATTTGCTCTGCGCAAAGGAGCAATGTGATATTCCGGTTGTGACTATGGTCAGACCAAGAGGGGGTGGCTTTTGTTATTCGGGAGAAGAATATAAGACCATGCTTTTGGATGCACGCATGCTTTTGGATCACGGGGCGGATGGGATTGCTTTTGGCTTTTTGAAAGCAGATCATACGCTGGATGTTGTGCGGACGAAAGAAATGCTTGCGCTTATTCATGAAAAGGGAAAAGAAGCGGTATTTCACCGGGCATTTGATTGTGTTGTACAGCAGGAGCATGCAGTGGAAACCTTGATCTCTCTTGGAACAGATCGGATTCTTACCAGTGGTGGTGCACCGGATGTATGGACGGGAAGAAAACAATTACAATGGTTGCAAAGCCAATATGGAAACGAAATCACATTTTTGGCAGGAAGCGGTGTGAATGCCGAAAATGTAATTGATTTGATGGAATATACGAAAGTGGAGCAGGTACATACATCTTGTCGAAAATGGTGCGTGGATGTGACTGCCTCACAGCAGGAAGTGGATTTTTCTTATGCCGCAGGTCAAAAGAATGCATATGAAATGGTGGATGCAAAAAAAGTAAAAAAAATGGTAAAAATACTGACCTTGTAGTTTGTATAGGGTTTAGAATCCAGACTGTAAAAATCAAAGTGCACAGGGTATTTTGATAGTTGTCAACATCGGCTTACAGGATGTAGATGGACTGAAAACGTCTGAATATTTTTGTATGAAGCTGCAAGGAAGAATATTAGAGATGGTAAGACTACAAGCGTACTGATTGGCGCATCCAAGCCATCGCAAATACTGGATAATATCAAGGCAATCCGGAATATGTTCTGTGATGAAAATAAAAAAATTATTTTATAGAACGAATTTGAAAAGCCATTTGCAGCATAAGCATATCCTCTGGCTCATCCAGCGATAGGGGAAGAAGCGCCTGGATTTTTTTCAGGCGATAGCTAATGGTATTGCGGTGTGTAAACATCGTATTAGCTGTATCCAGAATGCTTTTCTGACACTGAAAGTAAATGTGTAACGTTTCCAGAAGCTGGGTTTTGTTTTCGGCATCAAAGCGTTCTAAGATTCCAAGAGATTCTTCATAAATATGATGAAGAATCTCTTTATTTGTTACGGAATAAAGGATACGATGAATGCCAAAATCCTGAAAAAAGAGATAGTCCTTATTCTGCTGCATAGCAGCATCCAATGCAACGACAGCGTTTTCGTAGCTGTATCTGACGTGCATCAAAGAATGGACAGTTTCGCCAATACCAATGCGGGGATGTGAAACCTGGCTGTTCTGACGTTGCCTAAAATGATTGTTTGCTAATAACAAATCTAGAAAGTTCTGAATAATTTCGCGAGCACAGTTTTGTGCAATGAGCACAATCTTATCTTTCTTAAGAAATAAACAATACTTTATCTGCAAGGAATCCAGATGATTTTGAATATTAATGATGGAAACGGCATTGCCAAATAAAAGAACAGTATACTGTGCTCTTTCAGGGAAGCCGTAGGATTCTAGCTCAGTATACTTTTTTATTGGATAGGAAGAATCGGTCATAATGTCGCTGAACAGATGAGTAATTGTATTTTCCTGATAGGTATTCATAAAAATTTGATTACAAATATCCTGCATAATATCAACAATGTGAATCTGCCAGGGCATTGTAAACAATGGAAAATCGTGTCGATCGCAAAGCGCCAGTATTTCAGGGGAAATGGAATCTGCTTTTATATAGTTTCCGATATTGATAATCAGTCCGCTGCAGGAAGAAAATGCAAGCTCTTCAATCAGCTTATAAAGCCAGTTAGGATCGCTGCGAATCATCATACCGGTGGTGATGACAAGCTCTTTACCGCGCAGAAAAGAAATATTACCAATATCCTCTGTGTAATAAAGCCAGGAAACAGACGAACTGAGCCCATCAGCACCCGCAATCAAACGCAGGCGATACTGTTCACGATAGCTGTGATAAATATTCAGTAATAATGGCTGCATAGGTACGCTCCCCCTTTAAAGGAATTTTTGTCATTATAACAAAATAATTATTGTGCGTCAAGCACAATGAAGATTGAAAAAATTGTAAAATGAACAAATTGAATTGTGCTTTATGTTATGATATATTTTCAATAACAACAAAAAGAGCAGGGATGTTACAAGAAAGGTGGAGAAAATGACAATGTTAAAAAATGAGCTGCCTAGAATTGTAACAAAACAAATTCCAGGGCCAAAAGCAGCAAAATGGATAGCAAGAAGAGGTGAGGCAGTTCCTTCAGCAATCAAATGTGTATACCCTATCGTGATAGCGCGAGGAGAAGGCGCCATGCTTGAGGATGTGGATGGAAATTATTTCCTTGATTGGGTAGGTGGTGTCGGTGTGCTGAACATTGGATATTCCAGGCCTGAACTGATAGAGGCAGTAAAAAAACAGTCAGAGCGGTATTTCCATGGAATGTTTAATATTGTTACACATGAAGGATATGTTGCGCTGGCAGAAAAGTTAAATGCCATTGCACCGGTAAAGGGTACGAAAAGAAAAACGTATTTTGCTAACAGTGGTGCAGAGGCAGATGAAAATGCAGTAAAAATAGCAAAGGCTTTTACGAAGAGACCTAATATTATTGTATTTTCGGGAGCGTTTCATGGAAGAACCATGCTGACAATGGCGATGACATCAAAAAAAGCATACGCTTATGGCATGGGTCCATTTCCAGATGGTGTATACCGTGCTGAGTTTCCCTATCTGTATCGGAAGCTAGAGGGGATACCGGAGACAGAAGCAATTTCTTATTATATTAAGAGTATTGAGCAGGTATTTGAACAGGCATCGCCTGCAGAATTTGTGGCAGCAATTGTGGTGGAGCCTTTGCAGGGCGAAGGAGGATTCGTACCCGCTCCGATAGAATGGGTAAAAGCAGTTAGAAAAATTTGTGATAAGTATGGAATTCTTTTAGTCGCAGATGAAGTGCAGAGTGGATTTTGCAGAACAGGGAGAATGTTTGCAAGCGATTACTGGAAGGATGCGGATGCACAGCCGGATATAGTAACAACAGCAAAATCCATTGCAGGTGGTATCCCACTCAGTGCAATCACTGCACGGGAAGAAATCATGGAAGCAGTGCCTTGCGGTGTAATAGGAGGTACTTTTTGTGGAAACCCGCTCGCATGTGCTTCTGCACTTCAGGTAATTGAGATTATGGAGAAGGAAAATTTTGAGGCACGGGCAGTTGAAATTGAAAAAAAGGTAATGAAGCGTTATCAGAAAATGCAGAAGAAGCTGCCGGTTATTGGCGATGTAAGAGGGATAGGCGCAATGATTGGCCTTGAAATTGTAAAAGACCAGGAGAGCAAGCAGCCTAATCCAACGCTTGTTTCTGAAGTTGTTCAGGAGTGTATACAGAATGGATTGATTATTGAAAACGCTGGAATTTATGGAAATGTAATTCGCTTTTTGGCACCACTTGTGATTACAGATGAGCAGCTGGAGGCTGGCTTGGATATTCTTGAGGCAGCAATCCGTAGATGTATGTAAGCTGAAGAAGGGAGACTGGATATGGATTTTCAATTTTATCTGCCAGTGAATCTTTCTTTTGGTGAGGGCTGAGTAGAGACCGTGGGAGTGGAGACCGCAAAATATGGAAAGCGGGCACTGCTTGTTACGGGAAAAAACAGTACCAGAAAAACAGGTTTGTTAGACAAAGTAAAGGCTTTGCTGGAAAAAGCAGGTGTTGATTGTGTTGTTTTTGCTCAGGTATCAGCGAATCCTACTTCTGACATAATGGAAGAAGGCGTCAGGCTGCTTACGGAACAGCACTGTGATGTAGTAGTTGCACTTGGCGGAATGAATATTAACATGGCAGGCGTTACGGCACCGCATGGTATGGAGCACCCGGCAAGTGGATTGCGTGATATTGTACATGGACGGGGATTGGCGGCTTTGACACCGATTATTTATCAAAAGTCCTTTGAGACTGCACCGGCAAAGTTTGATAAAATCTCAAGGCTGCTGGGTGGAAAGGACAGAAGAGAACTTGTTCCCAGAATACAGGAACTGCTGGAGGTGCTGGAAGTGAAAACAACGCTTTCACAGGAAGGAATAAAGGAATCAGATGTGGACTGGATGACGGATAATTGTGCAAAGGTATCCGCACCTGCAATGGCTGCGCATCCACAGCATTTTACAAAGGAAGAAATCCGGGAAATTTACCTGGAGGCTTTATAAAATAAAGAAAACTATTATGGGAGAACAAAGGTAAAAAAGGGAGGACACAAGATGAAGAAAAAGGTTTTAAGTCTATTATTAGCACTGGCTATGACGGTGGCAGGCACAACCGGCTGTGGAAGTGGAAACGGAGCAGGTGGGACTGCAGCAATCGATCCTAATAAGATTGCTATTGTAGCAATGGGGGATTATCTGGTACAGGATTGGGATCCTGCGATTTCCTATGGTGTAGATCCCCGTGTATTCTGCAATGTATATGAAACATTGATGACCAGTAATCCGGACGGAACCTACAATAATGTACTGGCAACAGATTATACAAGGAGTGAGGATAGTCTGACATGGACATTTACGCTGCGGGATGGCGTAAAGTTTCAGGATGGGACGGACTTTAATGCAGAAGCAGTGAAGTATTCGATTGACAGAACAATTGCTCTTCAGAATGGCGGCTCTTATATCTGGGGACCGGTAAAGGAAATCAAAGTTATTGATGATAAAACGGTAGAGTTCACACTGAACTATCCGGTTGACCTGCGGGAGATTGTTTCCTGTCAGTATGCAGCATTCATCTATGCTCCATCAGCAGGTGATGATCTGGATGCGTCTTCCAAATGGTTTTATGAATATAATATGTGCGGCACGGGGCCTTATATGCTGCAGGAGTATTCTAATGGAAGCCACCTGATTCTGAAGAAATTTGCAGATTACTGGCAGGGCTGGGATGGTAACCATATTGAACAGATTATTTTTAAGTCTGCGGAAGAATCTACGACCAGACGTCAGATGATAGAAGGCGGAGAGGCAGACATCGCATTTGACATTACGGCCAGCGATGCAGAAGCCATGGCTTCGGATCAGAATCTGACGATTGAGGTAACAGACACAGAAAAGAATCTTCAGTGCTTCCTGAATGTAGAAGCTGGACCGTTACAGGATCAGAAAGTAAGACAGGCAATCGCATATTCTTTCCCGTATCAAGATGTAATTGATTATGTACAGTATGGAAAGTACGCAACACTTCCAAAGGATGTGATTGCACCGGCAACCTTGATTGGCTCTACGACAGAGATACCGTATACATACGATTTGGACAAGGCAAAGGCATTGCTGGAGGAAGCCGGCAAGGCGGATGGCTTTGAATTGACTGCTTCTTATCACAATATTGATGAGGATACAAAGAAGGTATTGGAGCTTTGGAAATCAGAATTGTCTAAGTTAAACGTTACCTTAAATATAGAAGCAAACTCATGGGAGGTTGTATACAATAAGGCGAAGAGTGCCAATCCGGAAGAGAGAGATGATTTGTTTATCTGCAAAACCTTTGCGGATACCAATACAGCGTATGGACCGTACAGTACCTGTGTAGAATCCGGAGCTGGCTGGAACTTCTCTGGAATTAAAAATGCAGAATATGACGAGAAGATTGAAGCTGCTTACCAGGCAGGTGCTTTTGACCAACGACAGTTTATTGATGGTTTCCACGAAGTAGGTGCAAAGATTGCAGAGGACTGCTTCCAGATGAACCTGTATGATTTTTCACAGATTACCGCAGTTAGCAAAGATTTTCATGGCTTTACATTAAACCCGGCATATCAAAGTGCAGTACTTTTTTATAACTGCTATAAAGGAAACGAATAAAACATAGCAAAAACAAAAAAGGCGGCGCGTCAGTTTGTGCCGCCTTTCTCTAAAAGGAGACAGCGGAATGATTCGATACATTGTCAAAAGACTTTTGCTTGGAATTCTGGTTTTATTTGGCGTAACCGTAATTACCTTCAGTATTACACATCTGCTACCGTCAGATCCGGCGAGAAGCTGGGCAGGTGCAAAAGCAACGGAAGAGCAGGTGGCGGCGGCCCGGATAGAGCTGGGACTTGACAAGCCAATTCATGTTCAATTTGCAAATTATATTTCAGATTTGCTTCATGGAGACCTGGGTGTTTCCTATACCTCCAGACGCCCGATAACAGCCGAGATGGCAGAAGCTGTTCCGGCTACATTGGAACTGGTATTTTATGCTATCTTTTTTGGCATTATTCTTGGCGTTATCATGGGGGTATTTGCTGCAAAGTATAAAAATGGTATTCTGGATCATCTAGTGCGGATTTTTGCAATTGGTTCAGCTTCTATTCCATCATTTGTATTTGCGATGGTACTGCAGTTAATCTTTTTTCAAAAACTTGGCTGGCTGCCTTTAGGGGGAAGACTCAGCACAACTGCAACTATTTTATATAATGTGCCAAATATTACAGGCTGGCTGACGATTGACAGTCTGCTGGTAGGTAATTTTGCATTGTTTCAGGATGCACTGCTACATTTGATTTTGCCGGCAATACCCATTGCTGTATACCCGGCAGGAACTGTAGCGAGAATGACACGTTCCAGTCTGGTAGAGGTATTAAATGAGGACTACATTATGGCAGCAAGGTCCTATGGAATTTCAGAGAGTAAGGTGCTTTGGAAAAGTGCATTGAAAAATACAATTGGAACAACGGCAACGGTAGCGGCATTGTCAATAGGATATACGCTGGTAGGCACCTTTTTGGTAGAATCTATCTTCGGCTGGCCAGGGATTGGAAAATTCATGTCAGATTCTGTTACTTCGCTGGACTATCCTGCAATTATGGGGGCAACCCTGTTTTCAACAGTGGCATATCTGATTTTGAACCTGATTGCAGATATTATTGTAGCGCTGGACCCTCGCGTCCGTGTGTAGTGGAGGAGAAAAAACATGCTGAATAAAGAAATATTACGCTCCAAATGGAAGGAGTTTAAGCTTTCTGCTTATCTGCTAAACAGAAATCTATTAACCAGAATTTCCATGATTGTACTGCTCCTTTTAATTTTAAGTGCAATATTTGCGCCGATGCTTTCGCCATATCCAGAGGATGCAATCAATGCGACACATCCGGAAATTGCACTGCAGGCTCCAAGCGCTGCCCATATTTTTGGAACGGATGAGCTTGGAAGAGATATATTGAGTAAAACGATATATGGTATCCGGATTTCGTTGAGCTCAGCACTGATTACTGTATTTTTTGCAATGGTAGTTGGAACGCTCCTTGGCGCAATTGCCGGTTCTGTAGGTGGTATTTTAGATGAAATTATTATGCGCATAACAGATATATTTTTGAGCTTTCCCTCTCTGCTGTTAGCAATCGTAATAGCTGCTTTTCTTGGACCGTCCCTGGAGCATGCGCAGATGGCTATGGTAATTTCCTGGTGGCCCTGGTACACGCGTATTATGCGGGGCGAGGCAATTTCTATTAAAGAAAGACAATATATCAAAGCAGCGGACACGATTGGAACGCCAAAGCTGATTTCAATTTTTAAGCATATTATTCCAAATGGACTTTCTCCCATTATTATTCAGGCATCTCAGGATATGGGAGCTGTGGTATTGACAGTTGCAAGTCTGGGCTTTTTGGGATTGGGAGCACAGCCGCCAACACCGGAATGGGGACTCATGGTTAGCACAAGCAAAAGCTACTTTATGAACGCGTGGTGGTATACGGTATATCCTGGAGCGGCAATTTTTATTACGGTTCTGGTTTTCAATGTCATTGGGGATGGTCTGCGTGAGGTATTGGACCCGAAGACAAGAAAGATATAGGGGGCTGCATAATGGAAAATTTTTTGGAAATCAAAAATTTGCATGTGAAATATAAAACACTTGATGGGGAAAAGACAGTTCTAGCCATTGAACAGCTTAACATCCAAAAGGGTACTACTTTTGGATTGGTAGGAGAAAGTGGCTCCGGTAAGACAGTGCTTGCCCAGACAATTATGGGACTTTTAGCAACACCGCCGGGAGTAATTGAATCTGGAGAAATCCTTCTGGAAGGGGAGGATTTACTCAGAAAGACAAAAAAGGAAATGGAGCAGCTGCGCGGTGAGAAGATGGCAATGATTTTTCAGGATCCGTTATCCTGCTTGAATCCAGTCTTTACAGTGCATCAGCAGATGCTGAATGTGGTACATGCACATAGAAATATACCAAAGGCAGAAGCTGACAAAATGATTAACGATATGGTTCGTAAAGTAAAGCTGCCGGATCCGGAGCGGACAATAGAAAAATATCCACACGAGCTTTCGGGTGGACAAAGACAGCGTATTATTATTGCAATGGCATTGCTTTGCGGTGCAGAATTTCTGATTGCGGATGAACCGACTAGAAATCTAGATGTAACCATTCAGGCAGGTATTTTGAAGCTCATTAGTGAACTGCAAAAGGAATTTCGTGTTACAGTACTTTTTATCGCAAATAATCTTGGCCTTGTATCTGCGGTATGTGATCAGGCGGCAATTTTAAAGGATGGTGAAATACTGGAGCAGGTACCGGCCAAAAGGCTGCTTGAGGACACCAGGGAGCCTTACACAAGGCAGTTAATTGATGCGATTACGCCAGATACTGGGGAAACACATCATAATTACAATCCATCAGAAATTATTTTAGATGTAAAGAATTTAAAGAAATATTTTCCGGTTAAAAATGATTTCTTCAGTAAAAAAGGACTTTCTGTGAAAGCGGTGGACAATGTATCGTTTTCGATTGCCAAGAAAGAGACGATAGGAATCGTTGGAGAGTCAGGCTGCGGCAAATCCACATTGGTAAATACCATTATGCTTCTGCATAAGCCCACTGCGGGAGAGGTTACCATGTTTGGAAAGGACATCAACCATATCAGTGGAAGGGAGCTCCGTGAGCTGCGCAAGCAGGTACAGATTGTATTTCAGGATCCTTTCTGGTCTATGGATCCGAGATGGTTAGTAAAAGATATTATCGGGGAACCAATTAGGGTGCATGAGAAACTTTCTATGGATGAATACGTCAGTACAGTTCAGGAAATGGCAGAGCTGGTAGGACTGAAAAAGGATGATATTTTTAAATATCCACATGAGTTTTCCGGTGGACAAAGACAGAGAATTGCCATTGCAAGAGCACTCTCGGTAAGACCAAGACTCATTATACTGGACGAGCCTACCTCCGCAATTGATGTAATGTCACAGGCACAGATTTTAAAGCTGCTGGATGAATTAAAGGAAAGCATGGAGCTGTCTTATGTGATTATTTCACATGACTTGAGTGTTGTAAATTACATGTCAGATAATATCATCGTTATGTATTTGGGAAAGATTGTAGAGCAGGGGGCAGCGGAGAAAATCTTTGCAGAACCAAAGCATCCTTATACCAAAGCGTTATTTAATGCAATACCGGATATTCATACAACAAGTATTGATGAACTGGCGATTGTGAAAGGAGAAGTTCCGAGTGCAATCAATCCGCCGAAGGGATGCAGGTTTCATCCAAGATGTGAATTCTGTACGGAACGCTGTAAGCAGGAAGAACCACAGATGCACATGGTAGATGGAAGAATGGTAGGTTGTTTTTTGTATGAAAGTTAAATAAGGAGTTAATGGTTTTATGAACAAAGGTGTGAAACAAGGCTATATTTATGTCTTTCTCAGCGCCATTTTATGGGGAATGCTGCCTGTATTTACCAGATTGCTTTATGCAGCAGGCTCGACACCGTTAGAGGTATCATCCGTCAGAGCATATCTGGGGGCAGGCATGGCTCTCCTTGCAATGCTTTTCAGTGGGGATATTCGGAAATGCAGATTAAAAGATGTTCCTTTTTATATGCTCTATGGAACATTTGCCATTGCAGGAGCGTTCCTGTTCTATGCTTTATCAATGCGGCTGCTTTCAACGGCAATGGCGGCAGTCCTGTTGTATACCGGTCCGGCATTTGTAAATATTTTTAACAGGATTTTGTATAAGATACCTATTACACCGGTAAAATGGACTGCGCTTGTACTGACAGTGGCAGGCTGTGCGCTGGTCGTCAGAATATATGACCTTGCAAGTCTGAAAGTAAATGCAGTTGGAATTCTGATTGGACTGCTTTCAGGAATCTGTTATTCCATTACGACAGTTATGTCAAGAAAAGCAAAAGAAAAATATTGCGGGCGAATGAATGGCTGGCTGATTCTGATTTTGGGAACGCTTCCTTTCTGGGTGATTTCTCCTCCCTGGAGGATACCTGCGCCTACACCACAGCAGTGGGTGTTGTTTGTTGGAATCGCAGGCTGCTGCAGTATGATTCCATATACAGTATATCTTACTGCTTTAGATGGCGAGCTGGATGGCGGTGTTGCAAGTATTGTAGCAACGGCAGAACCGATTGCAGCAACTTTATTTGGAACTATTTTTTTTGGAGACCAGCTGGAGAAGCTGCAGATTGCTGGAATTGTAGTTGTTATAATTGGCGTTATCATTCCGATTTTATCAGAACTTTCGGAACAGGGTGGAATCGGGGGCAGCTTCGCAGAAAAAAATTCTGGTGGGAGCACGCAGAAGCGAAGGAAGAGCAGATATGAAAGAGAAAATAAAGAAATTTGTGGAAGAACAAAACTTAAGAATTTTTGATTTATCAATAATGTCAGAGAACTTTGTTGAAAAATTGACCTTTTGTCCCTCTAATTCCTGTAATGAGAATTATTCCATTACAAAATTTTTTATAACCACAGCGATAGGAATTCTGACAGACAGGAAACAGCTGGCTCTGGATGAAAAACTGGTGGATATTTTATGCGATCAGATAAGGAAGCCCTATGATTCTGTTTGGAATAAAGTAACGCTGCGCCATGCGCTGCAGCATAAAATGGGCATTGATGCAGGCGTATTGGACATAGACAGAGATGACATCACTGCTTATGGAACGAAAGACCTTCTGGAGTTTGCATTGCGCTATGCGCCTAAATATGAGCCAGGGACGTATTATTGCTATACAGATGTACCACATTATCTATTATCGAGAGTGATTACTGCTGTAACAGGAAAGCCTGCGGATGATTTGATAAGAGAAGAAATTTTGGAGCCATTAAGGTTCCGGCAGGCAGCTTTTTGCAGATGCTATTTGAATTATACGATTGGCGGAACTGGTTCCTATATGCGTACGGAGGATCTCGTGAAGTTGGGGTGGATTTATCTGAATGGCGGGCATTATCTGGGGCGGCAGATTATTTCAGAGAAATGGATTAAAACGGCAGAGCTGGAAGGCTTTATGGATCAAAAGGAATTTGGGGAGACAAGCTTCAAAGGGAAGACTGGCATGAATGGACAGATGGTGATGTATAGCCGTGAAAAGGAACTTGCAGTTGCATGGCATGGATATGAGCCGGAGGAGAAGGACAGGATGTTGATTCCTTTTCTGGAACAGTTATAAGGAGGCACTATGGATATGCGGGAACAGATTACCGGGCTTGGGCATATAGGAATTCCGGTAAGGGATATAGATGATACGGTTGCGTTTTATCAGATGATTGGCTTTAGGGTTGTGCTGGATACTGTGAATCCACAAAATAGTCAAAAGGTGATTTTTCTAAAGCAAAAAGACGTAATGCTTGAACTTTATCAACAGGAGGAAACGGCTTTAGTGGCTGGAGCAATAAACCATATTGCGCTGGATGTAAACGATTTGGATGCTATATACCGTTATGTTTGTGAAAAAGGTTTAAACAATACGAAAGATACAATACACCAGCTTCCCTTTTGGAAAAGCGGGGTAAGATATTTTACGATTGAAGGACCGAACGGAGAAAGGATAGAATTTAGTCAATACTTATAATTCTGCCTTTTATAAAATGGTTTTTGAGGATTCTTACGAAATACACCATGCTACGATATAAATAATGTAGTGTGGTGTATTTTGTTTATCAAAATTTATTGGGGGCAGTAAAATGAACCAAAAGAAGGCGGAAATAACCAGGGAACTGAAAAGGGCTTTGGTAATCCTGGCGTTGGCGGGCGTTTTGTTCGGCTTTGATAAGGCGCTGTATGCAAATGGCGCATCCCAACAACTGCAGTTTTGCAGTTATCCGGTACGAGAATTCCGGCGACACCGCCAAAATATTCGTATATATGGACATGTGCATTGATCTATGGGTTCTGCTTCATGTCCAGGAATGCTTCCACGTATGCATACTGGCGGTATGTCATCGCATCGACAAATATGTAGGCTTAAAAACAATGCATAAGGTGTAGTTATGCACTATCTGATAAAGCTGTAACAGAAAAAACGGAGTTGTACGGTCATAAAAACTCAGAAAAACGTGCAATATATAGTTTGATAATCCAAGAAAAATGTGATATGCTATTGGCGTACTAAGGAAAGGCTGGTGAGTCGCATGAAACGCAATGCAATTCAGAAACTTGTAGCATGGAAGTCCAGTGAAGACCGCAAGCCGATGGTGCTGAAAGGTGCCCGGCAGGTGGGAAAAACCTGGCTGATGAAGGAGTTAGGGCAGAACTATTACGACAGCTATGTCTACTTCAACTTTGATGAGGAAGATGAGCTGAAATCCATCTTTGAGATCAATAAAAATCCCCAGCGGATCATCGAACTACTGTCTTTGATCGCGGGGGAGAGAATTCTGCCGGAAAAAACACTGATTATTTTTGACGAGATACAGGAGTGCCCGGAAGCACTAAACACGTTGAAATATTTTAAAGAAAAGGCCAATGAATATCATGTGATCGCCGCCGGCAGTCTGCTGGGAACCCTCCTGGCGCAGCCCAAGTCCTATCCCGTGGGCATGGTCAATCTGCTGGACATCTATCCGCTGGCTTTTGACGAGTTTCTGGAGGCCACGGATGAGAGCCTGTACGCCTACTATTCCAGTATCCAAAAAGAGCAGCCGATTGAGGGAATTTTCCACAACCGGCTGCTGGAGGCATACAACTACTACCTGATCATAGGTGGAATGCCGGAGTGTGTCTCCTCGTGGATTGCCCATAAGGATCCGGCAAAGATCTCGCAGATCCAGAAGGAGCTGATTGAGGTCTACGAAAACGACTTTTCTAAACACAACGGTAAAGTCAACAGTGGACGCATTCTGATGGTGTTCCGCAGCATTGTGGCCCAGCTGGCAAAGCCAAACGAGAAATTTATGTACGGAGCTGTCCGCGAGGGTGGCCGGGCCCGAGATTTTGAGGAAGCCATCGAGTGGCTGGTCTCCGCCGGGATGCTGAATCGTGTCTACAATGTCTCCAAGATGGAGCATCCCCTGGCAGCCTTTGACAAACTGGATCAGTTCAAACTCTTCGTGTTCGACACCGGCCTGCTCAAACACATGGCAGGCATTGATAACAGTGCCATTCTACTGAAGACGGATTATCAGTTCAAAGGTCCGCTGACGGAAAACTATGTCCTGCAGCAGTTTCGCGGCCAGTTCGATGTGGAACCCCGCTATTACTCTGATAAAAACCGTGAAATTGATTTCATTATCCAGTACGGCACCAAAATCATCCCAGTGGAGGCCAAGGGCGGCGAGGACAAATCTGCACCTTCCTTTAAGAAGTATATCGCCGACCGTCAGCCGGAGTATGCCCTGCGCTACTCCAAGCGGGAGTACCGGAAGGATGGAACCATTACCAATCTTCCATTGTACCTGGCCCAGAAGACAAAAGAACTTCTTTGACAAAGCAGCTCCTCACACTCGTTGTGAGGAGCTGCCGATCTCTAGTGGCAAGGTTTTTTCACAGCATTGAACTATAAAAATTTTGTGGTTTTAAATATGTGAAAGTTATGATTTAATCCCATCTTTGACACTTTGTAGAGTGAAAAACAGCCATAATCCCAGTATTTATGGGAAATGTGGCTGTTTCCATTTTTGCATCGATATGTACTATTTTTGAAATTGTGCTATTTTTTCTGCTTTGTTTCTTTGATGACTGCGCGCATATCTGCTTTTGAGATGAATTCGTAATCCGTCCTAAAGCCAAAGGCTGTATGCAAGGCATCTGTCAGTTTCGTACGTTTGTAGGACGGGATGTAGCCACTATCTTTAGACAGCAGGGTCGTGTTCATTTCCCTGAGGGTTTTCAAAATTTCGCTGCAGGTGAATTCTTCTAAAAGCTTCTTTTCCAGCAGCCGGTATACCAGAAGGCTGATGTAACAGGTTAAAAAGTGGGATTTGATGCTGTCCTCCCGTCTTACAAAAAAACGGGTACTTGATTTCTCAAGCACCCCATTGTATAATCTACTTAGAAAGCGAATCGGATGCAATATCCGATTTTGCCCTCAGTTGCAACTATGAAATAGCATTCACTTTGGTCGGAGGATGCTATTTCTTTTTGTCGTTATGGTTATCTATGTAAGATAGAGCCGCAAAAACAACTAATAAAAGAGTAAGCACTTCTAATGTGTTCATTGGCATCATCCCTCTTTCGTAATACTAGAGGGCATAACTCGGAAAATCACATCCTACTTTCTTTTCAATTATACAATAACAGTATAACATAAAGAGAACAGATGTTCAAACAAAAAGAGGTAAATCTACTATATAATATAGAAGAGAAACCTCTTATTTTTATGACTGCTGCTTTTTATGGATATTATCAACAGCCTTTTCTAATTTGATGGTCTGCCAGCGTTTACGGATCACATCGCTTTTCAGTTGTGCTAATCGTTTGTTGGTGTATTTCTCAAACCAACGTATAAGGGATTTTGGTATGAATCTGTCTGGTGTGTGTTGTAGAATGGAAAATAACATATCTTCCAGTTTAGAATGAATCTTATGTAACAGGTTTTTGAAGCGGTTCTGCTTCTGTATCTCAATGTAAATGTAAATCAACTCCTTCTATATATAGTATAAGCTGTTTAATGTAAAACAGAAAAATGGGAGAACTAAATCGCAGCTGTTATCTAAAAATTAAAATTAGTGAGGTAACAACATGGCGAATAAAGAAGAAATAAAAATTAGCGAGAAGATCCTTCTGACTATAGATGAAGCTGCTTTATTAAGTAATATAGGACAAAATAGAATTGCAGATTTACTGAGAAAACCATCTTGTCCTTTTGTACTCTATGTTGGACGAAAGAAATTAGTGAAAAGGCGAGCGTTTGAGCAGTTCCTAGAGGCTAACATAGAACTTGAATAAAAAATGCAACACAAAGAAGCTTATCTATGGTATAATATTTCGTACTGTATTTAGGCTTCTTTTTTTGAAAGGGGCTTATTATGGGAAAAGATTTAAAAGGTAAAGATCTGGGTGTGGGTATTACCCAGCAAAAAAACGGTTTATATAATGCAGGTTTTGTTGATAAGCTAGGCAAAAGGAGGGTTAAGCGTTTTAAAAAGCTGCAAGAATGTAGAAAGTGGCTTGATGAGGCAAAGTATATAGATGAGCATAGCAGTATAACAGAGGCGAATACCATGATGGTGGATGCTTGGTTTGAATACTGGATTTCTATTAAAGAGAAAACAGTTCGACCTAATACGGTACGTAACTATCGAGAACGCTATCATAGAAATATTAGCAAAGTTATTGGGAAAATGCTTCTCGTTGATGTGAAACCTATTCATTGTCAGAAGATTTTTTCAGATATGGCAGATGAAGGGTACAAGACTACAACGATTTATCAGACTAGAATCACTCTTTATAATATGTTAGACTTTGCTAAGGAAGATGAAGCAATTAGAATTCTGAAGGCTCAGAAAGAGAAAAACAGTAAGATAAAAGTGATTCCTATGGAGTGGGCAGATCAGGTATTCCTTTGCAGAAAAGGAGAGCCGGTAAAGAACAGCACTTATGATACAGCGCTGTTCAAGATTTGCGATAAAGTTGGCATTAAGAGATTTTCGATGCATGTTCTCAGACATACATTCGCCACAAGATGTATTGAGGCAGGTATGATGCCAAAGACACTTCAAAAGATATTGGGACATTCTAATATCGGAATCACCATGAATTTATATGTCCATATTACTGAGGACGAAAAGCACAAAGAAATTGAGCTTGTAGCAGGTGCGTTGAAGGTTATATAATTCTATAAAAATCCTTATATTTATTATAAAAATGTAACACCAATTGTAACACCTGCATAATTCGTAGGCATGAAAAGCTTGTAAAATCAATACTTTTAAAGGAGATAAGATAAATATGAAATTAGGAATCGTCGGCTTACCGAATGTAGGAAAAAGTACTTTATTTAACTCACTGACCAAGGCAGGCGCAGAGTCAGCAAACTATCCGTTCTGTACCATTGACCCCAATGTGGGAATTGTAGCTGTACCGGATGAGAGACTGAAGCTTCTTGGAGATATGTATCATTCCAAGAAGGTAACACCTGCAGTGATTGAATTCGTAGATATTGCCGGACTGGTAAAGGGAGCCAGCAAGGGTGAGGGACTTGGCAACCAGTTCCTGTCAAACATCAGGGAAGTGGATGCGATCGTACATGTGGTAAGATGCTTTGAGGATCCCAATGTCATCCATGTTGACGGAAGCATTGATCCCCTCCGTGACATTGAAACTATCAATCTGGAGCTGATCTTTTCTGATATTGAGATTCTGGAGAGAAGGATCGCCAAGACAGGCAAGCAGGCGAGAATGGACAAGTCTCTCGCCAAGGAAGCAGCACTCCTTGAGGCACTGAAGGCACATTTGGAGGAAGGCAAGCTTGCAAGAAGCTATGAGACAGAGGATGAGGATGAACTGGCGCTGCTGGCTTCCTACAATCTGCTCACTTATAAGCCTGTGATCTTTGCAGCTAATGTGTCAGAAGAGGATCTTGCCAATGACGGTGCTGACAATAAGGGTGTTGCACAGGTACGAGAATTTGCGAAGGAAACAGGCAGTGAGGTATTTGTGATCTGTGCGCAGATCGAGGAAGAGATCTCTGAACTGGATGATGATGAGAAGGCCATGTTCCTTGAAGATCTTGGTTTAAAGGAATCCGGACTTGAAAAGCTGATCAAGGCAAGCTACCATCTGCTTGGTCTGCACAGCTTCCTGACAGCAGGAGAGGATGAAACAAGAGCATGGACTATTAAAGTGGGTACCAAGGCACCTCAGGCAGCCGGTAAGATCCACAGTGATTTTGAGAGAGGCTTTATCAAGGCAGAGGTTGTCAATTACAAGGATCTGCTGGAAATGGGCAGCCTTGCAGCAGCGAGAGAGAAAGGACTTGTCGGTATGGAAGGCAAGGACTATGTGGTAAAAGATGGGGATGTTATCCTGTTTAGATTTAATGTCTAGGAATCAGACTGGTCATAAAGTCCGGCATTATAACATTTAAGAAAAAACTTAGGAAAAATTAAGAAAATTTTGGAAACAGGAAGAAGGCAGCTACCATATGTGGTGGCTGTCTTCTTTTTGCGCCACAATATCTTGAAAACCCAGTATTTATGCGGCTTTGCGGAATATGGCAGGATCACATTTTTGCTTTTTTTCTATTGAATAATGCTCTTGAATGGGGTAGAATGTTCATAAAAGTGGTAGAAAGTGGTTTAAAGTGTATCGAAGTGGTGTGAAGTGGTAGATTTTTAGGCTGACGGGTGAATGCATATGTTTATGGGCGAGTACAACCATACAATAGATGCAAAAGGCAGACTGATCATTCCCGCCAAATTCAGAGAGGTTCTCGGAGATGAATTTGTTGTGACAAAGGGGATGGATGGCTGTCTGTTCGTTTTTGACAATTCCGAGTGGCAGGTCTTTGCAGAGAAGCTTCGATCACTGCCCATGATAGATAAAGAGGTCAGACAATTTACCAGATTTTTCCTGGCAGGAGCAGCCAGTGTAGAAGTGGACAAGCAGGGGAGAATCCTGCTTCCTTCTGTCCTTAGGGATTTTGCCGGCATCACCAAAGATACAGTACTGATCGGTGTGGGAAGCAGAATTGAAATCTGGAGTAAGGATAGATGGGAAGGCACCGTTACTTATCAGGATATGGACGAGATTTCCACACACATGGTAGAACTTGGAATCGGGTTATAGGAGAAACGGCTATGAAATTTAATCATACTTCCGTCCTGCTTCAGGAAACTATTGACGGTTTGAATATAAGACCGGATGGCGTTTATGTAGATGGAACTCTTGGAGGTGGCGGACATTCTTATGAAATTGCCAGCAGACTTTCAGACAGAGGACAGCTGATTGGTATTGATCAGGATGAAGCAGCGATCACTGCTGCAGGAGAAAGACTGAAGGAGTTCGGTGACAGGGTTATTATTGTCAGAAGCAATTACAGAAACACGAAGAGCATTCTGCAGTCTCTGCAGATTGAGAAGATAGATGGCATGATGCTGGATCTTGGAGTGTCATCCTATCAGCTGGATACAGAAGAGAGAGGATTCTCCTATCGCTATGATGCACCGCTCGATATGAGGATGGACAAGCGTCAGACTCTGACAGCGAGAGATATTGTCAATGGATACAGCGAAATGGAGCTGTTCCGGGTGATCCGGGACTATGGAGAAGATAAATTTGCCAAGAACATAGCAAAGCATATCGTGGCGGCGAGGCAGCAGTCTCCCATTGAAACCACAGGACGTCTCAATGAGATCATAAAAGCAGCGATCCCGGCGAAGATGAGAGCAGAAGGAGGACACCCTTCGAAGAGAACCTATCAGGCGATCCGGATCGAATGCAATAAAGAGCTTGAGGTGCTGCGGGATTCGCTGGAGGAGCTGATCGGGCTTTTAAATCCGGGAGGAAGGCTCTGTATCATTACCTTTCATTCCCTGGAAGACCGCATTGTAAAAAGTGCTTTTAAAAAGGCAGAAAATCCCTGCACCTGTCCACCATCATTTCCGGTCTGTGTATGCGGGAAGGTGAGCCAGGGAAAGGTGATCACGAATAAACCGATTCTTCCGGGGGAGGAAGAACTGGAGAGAAATTCAAGAGCGAAAAGTGCAAAACTGAGAATTTTTGAAAGGGCGTAGGAGCTGTGCCTTAAATGGGGAAAAGGCTCCTGACAGAGCCGACGGGGGGAAAAATGGCAACAGGTGGAAGAAGAAATCCGAATACGGGGAGAGTGTATCGTGGTACTGCTGAAAGCAGTATGTACGTTTATGGAAATACCGCAAGACAGTTACAGACAGTGCCTGCAGAGAGAAACAGACCTGTCAGGAAAAATCATGCAACACGCCGCAACCGGGAACGGGCACTGCACATGAATGTGGGTTATCTGCTTTTCCTTGGCATGGCACTGATGGCAGTAGGCTTTGTACTGATCAGTTATTTGAGTCTGAAATCAGATATTACAAACAGTGTAAAGAATATTGCCCGCATGGAGAGCCAGCTGAACAGCCTGAAGCTGGATAATGATGAGCGTTTAAGCCGCATTTCCAGCAGCACCAATCTGGAAGAGGTGAAGCAGAAGGCGATTCAGGAGCTCGGAATGCAGTATGCGGGTGAAGGTCAGATCATTGCCTTTAACAGTGAGGATAATGATTATGTAATTCAGAAGGGAGAGATCCCCGACTAAACAGGAGCTTCATGGGAAGAGGAAAATCATATCGTAAATTTACAATTAAAATGCAGAAAAAGCTGGTGGTACTGTTTATTGCGGTGCTGCTGGCTTTTGCCGGGTTATTCTACCAGTTGTACCGTATTTCCAGAGATAATGGTGAACAGTATAAGAAGCAGGTGCTGTCCCAGCAGAGATACGACAGTACCACGATCCCTTATAAAAGAGGAACGATCCTGGATGCCAATGGAAGTGTGCTGGCTACCAGTGAAAAGGTTTATAATGTGATCCTGGATTCTGTTGCCATATCGGAAAAAGAGGAGTACCTGGAACCTACCTTAAGTGCTCTTCAGAGAGAATTTGGCATTGATACGGCATCAATCAGGGACTATATCGAAAAAAATAAGGAAACCTCAAGGTATCATGTGCTGGCAAAGCGTCTGAGCTACAGTGAGATCTCTGATTTCCTGGATATGCAGAATGAAGAGGGTTCCCAGATCAAGGGAATCTGGTTTGATGAAGAGTATAAGAGGGTTTATCCGGGCAATTCTCTTGCCTGTGATGTGATTGGATTTACCACAGCTGATAACAGAGGTAATTATGGATTGGAGGAATATTACAATGATGTTCTTTCCGGGATCCCGGGCAGAGAGTATGGCTACCTGAATGATGACTCAGATCTGGAAAGAAAAACGATCGCAGCAGAAGATGGTAATTCGCTGGTGACGACCATAGATGCCAACATCCAGAGTATTGTAGAGAAATACCTGCTGAAATTCAATGAGGAATATAAGGATAATTTTCGTCCAGGAAATGGCGCAGAAAATGTAGGCTGTATCATCATGAAGGTGGACAGCGGAGAGATACTTGCCATGGCCAATTATCCGAATTTTGATCTGAATGATACAAGAAATACGGACGCACTTATGGGTATGCCGTTACTTGATGAGAAGGGAAATAAAACCGGAGAGTACCTGACAGAAGAGAATATGGATGTACTGGATGATGAGGAAATGCTGTACCAGCATCTGGATGCTCTCTGGAAGAACTACTGTATCAGCAGCACCTATGAGCCGGGATCTGTAGCCAAGCCCTTTACGGTAGCGGCAGGAGTGGAAAGCGGCAAGATCACAGGAACAGAGACCTATAACTGTGAAGGAAGTCTTGAAATTGGTGGATGGCCGATCCGGTGCCATAACAGATATGGTGATGGTCTTCTGACTGTGCAGGAAGGAATTGAAAGATCCTGCAACGTGGTCATGATGAAGATCGGACAGGCAATGGGAACCGATACCTTTGTTAAATTCCAGCATATTTTTAATTTTGGATTAAAGACCAATATCGATCTTCAGGGAGAAGCAAGAACAGCAAGTCTGATTTATACGAAGGATACCATGGGCTCTACGGAAATGGCGACTAATACCTTTGGACAGTCCTTTAATGTGACCATGATCCAGATGATCACAGGCTTCTGCTCCCTGATCAATGGCGGATATTATTATGAACCTCACATGGTCAGCAAGATCGTAAGCCCTTCCGGTGCTACAGTACAGAATATTGAACCAAGAGTATTAAAGCAGACGATCTCAGAAGATACATCAGATATGATCAGGGAATACTGCAATACTGTTGTAACAGGAGAGCATGGTACCGGTAAAACTGCAAGACCGGCAGGCTACATGATCGGCGGTAAGACAGGAACAGCCGAGACACTGCCCCGTAAAAACGGACAGTACGTGGTATCCTTTATGGGATATGCGCCGGCGGATGATCCGCAGATCGCTATTTATGTTGTGGTAGACAGACCAAATGTGCAGTATCAGGATGATGCCAAGTTTGCCACAAGAATTGTAAGAGGGATCCTGACTGAGGTTCTTCCTTACATGGGAATCTTTATGACAGAAGAGCTGTCTGACAGCGAAAGAGAAGAACTGGAAGCGCTGCAGATCGAGATACGGACAGCACCGGCAGCAGAAGAAGAGGCAGAAGAAGGCGGGGACACCACAGAAGAAGGAACCGGAGAAGAAAACGGTGAGGACACGGGTACCGAAGGAGAGGAAGAAACAGAAAAGGAAGAAGTATGGAAATCCTTCCCGATTGATCCGGCAACGGGTTATGCGGTTGATCCCAACACCGGTGATATGGTAGATCCGGTAACCGGAGCAGTCATTGGCGGCAGCTATGATGAGAATGCAGAGGAGCCGGATGCCTCTCCGTCCCCGGAAGCATCTGCAGATCCGGAAGGTGATACCGGGCAGTAACAAAAGCATACCTGAGGAATAACCTCATAGATCAGGTAATAAATTATAATAATACCTTTTCTATGAGGTTTTCTACAATGAAAAATAAGACCTTTAACCGGCAGAAGATCGTTATAGTTTTCTTTGCCTGCCTGTTTATCTTTCTGCTGCTGCTTGGCAGGCTGACCTGGCTGATGGTGGCGGATTCCGTTTATTATACGGAAAAAGCAAGAGAGCTTCATGAAAGGGAAAGAAGCATCAAGGCGGCGAGGGGAAGGATTCTGGATGCTGGTGGAAAGGTCATTGCGGACAATAAAACAGTGTGCACCATTTCTGTGATCCACAGTCAGATCACAGATCCTGAAAAGGTGATAGAAGTACTTTCGAGGGAACTGGAGCTGCCGGCTGATTCTGTCAGAAGGCGTGTGGAAAAATATTCCTCCATAGAGAGGATCAAAAGCAATGTAGATAAGGAAATGGGCGACCGCATCCGGGAATATGACCTTAATGGTGTGAAGGTAGATGAAGATTATAAGAGATATTATCCATATGAAAAGCTGGCATCCAAGGTGCTTGGCTTTACAGGAGGTGACAATCAGGGGATCATCGGACTTGAAGTAAAATATGAAGACTACCTGAAGGGAACTGACGGCACGATCCTGACAGTAACGGATGCAGGTGGTGTAGAGATCGAGGAAGCCGGGGAAAACAGGGTAGAGCCGGTGGATGGAAATGATCTTTATATCAGTCTTGATATGAATATCCAGAGTTATGCAGACCAGCTTGCCAGACAGGTAATGGAAACAAAGGAAGCTGACAGGGTATCGATTCTTGTGATGAATCCGAAGAACGGTGAGATCCTTGCCATGGCAGATGTGCCGGAATTTGACTTAAATCACCCTTATGAGATTGGAGAGGAATACGGAAGTGTATCAGAGGAAAAAAAGCAGGAGATCCTGAATGGAATCTGGCGGAATGGCTGTATTAATGATACTTATGAACCCGGTTCCACCTTCAAGGTCATCACCGCTGCGGCAGGGCTGGAGGAAGGGGCAGTAACGGTGGAGGATACCTTTTTCTGCCCTGGTTATATTATGGTAGAGGATCGGAGGATCAGGTGTCATAAGACGACCGGTCACGGATCAGAAACGTTTGTTGATGGGACAAAAAACAGTTGTAATCCCGTTTTTATTACGGTGGGTCTAAGAATCGGTGTAGACCGTTATTATCACTATTTTAAACAGTTTGGACTATTGCAGAAAACGGGTATCGATCTGCCGGGAGAGGCAGGGACGATCATGCACAAAAAGGAGGATATGAAAGCTGTGGAACTGGCTACCGTATCCTTTGGACAGTCTTTTCAGATCACACCGATCCAGCTTGCCGCAACGGTGAGCAGCATTGTAAATGGAGGAAACCGGATCACGCCTCATTTCGGGGTGCGCAGCATGAATAAAGATAAGACACAAATAAAGAATTTCTCCTATCCGGTGACGGAACATATAGTTTCAGAAGAAACCTCAGCTACAATGCGGATGATCCTGGAACAGGTGGTGGAGAGTGGCTCTGGTAAGAACGGTTATGTGGAAGGAGCGAGAGTTGGCGGTAAAACGGCAACCAGCCAGACACTGCCTAGAGGAAGCGGGAGATATATTGCATCTTTTCTTGGCTTTGCGCCGGCAGATGATCCTGAGGTGCTTGCGCTTGCCATCATCCATAATCCACAGGGAGTCTATTATGGCGGACAGATCGCAGCACCGGTGGTCAGGCAGCTTTTTGAAAATATTCTTCCTTATTTGGGGAAAATGGATTATAATAATCCGTAATGGACAGGAACAGAAAAGAAAGGGAATGAAAATGGAGTTACAGGATAAAGAGGTTCTTGTGATTGGAACCGGTATCAGTGGAATTGGTGCAGCCAGGCTGCTTTTACAGGTTGGAGCCAGACCTGTTTTGTTTGACGGAAATGATAAACTGGATATAGAAGAGATCAGAAAGAAGCTGGAAGGAGCAGAAGGAATCCGGATCGTGCTCGGAGAAGTGCCGGAGGAGATGAAGGAAAGGATCGATCTTCTGGTGATCAGCCCCGGAGTTCCCATTGATTCCCCTCTGGTGGAAGAATTTCAAAAGAAAAATGTACCGGTGATCGGTGAGATCGAGCTGGCAAGTCAGTTTGCCAAAGGAAAGATTGTTGCCATTACAGGCACCAATGGCAAGACGACCACAACGACCCTGACAGGGGATATTATGAAGGCATATTATGATTCTGTATTTGTAGTGGGAAATATCGGAAATCCCTTTACCACAGAGGTGCTTTCCACGACAGAGAAATCTGTGACAGTAGCAGAGATCAGCAGCTTCCAGCTGGAAACGACAAAGACCTTTGCACCGGAGGTGTCAGCAATCCTGAACATTACACCGGATCACCTGAACAGACACCATACCATGGAATGCTATGTGGAAACCAAAGAGAAGATAGCCATGAACCAGACAAAGGATCAGGTCTGTGTGCTGAACTATGAGGATGGTTATACCAGAGCCTTTGGTGAAAAATGTCCGGCAAAGGTGGTTTATTTTTCATCCAGAAGAGAACTCCCGGAAGGCATTTACCTGAAAGGAGAGGATATTTACCTTAAGGAAGACGGAGCAGAAGAGAAGCTTCTGAATATCCATGAGCTGAACCTTGTGGGGATCTGTAATGTGGAAAATGTCATGGCAGCGATTGTGATCAGCCGTGCCATGAAGGTTCCCATGGATGTGATCCTGGATATTGTAAGAAATTTCCATGCAGTGGAGCACCGGATCGAATTCGTGGCAGCCAAAGAAGGCGTAGATTATTATAACGATTCCAAGGGCACTAACCCGGATGCGGCCATTCAGGGAATCCGTGCCATGACAAAGCCAACAGTGCTGATCGGCGGCGGCTATGATAAACAGAGCGAATACGATGAATGGATCGAGGCCTTTGACGGTAAAGTCAAGGCACTTGTACTGATCGGTCAGACAAGGGATAAGATCGCAGCGTGTGCAAAGAAACACGGCGTGGAGAATATCATTCTGGCGGATACCTTTGAGGAGGCATTTGAGGTTTGCAGACAACAGGCAGAGCCGGGAGATGCTGTGCTGCTGTCCCCTGCCTGCGCAAGCTGGGGTATGTTCCCCAATTATGAGGTAAGAGGTAAGATTTTTAAAGAGCTTGTGAATAAAATAGGAGAATAAGCTAAGTGGCAGATAGAAACGCTGGAAGAAGAAAAAAAGGGCAGCAGGAATCATTTTTTGATTATACACTGTTGTTTATAGTGCTGTTTTTGCTGGGCTTTGGTCTGATCATGCTGTATTCTACCAGTTCCTATGAAGCCAACATGGACTTTGGGGATTCCGCTTATTATCTGAAAAAGCAGCTTGTGGCAACGCTCATGGGACTGGTTCTGATGGTAATTGTTGCCAGTATTCCCTACCATTTCTGGGAACGGTTTGCTACCCTTGGCTATCTGGTGTCGGCATTTATGATCCTGCTGGTACTGACGCCCCTTGGCTACGAGGCAAACGGTGCCAAGAGGTGGATCCGTATTGCAGGAATGTCCCTGCAGCCTGCGGAGGTGGCAAAGCTTGCCATGATCCTGTTCCTGGCAAGTCTTGTGTGCAAGATCGGCAAGGGGATACGGACGACCAAGGGCTTTATGATCATGCTGGCAGCCCCGCTGCCGATTTGTGGTGAAGTATATCTGATCACCAAAAACCTGAGTTCTGCGATTATCATTTTCGGGATTGCGGTACTGATGGTATTCGTGTCCAGTCCGGATTATAAGAAATTTGTCCTGATCGGTCTGGCGGGTGCAGCAGCAGCGGCACTCGTTGTATTCCTGATCGTTAATGCAGCCAGCTCAGATAACATGAGCTTCCGTGGAGGACGTATTCTGGCGTGGTTAGATCCGGAGGCCTATGCAGATGGCAAGGGCTTCCAGACTCTGCAGGCACTTTATGCCATTGGATCAGGGGGTATCTGGGGAAAGGGACTTGGACAGAGTATGCAGAAGCTTGGCTTTCTTCCGGAGGCACAGAATGATATGATCTTTTCTATCATCTGTGAAGAACTGGGGCTGTTTGGTGCGACTGCTGTTATCGTGCTTTTCATCCTGCTGATCTGGAGATTTATGGTCATTGCCAATAATGCGCCGGATTTGTTTGGTGCGATGCTGGTCGTTGGTGTGATGGGACATATTGCGATTCAGGTGATCCTGAATATTGCTGTTGTTACCAATACGATCCCCAATACCGGTATTTCACTTCCGTTTATCAGCTACGGAGGCTCCTCAGTTCTGTTCCTTCTGATCGAAATGGGACTTGTCCTGAGTGTAGGCAAAGGAATCAAGCTGAAGGATCTGTAAAGGCGTACAGACACTTTTCCTGAAAAAGAGCATATAGTAGAATAGGTCTAATCTGCAAAGGGTGGATGAAATTTGGATGCTGTTCATATAAGAGGAGGAAATGCTCTTTTCGGGGAGACAAAAATACAGGGATCTAAAAATGCGGTATTGCCGGTTATGGCAGCCGCACTTTTAATAGAAGATATCAGTATTATTGAAAATTGTCCCAGGATATCGGATGTATTCCGTATGCAGAAACTCCTTGAGAAGATCGGCTGCCGGGTAAGCAGAGCAGATCGTACACTTTTGATTGATGCAAGAGACGTATCCAAGGAGATGATGGAAGGGGAATCAGTTACGGGGATGCGCTCGTCCCTGATGCTTCTTGGCGCCATGCTTGGAAGATTCCATGAGGTTACCATGGAATATCCCGGGGGATGTGTGATAGGAAGACGTCCTATTGATATTCATCTGAAAGCGCTGGCCAGAATGGGAGTGGATATTGAGGAGAAGGACGGGGCATTTACAGCAAGAGCCGGGAACCTCACAGGGAATGTGATCACGCTTCCTTTTCCGAGTGTGGGAGCAACAGAAAACGTGATATTGACAGCTGTTATGGCAAGGGGGATCACGGTGCTGCAGAATGCAGCCAGAGAGCCGGAGATCGTTGCACTTTGTCAGTTTTTATGTAAAAGCGGCGCCATGATCGAGGGTGCCGGTGGATGTGTGATCCTGATCGAAGGTGGCAGAAAGCTGCATGGAACCCGTTTCCGGGTGCCGGCAGACCGGATCGTGGCAGGTACGTATCTGCTGGCAGCCCTTGGAGCCGGTGGTCATGTTTTCTTAAGAGAAGCACCTGCCATGCAGATGAACTGCGTGATCTGGCTGGCCAGGGAAATGGGAGCAGAGGTCATGATCACCAGAGAGGGGATCACAGTGATGACAGATCCTGTGAAAAAGCCGGTTTCCTGTATCCGGACAGAAGTATATCCTGGCTTTCCCACAGATCTGCAGTCGCCCCTGATGGCAGTTCTGTCAAAGGCAGAAGGAAAAAGTGTAATAGAAGAGAAGATCTTTGAAGACCGTTTCCGGATAGTGGGAGAGCTTTGCAAGATGGGAGCCTGTATCCGGACGGAAGGTGATATGGCAGGAATCTGTGGTGTGGAAAATCTGCGGGGATGCCTGGTAAATGCAGGAGAGCTGCGGGGCGGTGCAGGACTTGTGATCGCAGGCTGTATGGCACAGGGGGAAACTACAGTGACAGGCAGGCACTTTATAGAAAGAGGCTATGAGGATATCTGCAGAGATCTGCAGGATCTTGGAATCAATATTGTGTGTGGATAGGATTATGGCAGGAAAAGTCACGAAGAAAAGAAAACAGCAGAAAAAAGCGAATATACCTATGACAACAATGTCCCTGCCAAGATTCCGTGTACTGGAGGGTGAGGCAGGGAAGAAGCCGAAAAAGCGGAAAAGAGAGAAGGGCAGCTTCCCGGTATGGGGGATCATTCTGCTTGTGGTTCTTGTCCTGCTTGCCGGCATTACGGCAGCAGCCTATTGGTATATCACTGCCAATTATACGGTTACCAATGTTTATGTGGAGGGTAATGTCCATTACAGCAATGAAGAGATCATGGATATGGTCATGAGCGGAAGGTATGGGAATAATTCCCTGATCCTGTCACTGAAGTACAGAGATAAGAGCATAGAGGGGATTCCGTTTGTAGAAAAAATGGACGTTTCTGTTCTGGATCCTCATACGGTAAAAATAGAAGTTTATGAAAAGGCACTGGCCGGCTATGTGGAGTATCTGGACAGATATCTGTACTTTGATAAGGATGGGATCGTAGTGGAAAGCTCTTCTGAAAAAACAAAGGGTATTCCCATGGTCACGGGACTTACATTTGACCATGTGGTTCTTTATCAGGCACTTCCTGTGGAAAATCCTGAGATTTTCAGTGAGATTTTAAGCATAACCCAGCTTGTGAACAAATATAATCTTATAGTAGACCGGATTTTCTTTGGTTCGGACAACTCCCTGACCCTTTATTTTGAAAATGTAAAGGCAGCTTTTGGTAACAGCGGTAATCTGGAGGAAAAGGTGATGGAGCTGCAGTATATCCTGCCGGAGCTGACCGGAAAGAGTGGAACACTGCGTATGGAGAATTATACAGAGGAGACGAAAACGATAACTTTTGAGCCGGATTCTAAGACAGAATAAAAGGACGTACAGGCTTTAAAAAGTTTATGAAAAACTGAAATTAGTGGTTGATTAATCACTGGAAAAATTATATGATAATCTATATGAGTTTTTAGGGAATGATGAAGGAGGAAGCACCTTGCTGGAGATTAAGACAAACGACGCTGAGTCTGCTGCCCGCATTATTGTAGTCGGTGTAGGCGGTGCAGGCAATAACGCTGTTAATAGAATGGTAGAAGAGAATATTACAGGAGTAGAATTTATCGGGATCAACACCGATAAGCAGGCCTTACAGCTTTGCAAGGCACCAAAGCTCCTGCAGATCGGCGAGAAGCTGACCAAAGGACTTGGTGCAGGAGCCAAGCCTGAGATCGGTGAGAAGGCAGCTGAGGAGAGCAGTGAAGAGATATCCGCAGCGCTGAAGGGTGCAGATATGGTGTTTGTAACCTGTGGTATGGGAGGCGGAACCGGAACCGGTGCTGCACCGGTAGTGGCCAAGCTTGCCAAGGATATGGGTATCCTTACTGTAGGCGTTGTTACCAAGCCCTTCCGTTTCGAAGCAAAGGCACGTATGGTCAATGCCATAAGTGGTATTGAGAGAATTAAAGATAATGTAGATACGCTGATCATCATTCCCAATGACAAGCTTCTTGAGATCGTAGACAGACGGACAACCATGCCGGATGCCCTTAAGAAGGCAGATGAGGTGCTTCAGCAGGCAGTGCAGGGTATTACAGACCTGATCAATGTTCCTGCTGTTATCAATCTGGACTTTGCGGATGTGCAGACAGTTATGAAGGACAAGGGTATTGCTCACATCGGTATTGGTGAAGGCAAGGGAGATGATAAGGCAAGCGAAGCTGTCAAGATGGCAGTAGAGAGCCCGCTGCTTGAGACAACTATTTCCGGTGCTACCCATGTGATCATTAATGTATCCGGAGATATTACCTTGGCAGATGCATCCGATGCAGCAAGCTATGTTCAGGAGCTTGCAGGAGATGATGTGAATATTATCTTTGGTGCCATGTATGATGCAAGCAAGACAGATTCCTGCAAGGTTACTGTTATTGCGACTGGTCTGGTTGATGAGACACTGCCTAATAACAAGACAATGTCCAATATGGGAACCTACGCAAATAAATATGTGAAGCCGGTTACCCCGAATGTGAATCTGAAGAGCAGACCTTTCACAGCTCCGGCTGAGAATCCCATGCAGGGACAGGTACAGACACCTGTAAGAAAGCCGGCACAGGGAATCATCAATCCCGGTGATATCAGAAGCAAGGTAGAGAACAAGCCGTTAGATATTCCAGGATTCCTGCAGAAGAAATAAAAGAGATAAGTAAGCACAGGAGCTGTATATCATCAGATATACAGCTCTTATCAATTATTATGGGAGAAAGAGTATGAATGAGGAAGAATTAAAAGAGGCACAGGAGTGCCTTACCTTTATAGAAGAGAGCATGAGCTGTTTCCATGCTGTAGAAAATGTAGAGAAGCGCCTGCAGAAGAAAGGCTTTGTCGGACTTTCGGAAAAGGAAGGCTATGGTCTTACAGAAAGATTAAGAAAGGATCCGGAACAAAACCGGTATTATGTGAAGCGGAATGGTTCCTCTCTGATAGCATTTACCCTGCCGGAGGGGAAACCAAAGGGCTTCCACATTATGGCATCTCACAGTGATTCTCCCACCTTTAAGGTAAAATGTGAAGGGGAGATGAAGACCGAGGGCGGTTATATCAGACTGAATGTGGAGCCATATGGAGGCATGATCCATGCCACGTGGTTAGACAGGTGTCTTTCTGTAGCTGGAAGGATTGTCTATCAGAAAGAGGATCAGCTTCTTTCCAAAACAGTGAATGTGGATGAGGATCTGCTTGTGATCCCCAATGTGGCTATTCATATGAACCGTGGCATGAATGACAAGCTGACCTATAATCCCCAGACTGATCTGCAGCCGCTTCTTGCCGTAGAGGAAGGAAAGGAAAAGAAGGCTGGCGATATCTTGATGGACAAGGTGGCACAGTATGCCGGCGTGAAGAGGGAAGATATTCTTGGGAAGGAATTGTTCTTATATGTCAGGGAAAAAGGAAGACTTGCAGGAGCTTCGAAGGAACTGATCATTTCTCCAAGACTGGATGATCTTGCCTGTGCATATGGAAGCCTTAAGGGGTTTCTGAAGGGTGATAGTAAGGATTATATAAATGTTTATGCTCTTTTTGATAATGAGGAGGTGGGAAGCCTTACCAAGCAGGGTGCAGCTTCTACATTTCTGAGGGATACCCTGCGGCGGATCAGTGAAGAGTATGATCCTTCTGAAAGCACTTATCTGCAGCTTCTTGCCGACAGCTTCATGATCTCCGCAGACAATGCCCATGCCATGCATCCGGCTCACCCGGAAAAGGCAGATCCGGGAAACAGGCCATATCTGAATGGGGGTATCGTCATCAAGTATCATGGCGGACAAAAGTATACCACAGATGCGTATTCTGAGGCTGTCATGAGAAGGGTATGCAGGGATGCCGATGTGCCTGTCAGTGTATACTGCAACCGTTCTGATATTGCCGGTGGCTCTACTCTTGGTAATATTTCTGCAGGACAGGTTTCCATTCCCTGTGTGGATATCGGGCTGGCACAGCTTGCCATGCATTCCAGCGTGGAAACAGCAGGAACGAAGGATATCAGAATGCTTGTGAAGGCAGCCAGGAGCTTTTACAGTATGTGATCACGGAAAGGAATAAAGGAGCCGGAGAATGTGTACCGTTTGCAGAAACGGACATGTTTCCCGGCTCCTTTTGCGATGAGTTATGGGAGTGAAGTCCGGATTTTGACAAAATCCGGACTTCAGAATGATTATAATGATGAAGTGCCATGGAAAGAGAGGTGACACTTGCAAAAAGTTCTGTATCTTGACAGTATCTTTCTACATAATCTGGTGCCTGATTTTCTGATCCTGAGACTGATCCTTAAGACCCTTAGGAAATCTACCACTTTTTTTCGGGTCATGGGCGGGGCAGCGGCAGGAGCAGGGATGTACTGTATTACCCTGTGCCTGCCAGGAAGTCTGCTTTCCGGGATCTTTGTAAAAGTGATCACAGCACTGCTCATGCTGAAGATCACAGCACCTTTTCAGAAAGGAAAAGAACTGCTTACAGGGCTGCTGCTTTATTTCACCTTTGCATTTTTCATGGGTGGGGGCATGCTGCTTGTAAAGCGTCTTCTCCTGGAAAACAGCATAAGAGTACAGGGAGATCTGCTTATGCTTTCGGGCATGGCAATATATGGACTTGCGGCTTTTTTGCAGGACTGGAAGCAGAGAAAAATGCAGACACATTTCTGCAGGGTATGGCTTCCCGGGGATGACGGGAATTTCGCCATAACAGGACTGATCGATACCGGGAACGGGCTGATTGAGCCCGTCAGCAGAAAGCCGGTGGCAGTACTGGATGAGGTGTGCTTTGAAAAAATGAGCCACTGCAAAAGACCTGAGAAATACAGGATCATTCCCTTTCACAGTATAGGAACAGAAAGAGGAATGCTGGATGCCTATGAAATAGAAGAAATACAGCTGGAGGAGGAAACGGGCAGAAGACGCCTTAAGCAGGTGATGATTGCCGTGTGCAGAGAGCGTGTGTCCGGAAGGAAGAAATATCAGATGATTCTGCCACAGCAGTGGTTTTTATAGGAGGAGCAGTTATGGTTTTTAAGGTTGCAATGCCAGGAAGATTCCAGTTTAAGATATATCGGAGAGAAGCAGGATTTCTTACAGGAAGGCAGGGAGATGTACACTATATCGGAGGAAGTGAGGTGCTGCCACCGCCTCTTGAGGCGGATAAGGAGAATGCAGTGATCAGTGACCTTGGCACGGAGTATGAGGATGAAGCCAAATCAATTCTGATCGAGCATAATTTAAGACTTGTTGTTTATATTGCAAAGAAGTTTGATAATACCGGGGTGGGTGTGGAGGATCTGATCTCCATTGGTACGATCGGACTGATCAAATCCATCAATACGTTTAATCCGCAGAAAAATATCAAACTGGCAACCTATGCGTCAAGATGTATTGAAAATGAGATTCTGATGTACCTCCGGAGAAACAATAAGACAAAGCTGGAGGTTTCGATTGATGAGCCCCTGAATGTGGACTGGGATGGGAATGAACTGCTTTTGTCAGATATTCTTGGAACGGATGAGGATGTGATCTACCGGGATATTGAAACAGAGGTGGAGCGAAAGCTTTTATTGAAAGCGGTAGATAAGCTTTCTGACAGGGAAAAGACGATCATTAATTTAAGGTTTGGCTTAAGCGATCCTTCCGGGAAGGAGCTGACCCAGAAGGAGGTGGCTGAAATGCTTGGTATTTCCCAGTCTTATATTTCCAGGCTGGAGAAGAAAATTATGAAGCGTCTGAAAAAGGAACTGATTCAGGCTGTCAGATAGTTTTTCATGGTCTTTAAGGCATTTTTCTCAAGGCGGCTCACCTGCGCCTGAGAAATGCCGATCATGCCGGCCACTTCCATCTGGGTTTTTCCTTCAAAGAAACGCAGGGAGATGATCTCATTTTCCCGTTTATTCAGATGCTTCATGGCTTCACTTAAGGAAAGATGTTCCACCCAGTTATCTTCCTTATTTTTCTTGTCACTGATCTGATCCATGACATAAAGGGTATCCCCGCCATCGGTAAAAACAGGCTCGTACAGGCTCATTGGATTCTGGATGGCATCCAGGGCATAGACAATATCTTCTTTGGAGATGCCGATTTCTTCCGCAATTTCACTGAGAGTAGGATCCTTCATATTTTTCTTTAACAGCATTTCCTTTGCATAAATGGCTTTGTAGGCTGTATCCTTCAGGGAGCGGCTGACCCGGATACAATTGTTGTCACGGAGAAAACGCCGGATCTCTCCGATGATCATGGGTACGGCATATGTGCTGAATTTGACATTCAGGGAAACATCAAAGTTATCAATGGCCTTGATCAGACCGATACAGCCGATCTGGAACAGGTCATCCGCATTTTCGCTGCTGGATGAAAAACGCTTGATCACGCTGAGGACAAGACGCAGGTTCCCCTCGATATATTTTTCCCTGGCAGAGGTGTCCCCCTGCGTGATTTTTTTAAAAAGAGCCTCTTTTTCTGCTGTCTTCAGCAGGGGGAGTCTTGCCGTATTTACCCCGCAGATTTCAACTTTTCCCTGTGCCATAAAGAATCCTCCTGTTTACTAGATACTTGTAATCATTCTCAAAAGACCAGGAAAATATTCATGCAGAAAAAGGATTTCCAGATTTGTCTGTCTGCATAAAATAATAAAAAGAGGAAGAGGCAGGAAAAGATGCGTTATTCAGAACTGAAATGTAAGGATGTGATCAATTTAAGGGACTGCAGGAAGCTTGGCAGGATCGGAGATCTTGAGTTTGATGAATGCAGCGGAAGGATATGCAGTGTCACGGTACCGGGAAATAATAAATTCTGTAATCTTCTGAAATCGGAACCGGATTACTGTATTCCCTACAAGGATATCAAACAGATCGGACCTGATATTATTATTGTAGATGTCTGCGGTTGACATGCTTTTCTGTGCGGAATATAATATTCTCAAAGAACCAGAACAGGAGAAAGCCTATGAAATGTCCCTATTGCAGCCATGAAAATACAAGAGTCATTGATTCAAGACCGGCAGAGGATAACAATTCCATCAGACGAAGAAGAGTGTGTGATGAATGTGGTAAACGCTTTACCACCTATGAGAAGATAGAGACGATTCCCCTGATCGTGATCAAGAAGGATGAGAACAGGGAGCCATATGACAGATCCAAGATCGAAGCAGGCGTTCTTCGTGCCTGCCATAAGAGACCGATCAGCATCAATCAGATCAACCAGCTCGTGGATGAAGTAGAGACAGAGATTTTTAACAGGGAAGAGAAAGAGATCCCAAGCCGTGTGATCGGAGAACTTGTCATGGATAAGCTGAAGAATCTGGAAGCTGTAGCCTATGTCAGATTTGCTTCTGTATACCGGGAGTTCAAGGATATCAATACCTTTATGGACGAACTGAAGAAGGTACTGAAATAAAGAAAACAGAGAGAAAAACAGAGATAAGGAACGGGAAAAGCCATTTTCCCATAAAAGAAAGCAGTCCTGAAAAAAGGATTGCTTTTTTAAAAAGAATCATATACAATAAGCGAGGCATTTAAACAGAATGCAAAATTTCATAACAAGAATGAGAAAGGAATCAGAAACATGAAAAAAGGAGCAGTAAAATGGCTTCTGGTCTTCATGCTTACCACACTTGCTGTTGCACTGGGCGGATGCGCAGGTGACAAGGAAGGGGAGAGTTCTTCTCAGATTACCATCGGAATCCCCCAGGATCTGGAGGATAGTCTTGACCCTCACAAGGCAGTGGCGGCAGGAACTAAAGAGGTATTATTCAATCTGTTTGAAGGATTGGTTAAGCCGACCAGTGATGGTGATTTAATCCCTGCAGTGGCAAGCGCCTATGAAGAATCAGAAGGCGGGAAGGTATATACCTTCACATTAAGAGACGGAGTAAAGTTTCACGACGGAAGCCTGGTTACGGCAGAGGATGTAAAGTTTTCACTTGACAAATGCGCCGATACCAGTAACGGAGGACCTCTGGTACCGGCGTTTTCCAATATTGAGAGCGTGACGATCGCAGATGATCATACCGTAGTTGTAACACTGCAGGAAGCAGACACAGAATTCCTGGCTTATATGACGACAGCAATCATTCCAAAGGCCAATGAGAATCCGGATACCAATCCCATCGGAACAGGACCTTACAAATATGTATCCCGTTCACCCCAGGAGAACTTTGTAGTAGAGAGGTTTGATGATTATTGGGGAGAAAAGGCTAATATTGAGAATGTAACCTTTAAGATCTGTGCCAATGCCGATTCCATTGTCATGAATCTGGAGGGCGGATCCATTGATATGTTCGCAAGAGTGACAGCAACCCAGGCAGCAGAGCTTTCTGACAAGTTTGATGTACTGGAAGGGACGATGAATCTGGTGCAGGCTCTTTACCTGAACAATGCTGTAGCGCCCTTTGATGATGTAAGGGTCAGACAGGCTCTCAGCTATGCAGTAAATCCGCAGGAGATCATGGATATCATTTCAGACGGTAAGGGAACCGAGCTGGGAAGCTCCATGTTTCCGGCGTTTGGAAAGTACTATATGGAAGAACTGAATGATACGTATCAGCAGAATTTTGATAAGGCAAAGGAGCTGCTTGCAGAAGCCGGTTATCCGGATGGCTTTTCCTTTACGATTACAGTACCTTCCAACTACCAGCCCCATATAGATACCGCACAGGTTCTGGTAGAGCAGTTTGCCAATATCGGTGTGACTGCCAATATCCAGCTTGTAGAGTGGGACAGCTGGCTGAGTGATGTTTATACAGACAGAAACTTTGAATCCACGGTTGTTGGTGTAGATGCATCAAGTCTTACAGGAGCAGCCCTTTTGCAGAGATTTACCAGTACGGCATCCAACAACTTTATCAACTATAACAATGCAGACTATGATACGGCTTTTGCAAATGCACTTACCAGCACGGATGATGCAGAGAAAACAAAGTATTACAAGGAATGCGAAACAATTCTTGCTACAGATGCAGCAAATGTTTATATTCAGGATCTGCCGGAGTTTGTAGCATTAAATAAGAACTATACAGGATATGAGTTCTATCCCCTGTATGTTCAGGATATAGCAAAACTGAAGCTTGTCAGCCAGTAATCTGACGATAGGAGGACAAAGAGATGAGATATGCAGGCAAAAAGATTTTGACGATGTGTGTAACCCTGTTTGCAGTCACGCTCTTTGTCTTTCTTGCTTTTCATATGATATCGGGAGACCCGGTGACCTCCATGCTGGGCACCCAGGCAACACCGGAGAGGGCAGAGGCACTGCGGGAGGAGCTTGGATTGAATGACCCGGTGCTTGTACAGTATGGCAGATGGGCTGCCGGTTTCCTGAAGGGAGATATGGGCACCTCTTACAGCTACCGGATGCCGGTCAGCGAAATGATCCTGGATAAGCTGCCGGTTACCATTACCATGACACTGATGGCTTTTGCATGGATGATACTGATCTCCATTCCTGTAGGTCTGTATGCGGCAAAGCACGAGGGAGGAATGACAGACCGGATCATTACCGTGGTCAATCAGATCATTATGGCAGTACCGCCTTTCTTTGCCGGGATCCTGATCACCTTTGTGTTTGGAATGATCTTCCGGCTGTTTACACCGGGTGGTTATGTTTCCTATCAGATAAATATAGGAAAGTTCGTGGGATATCTGTTCTTTCCTTCTCTTGCCATAGCACTGCCAAAGGCAGCCATGGCGGTCAAGCTTCTTAGGAGCTCTGTGATCTCGGAAATGAAGCTTGATTATGTGCGGACAGCTTATAGCAGAGGAAACAGTAAACGGAGCGTCCTGTACCGTCACGTACTGAAGAATGCCATGATCCCGGTGATCACCTTTCTTGGGATGGCACTTTCTGATATGATCGCAGGCAGCATTATCATTGAACAGGTTTTTGGGATCCCTGGGCTTGGAAGGATTCTTCTGACGTCTATCTCTAACAGGGATTATCCGGTGGTGATGGCGGTGATCGTGTGTATTGCCGCGCTGGTGCTTGTAGTCAATATGGTGGTGGACGTGATCTATGGTCTGGTAGATCCCAGAATATCAGTGGAATGATCCGGGGAGAAAAGGATGAACTGGAAAAAGATCAGAAAAAACAAGAATTTCATTGCGGGCAGTATTCTGACAGGGATCATGCTGTTTATGATCCTGATGGGATGCTTTTATACTCCTTATAATCCCAATACCATGGATCCTTCTGCCAAGTTTGCTGGCATATCGGTGAAGCATCTGATGGGCTGTGACAATTTTGGAAGGGATATTTTCTCAAGGGTACTCTCCGGGAGCAGAACGACTCTGATCGTGGCTGCGGGAACTGTACTGATCGGTGTCACTTTCGGTATTCTGATCGGGGCGCTGACCGGATATTATGGCGGCATCCTGGATGAAGTGCTGATGCGGATCAATGATGCTGTGTTTGCCTTTCCCAGTATCCTGCTTGCCCTTTTGTTTATCAGCCTTCTTGGCAGCGGCAAGTATCATGTGATCATCGCACTTGGCATTGCCTTTGTACCAAGCTTTGCCAGGATCGTGCGGAGTGAATTTATCCGGAATAAAAACATGGATTATGTGAAAAGCGCAAAGCTCCAGGGAGCAGGGGACTTCAGGATCATGTTTGTACATATCCTGCCAAATACCATGACAGTGCTGCTGTCAGCCATTATGATCGGCTTTAACAATGCTGTTCTGGCAGAAGCGGGAATGAGCTTCCTTGGGATCGGTGTACAGCCACCGGATGCCAGTCTTGGAAGAATGCTTTCTGAGGCACAGTCATTTCTATTCAGTGTACCCATGTATGCGCTGTTCCCCGGACTGACGATCATACTGCTGGTGCTTGGATTTGGTTTATTGTCGGATGGGCTTAAAAATGAGTAAGGAAATGATAAGAGTTACAGATCTGAATATAGAGTTTTTTGACCATGAGAGACCGGAGACTGTGGTCTACGATTTTGACCTTACCTTGCATGAGGGGGAGATCGTTGGACTGGTAGGAGAATCCGGCTCCGGAAAATCTATGAGTGCGCTGGCAATCGCAGGGCTTCTGAGCAGGAAGGACATGAAAAAAAGAGGAGAGATTCTGTTTGAGGGAGTGAATCTCCTTGACTGTGACCGTAAAACACTGCGTAAGTTCCAGGGAAATGAGATCGGTATGATATTCCAAGAGCCGATGACCTCTTTAAATCCTGTGAAAAAGATCGGCTGGCAGGTAGAAGAAGCTCTCCGCCTGCACACGGAACTTTCAAAGGAAGAACGGAAAAAGCGTGCTATAGAAATGCTGGAAAAGGTGGAACTGCATAATCCGCAGCAGGTGTATGAGCAGTATCCACACGAGCTCTCCGGAGGTATGCGCCAGCGTGTCATGATCGCAGCGGCCATGATCTGTGATCCGAAGCTCCTGATCGCCGATGAACCGACGACAGCACTGGATGTGACGATCCAGGAGCAGATCGTAGCATTGCTGAAAAGGATCAATCGGGAAAAGAAGACAGCTATTCTTTTTATCTCTCATGACTTAAGTCTGGTGCGTCAGCTATGTGAACGGGTGCTGGTGATGAGGAGAGGCTATGTGGTAGAGAGCGGACCTGTGGATGAGATTTTTTATCATCCGAAGGAAGAATATACGAAGAAGCTGATCGCAGCGATTCCAAGGGTAATCAGAAAGACAGAAAAGGATTCATGATGACAGAGAATATTCTGGAGGTTACGGATCTGCAGGTGTTTTATCCTGTGAGCCGGAAAACTCCCTTTGAAAAGAAAAAAAGCATACAGGTGCTGAAGGATGTTTCCTTTGCCATGAAACGGGGAGAGGTTCTTGGCCTTGTGGGAGAGAGCGGAAGCGGTAAGACGACTCTTGCCAGAAGTATTCTGCAGATGATTCCCTATGAAGGGACGATCATAAGAAATACAGAGCAGCCCCAGATGGTATTTCAGGATCCCTACGGATCCTTAAATCCATCGAAAAGGATTGCATGGATTCTGGAGGAGCCGCTGCGTCTGAAGGGTGGGCTGTCAAAAGAAGAGAGAGTGCTAAAGGTAAAGACCATGCTGGAGCGGGTAGGACTGGAAGAGAAGATTCTGGAGCATTATCCAAGAGAGCTTTCTGGTGGACAGAGACAGAGGATTGCGATTGCTGCAGCACTGATGCTGGAGCCGGAGCTTCTGATCGCCGATGAGCCGGTATCAGCACTGGATGTGACAATACAGGCACAGATCCTTGCACTTTTAAAGGAAATCCAGAAGGAAATGAATCTGTCCATTCTTTTTATTTCCCATGATCTGAGAGTAGTATATGAGATGTGTGACCATGTGCTGATCATGCAGCAGGGACAGATCAGGGAGAGTGGGGATGTGGAGGAGGTCTACTTCCATCATAAAGATCCCTATACAGGCAGGCTCCTTAAGGCAGCCGGGATCCTGGTGTAGGAGGCCGCACTTCGAAAATATACGAAATATGAAAACGATGTTAATTTTTTATTCTCATGGATCGATATATATGATATAATCATGAAATAATGTTGACAGAAAGGAGTAAAGCGATGGCAATCAGTCTGATGTCAGGCTACAATAATATATCAGCTTATTACCGGATACCGGAAGCCTCCGCAGTTACTCCACAGAAGATAGAAGCACAGCAGGAAACAGTACCTGGCAGTACCAAGTCAGGAAATGCAGCAGAGGAGCAGCCCACAGGTGGACAGATACAGCAGAGTGCGGCTGAGGAGAGTGCATTACAGAAGAGAACCTCTGTGAATCCTTCCGAAATCTCGATGACCTTCCATAAGGAAGAAACCTTCGATTATCTGGGCAGTGAGAGCAGTCTGATGAATCTGGATATGCAGAAAGCGATCTCTGATATGAAGAAGGATTCCATTTTGCAGGACTACCAGTATTTTGTAGGAAGCACCATTTCGGTAAATCCGGAAGATGGCATGGTAATCCGTAAATAGACAGTCCGGGAAATATAGGGGGACTGTTTTATACAGGCAGCATAAACAACACCTTGCACAAGTGCAGGGTGTTTTGTTATACTCATCAGAGAGAGAAATGAGGAATCGTATGCTGCAGACTTTTTATCCGGATCTGTATATGGATTCGGCTTATGGAATTGATTATGAAGAATATTACCGGAGGGGATTCCGGGGGATTATTTTTGATATTGACAATACGCTGGTGGAGCATGGGGCACCGGCAGATGAAAGAAGCATTGCACTGATGGAGCGTCTTAAGAAGACAGGCTTTCAGATCATGCTCCTTTCCAATAATAAAGAGCCCAGAGTGAAAATGTTTAATGACAAAGTCCATGTCTCCTATATTTTTAAGGCAGGAAAGCCGGCGAAAAGAGGCTATGAGGAAGCAATGTCAAAGATGGGAACAGACAGAGGTACAACCCTGTTTGTCGGAGATCAGCTTTTTACGGATATATGGGGTGCCAGAAGAGTGGGGATTTTTTCTATTCTGACAAGACCCATTGATAAGAAGGAAGAGATCCAGATCATTCTGAAACGGCGGCTGGAATGGATTGTCCTGTATTTTTATAAGAAGAAATGCAGAAAAGAAGGCACAGAATTTCTGGTTCATGGGAATGGGAGATAAGATATGGAAATTAACGGATATACAAGACTTTGCGGACTGATTGGAAATCCGGTGGAACATACCCTTTCACCGGTGATCCATAATACGGTGGCAGAAGAGATGCATGACAATCTGGTCTACGTGCCGTTCCATGTGGAACAGGGAAATCTGCAGAAGGCCATTGCAGGTGCTTACAGTCTGAATGTACTGGGACTGAATGTGACAGTACCCTATAAGCAGGCGGTGATCCCCTGTCTTGACTGCGTAGAAGGACTGGCAGAGAAGATCGGTGCCGTGAATACTCTTGTCAGAACAGAAAACGGCTTCCGGGGTTACAATACAGATATGATGGGCTTATACCGTGCGATGGAGGAGGAAGGCATTGCCTTTGAAGCAGAGGATATGATTCTTCTCGGGGCAGGTGGTGCAGCACGGGCAGCAGCTTTTCTCTGTGCTGAGAAAGGGGCAAAAAGAGTATATCTTTTAAACCGCTCCTATGAAAAGGCAGCAGTTCTTGCAGAGGAAGTGAACAGGGCCTATGAAAGAGACTGTATTCTTCCAATGGCGCTTTCGGAGTATGAGAAGCTGCCGGAAGAAAAGATGACAGCCATCCAGGGAACCAGTGCCGGGCTGTACCCCAATACGGAGGATGCCGTGATCCTGGATCCGGCTTTTTACCAGCATATCAGCAAAGCCTATGATCTGATCTATAAGCCTGAGGAAACCAGATTTATGAAGCTGGTGAAGGAAGCTGGTGGAGAGGCTTATTGCGGTATCCGGATGCTCTTGTATCAGGGGATCATTGCCTATGAACTGTTTCTGGATACCAAAGTACCAGAGAATGTGATCCGTAAGGTGTCCGCTCTGCTGCAGGAAAAAGTCAAAGGATAGAGACGGATGAAAAATAATATTATACTGATCGGGTTTATGGGATGTGGCAAGACAAGCACGGGGATCCGGCTTTCCTATGCACTCAGGAGAACACTGATCGATACAGATAAATGGATTGAGAAAAAACAGAAAATGAGTATTTCCGAACTGTTTGCCAGTAAAGGAGAAGCCTGCTTCCGGAAAATGGAAACGGATTGTATCAGGGAGCTGATCCGGACAGAGGATAACAGGATCATCGCTACTGGCGGGGGACTGCCGCTCAGGGAAGAGAATGCCAGACTGCTTGCAGAACTTGGGAGTATTTATTATCTCAGGATCACACCGGAAATTGTGTATGAGAGACTGAAGTATGATACTACAAGACCCCTTTTGCAGGGAGAAGATCCGAAGGGGAAGATCAGGGCACTGCTGGAACAGAGGGCACCATTATATGAGGCATGTGCAGATCATGTGATCGATGTGGGAGAAAAGAATTTTGGTGAGATCATTGATGAGATATGCAGGCTTCAGGGGGAAGAGAGATGGAATGGAAAGGACAGGGAAGAAAAATGAAAATCTTGATTATTAACGGGCCAAACCTGAATTTTCTAGGCATTCGTGAGAAGAATATCTATGGAACGCAGGATTATGATTATCTGCTGCAGATGATCGCCAAAAAGGGAGAAGAGACAGGCTGCACCATAGAGGTATTCCAGAGTAACCATGAAGGTGCCATCATTGACAGGATTCAGGATGCCTACTTTGACGGAACAGAAGGGATCGTGATCAATCCGGGAGCCTATACTCATTACAGCTATGCGATCCATGATGCCCTTGCCAGCGTGACTATGCCAAAGGTGGAGATCCATATTTCCGATATCACAAACAGAGAGGAGTTCCGTAAGGTTTCCGTAACAGCGCCGGCATGTGATAAACAGATCTACGGACATGGTCTTCCGGGTTATCTGGAGGCAGTAGATTTTCTGCTGGAAAGACAGGGAAAGTAGTTTTTTGTAATTAGTAGCAGAAAACAGTTGAAAATTATCGGTATTTATATTAAACTTAATAAGAATTATAACGTGAGAATTTTAGGAGGAATATTTTAATGATTTCTGCAGGTGATTTCAGAAATGGTATTACGATTGAGTTAGATAATAATGTTTACCAGATTATTGAGTTCCAGCATGTAAAGCCCGGTAAAGGAGCTGCATTTGTAAGAACTAAGCTGAAGAATATCAAGAGTGGCGGCGTAGTAGAGAAGACTTTCAGACCTACTGAAAAGTGTCCTCAGGCACGAATCGATAGAAAAGATATGCAGTATCTGTATTCAGACGGAGACCTGTATAACTTTATGGATGTGGAAACCTATGAGCAGATCGCACTGGACGCTGATACAGTTGGCGATGCCCTGAAGTTTGTAAAAGAGAACGAAATGGTTAAGGTATGTTCCCACAATGGCAGCGTATTCGCTATTGAGCCTCCGCTGTTTGTTGAGCTTGAGATCACAGATACAGAGCCCGGATTCAAGGGTGATACAGCAACTGGTGCTTCCAAGCCTGCTACTGTAGAGACAGGAGCAACCGTTAACGTTCCTTTATTCGTTGAACTTGGTGACAAGATTAAGATCGACACCAGAACTGGAGAGTATTTATCCAGAGTATAAGACGTACCACGAGACAATGATAAGCCTGAAAGACAATGAACTTTGATTCATTGTCTTTTTTTGCGTGTGCAGAAATAAAATCAGCAATATTCTAAAAACACATCTAAGAAAGAGGTATCTTATGGAAAACACATCTATGAATTTTAATGTATTTGCAGAAACAGTTGTCAGGGAACTGAAGAAAACAATGGGAGAGAGGTTTCAGATCACAACTACAGTAGTAAAAAAGAACAATGGCGTGGAGCTTCTTGGTATCGTTGTCCAGGAGGAGGGGCTTAACACATCACCTACTGTATATATCAATGACTTTTATGAAAATTACAAGGAGGGGACGGCAGTTCCAAAGATTGTGGAGGCACTTGCAAGGATCCTTCATCAGAGCAGGATCCCGGAGGAAGTAAATCTGTCAGATTTTCTTGATTTTGAAACGGCGAAGGAACAGATCTCTGTCAGGCTGATCCATTATGAAAAAAATAAGAAGCTTCTGCTGGATACACCCTGGAGACCGGTGTGTAATCTGGCTCTTGTCTGTTATTATACCGTACAGCAGTCACCCTTCTATGGAAAGGCTTCTATTCTGGTTAAAAATGAGCATCTGGAAAAATGGGGCATTACGGATAAGGATTTGTTTGCAGAGGCATTGGTTAATACACCTGTCAGATATCCGGCGTCTATAGAACCGATCGAGGAACTGATCTTCAGGAACTGGGCAGATGAAAAGAAGGAAAAGCTCCGGGAGGAGCTTCAGTCGGATCAGGTAAGGATTCCACTCTTTGTACTCAGTAACCGTCAGAGACTGCAGGGAGCTGTATGTATGTTTTATCCAGGTGTACTGAAGCAATTTGCCGGAAGGATCGGCAGGAACCTTTATATTTTGCCAAGCTCTGTGCATGAGGTTCTGCTTCTGCCGGATCAGGGAGACCGAAACAGACAGGAACTGCTTCGGATGGTGACAGAGATCAATGAAAACTGTGTGGCAGACTGTGAAATCCTGGCGGATTCGATTTATTATTACAGAAGAGAAACCGACCGGATTGAACAGCTCTGCTGACAGGAGCCTGGGTTCACAGTTTTTTCATAAATGGTGGGGTAGACATTACGGGATTCTTATGATATGATATTCAAGGTGATGTAACAAATTTGTAATAATTATTTTTTATGCACCCGTAGTCTAATGGATAGAACGAAGGCCTCCGACGCCTTTAATGCAGGTTCGATTCCTGTCGGGTGCATTTGCATCACCTTGAATAAAAGAAAGGAAAGCTATGAAACAATCCAATCAGAACAAATTGCATATGTTGAAAGAAAAATCCATAGCAGTCAAAGACTGGATCATGGATAATACTAAGATCGTAATGCCGGTTGTTCTTGTTGTATGTGTACTCATTACCATATTTGTTGCCATTAATGCAAACCAGAAAGAGGCACTGAAAAAGGAAGCGGAAGAAGCTGCTGCGGCAATTGCAGGTCAGGAAGAATCAGCTTCAGTGGAAGGACTCAGTACACCGGTTTATGAACTGGAAGAAAATGCCTATCCTGAGATCAACAATATTATCAAGACGTATTACGATGCACAGGCATCAGGAGATGTGGAGACAATCGCATCCCTGAACACTTATCTGAACGACATTGAAAAGATCCGTATACAGGAGATGAGCAAATATATTGAAGACTATCCTGTCCTGAATGTTTATACGAAGCCGGGACTTGATGAGAATACTTATGTAGCCTATGTCTATTCAGAAGTGAAATTTACAGATGTGGATCAGGAGCTTCCGGGGCTGAAGACATACTATATTGGCCAGGATGGAGACGGACAGTACTTTATCAATGATGGTACCTACGATGATACAGTAAGGAACTATATTAAAGAAGTAACACTTCAGGATGATGTGGTCGATCTGAACAATAAGGTTGTTGTGGAGTATAATGACCTCCTTGCAGAAGATGATGAACTGAATGAGTACGTCGCATATCTGAAGGAAAAGATCAATGAAGATGTCGGTGTGATCCTTGCCAAGGAGGAAACTCCGGATGCAGAAGAAGCAGAGGGAGAAGCTGCGGAAGAAGAAACAGAAGGAGAAACAGAAGAACCTGGCAGCACAGACGACAATATTGTGACAACAGTCACTATGGTCAAGGCTACGGATGTAGTAAATATTCGTACCTCAGACAGTGAGACTGCGGATAAGATTGATAAGGCACAGATCGGACAGGAGTTCAAGCTTCTTGAACAGCGGGGAAATGGCTGGAGTAAGGTCGAGTATAATGGTAAGGATGCTTATATCAAAAGTGAGTATCTGGAGACAGTATCAGAGGAGACAGTGGTAGATACCGGTAGTGCTGAGGCTGAGAGTACTGATGCAGATTCCGGAACTGTCTCGGGAACAGTCACTGTGAAAGAGAATGTAAAGGTTCGTACCAGTGCAAGTACGACAGCAGATTCCCTTGGCACCGCGTATGTTGGTGAGAAGCTGGATCTGATCATGAAGCAGGCTGATGGCTGGACCAAAGTCAAGTATAAAGGACAGACAGCATTTGTTAAATCCGATTATGTAGAATAAGGAGAATGCTTATGTTTGAGAAGTACAATATCGGTATTATGGGAACCGGTAATATAGCCGGTATTATGGCTGATACGATTAAAAAGATGAAGGGTGTGAAGCTGTATGCAGTAGCATCCCGGACAAGAGTCAAAGCAGATGCCTTTGCGGCAAAGTATGGCTGTAAGAAGGCTTATGATTCCTATGAAGATCTGGTTTCTGATAAGAAAATAGACCTGATCTATATTGCTACTCCTCATTCAGAACATTATGAAAATGCCAGACTCTGTATCCTGAATGGAAAGCCGGTACTGTGTGAAAAGGCATTTACAGCAAATGCACAGCAGGCACAGGAGCTGATCTCTCTGGCAAGAGAAAAAGAAGTATTCATTACGGAAGCAATGTGGATCCGCTATATGCCAATGGTAACTACGATTCAGGAGGTTCTTGGAAGCGGCATTATTGGTGAGCTTAAGACTCTGACAGCAAACCTCGGCTATGTTGTAGGCGATAAGCCTAGGCTGAAAGAGCCGTCTCTGGCAGGTGGTGCACTTCTGGATGTTGGTGTTTACCCATTGAATCTGGCAGCCATGCTGTTTGGTACGGGCATAGAAGGAATAGATTCCTCCTGTACTTATACAGAGACAGGTGTAGATGAGCAGAACAGTATCACGATCCGCTACACGGATGGTAAGGTTGCAGTGTTGAACAGTTCAATTGTATCCCTGAGTGACAGAAAAGGTGTGATCTATGGAACAAAGGGATTCGCTGTTATTGACAATATCAACAATTTTGAAGCAATCCGTGTTTATGATGATTCCTATAAGCAGATTGCCGCTTATATGCGTCCCAAGCAGATCAGCGGTTATGAGTATGAGGTAGAGGCCTGCCTGAAGGCTCTGGATAATAAAGAACTGGAATGCGTACAGATGCCTCACAGTGAGACAATCCGTATCATGAGGATCATGGATGAGCTGAGAAAACAGTGGGGAATCCGTTATCCTTTTGAAGAAGATGCTGCTGAACAGCCTGAAAGCCAGAGCGAAACCGTGGAACAGCCTGAAAGCCAGAGCGAAACTGCGGAACAGCCTGCAGGCGGAGAAAGTCCTGTCCAGGAAGAACAGGATGCGGAATTACAGAGTCCGGAATAAAATATGATATACAGGAAATACTAAAACAGAGTGAAGATATCTTCACTCTGTTTTTTTACTCCACAGGAAATATCGCTCCGTCGCCAAACGTGAAGGCGAGATCTCAGCAGAGCAGAATGAAGGTGAAAGGAAGGCAGGGAAACGGAATGAACGAAGATGATGCAAGGGTATTGCAGGAAGTGCAGAAGAATACACAGATGGCTATGCAGGCGGCATCCATGATCGGAAATAAGATTTATGACAATGATCTGGCCATGGTTGTCAGACAGCAGGAGATGGGATACCAGTCTCTTTATCAGGAGGCTACAAAATGCCTGATGAAGGAGCAGGTAAAAAGCTATCAGAGCAGTGGTTTCCAGGAACTGATGCTGAAAAGTGCGATTACAGGAAATACCATGCTGAATGACAGTACAAGCCATATTGCGGAGCTGATGATAAAAGGGAATAACCGGGGACTTACGGATATGTGGAAGATCATGAACCATCATAAAAATGCGGGAAAAGAGTCAGTAGAAGTAGCTAAGGAACTGATGGATTTTGAAGAAAAATGTATTCAGAGTCTGAAAGTTTACCTGTAGAAGAAAAGAAAACAGTCAGTTTTTTTACTAAAAAAAGTACGAAAAAACTTTTCCGATTTAATTGCATAAAGTGTATTGTGCTTTTTTTTGACATGATATATAATACAAAAAAAGTAATCAGAAGTACAAACATACACAAAAGGAGGACATATTACAATGTCATATGTTGATGAAGTATTTCAGATGGTAGTGGAAAAGAACCCTGCCCAGCCTGAGTTTCACCAGGCGGTAAAAGAGGTTTTGGAATCTCTTAGAGTTGTTATTGAAGCAAATGAGGAAGCATACAGAAAGGATGCTTTACTGGAGAGACTTGTAACTCCTGAAAGACAGATCCTTTTCAGAGTTCCCTGGGTTGATGACAAGGGACAGGTTCATGTAAACAATGCGTTCCGTGTACAGTTTAACAGTGCTATCGGACCTTACAAGGGCGGTTTAAGACTGCATCCCAGTGTAAACCTTGGTATTATCAAGTTCCTTGGCTTTGAGCAGATCTTTAAGAACTCTCTTACCGGACTTCCTATTGGCGGCGGCAAGGGCGGATCTGATTTTGATCCCAAGGGTAAATCTGACAGAGAGATCATGGCATTCTGCCAGAGCTTTATGACAGAGCTTTACAGACACATTGGAGCAGATACCGATGTTCCTGCCGGTGATATTGGAACCGGAGCAAGAGAGATCGGATATATGTATGGACAGTACAAGAGAATCAAAGGTCTTTATGAAGGTGTTCTTACCGGTAAGGGCTTAAGCTATGGTGGATCTCTTGCAAGAACAGAGGCAACAGGTTATGGTCTGTTATATTTCACAGAAGAGATGTTAAAGTCAAACGGCAAGGATATCGCAGGCAAGACCGTTGCTGTATCCGGAGCTGGTAATGTAGCAATCTACGCAATCCAGAAGGCAGAGCAGCTTGGTGCAAAGGTTGTTACCTGTTCTGATTCTACCGGATGGATCTATGATCCCGAAGGAATCGATGTAGCACTTCTGAAGGAAATCAAGGAAGTGAAGAGAGCAAGACTGACAGAGTACGCTGCAGCAAGAAAGAGCGCAGAGTATCATGATAAGAAGGCTGAAGGAACCAATCAGTGGAGTGTTAAGGTTGATATCGCACTTCCCTGTGCAACACAGAACGAGTTGTCTCTTGAGGATGCCAAGACACTGGTTGCTAACGGATGCTTCGCAGTAGCTGAAGGTGCTAACATGCCTACAACAATTGAAGCTACTGAATATCTCCAGAAGAATGGTGTTCTGTTTGCACCTGGTAAGGCTTCCAACGCCGGTGGTGTTGCTACTTCTGCACTTGAAATGAGCCAGAACTCCGAGAGACTTTCCTGGACATTCGAGGAAGTTGACAGCAAGCTGAAGGGAATCATGGTTAATATCTTCCACAATCTGGATGATGCAGCTAAGAAGTATGGCCTTGATGGCAACTATGTAGCTGGTGCAAACATAGCAGGCTTCCTGAAGGTTGCAGATGCTATGACCGCCCAGGGTATTGTATAGTAAGCATTAAGAAGTCCCGGAAACGTGATGTTTCCGGGCTTTTTTAATTGTCAGAATTGTTTATAAACCAGAGATAAAAGCAGTTAAAATGAGGTCGAAGTACACAGGTGGGTTACAAGTGGAACACACAATATTTTCGGAAAGAAACAATGCAAATCCGGATGCCTTGAATGACTGGAGAAGATGTGCTATACTGCCGATATGGAAAACCACAGAGCCGGGCGGCTTACCCTCTTTATCGGAGGGGCTACCCTCCAGACGAAAGAAAGGAGGGCGTTGCCAATGGTTACATATTCTGATATGATTCAGTTTTGTATATTCATTTGCGCCCTTGTCGGGTTGTGTTACACAATCTTCAAGTGGAAACGAAAATAGCCGCCAACTACCACGAATAGTTGACGGCTGTTATTAAGTAACAGTCAATTACTTTGAGGGTAGAGCCGCTTCTGTGGCTTTCCCTTTTCTTAGGTATAATATAGCATATCTGTTTTGAAAAATCAAGTAAAGCCATAGTGACGGCTTAGGAATGACGGTTTATACGGTTCTGTTCCAACTGATATTGAACCAGCGGAATGATGGTATCATGCAGTGGGACTATACGTAGAATTGAGATCTGAATGAATTCGATTTGACAATCCATGCAGAATAGTAGACAATAAGGATAAATAATTTAAATACCGTTTGGGAGATTAATCCATTATGTATCAACGTAAATCAAAATTGCAGACGCTGCTGATCTTATCTGCTGATTGTGTCTGTATTTTTGTCAGTCTGATTCTGGCTAACTATATCAGAAATAAGAGACTTTTTGAAAGTGATAATGCGAGGATGGACTTTGGGATGCTGCTTGGCTCCTGTCTTGTGGTCTATCTTGCCATGAACCTTCTTCGTAATACCAACCGGAATATGTTCCTGAGAGGACCGCTGCATGAACTGGCGGGGATTGTCAGGAATAACCTGATCATGTTTGGCGGGGCAGCGGTGATCCTGTACTTTTTCAACCTGCTGGATGCCTATTCCAGACTGGTTCTCTTTCTGTTCCCGGTGTTCAACTGTGTACTGATGTTTCTGGTTCATCAATTATGGAAAAAGATGATGCCCTCCCTGTATCAGTGGATCTTTGAACAGCGTAAGATCCTGCTTGTGGCAGATGAGGAGAATGCTGCGATGCTGGTGGAAACCATGAAGGGGATGAAGGATTTCAGCTATGATCTGACAGGAATTGTTCCTATCGCAGAGAGTACACCGCTGTGGACAGAGGGAGAAATCTCCGGTGTTCCAGTCGTGGCAGACTTTGAGCATCTGATCGAATACTGTCAGATGGCATCTCTGGATGAAGTGATCGTAGTTGTTGAGAATAAACGCAGGAAGGATATGCTTCCCATTCTGGAGACTATGGCAGAAATGGGAATTACCGTTCATTATGAGATTCCGGTGCCGGAGCTTGCAAGTGCCAGCCAAAAGGCGCTTTCCCAGTTTGGAAGCTTTTATGCAGTTACCTATGCAAACCGGGTGGCACCGATAGGACAGCTGATCCTGAAAAGGGTGATGGATCTGGCCGGTGCGCTGGTGGGTTGTGTGATCCTGCTTGTACTGACGGTCCTTGTGGCACCTCTGATCAAGCTGGAATCGCCGGGACCTGTCTTTTTTGCACAGAAAAGAGTAGGCAGGAACGGACGTGTATTTAAGATGTACAAGTTCCGATCCATGTATGCGGATGCAGAAGAGCGCAAAAAGGAACTGATGGCACAGAATGAAATGAACGGTCTGATGTTTAAGATGGAGAATGATCCAAGAATTACGAAGGTGGGAAAATTCCTTAGGAAGACAAGCCTGGACGAGTTTCCACAGTTTCTGAATATTCTGAAGGGGGATATGAGTCTTGTGGGAACAAGACCGCCGACATTGGATGAGTTCAAGCATTACAGCCCTTATCATAAGAAGAGACTGAGTTTCCGTCCCGGACTGACCGGTATGTGGCAGGTCAGTGGAAGGAGTGATATTACGGACTTTGAAGAGATTGTACGGCTGGATGTAGAGTATATTGATAACTGGTCCTTTATGCTGGACGTGAAGATATTACTTAAGACCGTACTGGCCGTATTTAAGGAGAGCGGAGCCAAATAAGCAGTATGAAAAAGGTAGCATATCAGAAGGAAAATATCAGAGTCACCATGAACATGGCGTGGCCCTCTATTATTGAATCGTTTTTTGTAGCATTTGCGGGATTGATTGATTCCCTGATGGTCAGTTCACTTGGATCCTATGCAGTTGCTGCAATCGGACTGACGACACAGCCAAAGTTTATGGGGCTGTCTTTATTTTTTGCAGTGAATGTGGCAATCTCGGCACTTGTTGCCAGAAGAAGAGGAGAACAGAAGCAGGAGGATGCCAACAGGATCCTGAGTACGGTGATTGTTTTTATCATAGCGGCGGCTGTCATACTGAGTATTCTGTTTGTGGTATTTGCAGGACCGATCATCAGCCTGTGTGGATCCAATGCGGAAACTCATGACAGTGCAGTTGCCTATTTCCGGATCGTTATGGGAGGCATGATCTTTAACTGTGTACAGATGGGCATCAATGCGGCGCAGAGAGGTGCCGGCAATACAAAGATCACCATGCGCACCAATGTGACTTCCAATACGGTGAACATTATTTTCAATTATCTGCTGATTGGCGGACACCTGGGATTCCCGGCGCTTGGAATTCAGGGTGCAGCACTTGCTACTGTTCTAGGAACGGTAGTTGCCTGCATTATGAGTATTCTTTCCATACGGAAAAAGGAAGGCTTTATCAGTCTGCCTTATATTATGGAAAAAAGGATCATGCCGTCCTGGCAGAGCTTTGTACATATTGTAAAGGTCGGCTACAGTGTATTTTTTGAACAGGTTCTGATGAGGGTTGGTTTTATGCTTACGGCAGTGATGGCAGCTGGGCAGGGAACGGCAGCTATGGCAGCACATCAGGTTGGCATGAATATCATGGGACTTTCTTTTTCCTTCGGAGATGGACTACAGGCAGCAGCAGTGGCACTGATCGGGAGAAGCCTTGGTGAAGGAGATGAAAGGCTGGCAAAGGAATATGGCAGTATCTGCAGGATGCTTGGAATGGTGATCTCTGTATGTCTGGTGGCCATTTATTTCTTTGGGGCAGAGCCACTGATGCGCCTGTTTTTTGAAGAAGAGGAGATCATTACGATCGGTGTCCATATCATGTATGTGATCATTTTTGTCGTCATTTTCCAGATTTCCCAGGTGGTTTATATGGGATGCCTGAGGGGAGCCGGAGATACACTTTACACAGCAGCTGCTTCGACGATCAGTGTGACTCTGATCAGAACGCTGGTATCTTATCTTGGAGGCTATGTGTTTGGCTTTGGTATTATCGGTATCTGGATGGGTGTCCTTGGAGACCAGGTATCCAGATTCCTGTTTGCCTCCACCAGATTCCGGGCAGGGAAATGGACAAAGATTAAGATCTGAGCCAAAAAGACCATATAAAAAATTTGAAAAAAAGGCGCAGATAGAGTAAAATAGATTTATCTAACAGGAGGGTAACATATGCTTGCAACGTTAATACCTTTATTTGATGAAAATATAGCCGTCAGGGCATATTCCTTATTTGCCCAGAAGAGAAATTCCTTTTTGGATCCCAGTTTTCTTGGAACAGCCAGCTATGATGGCATTGGTGTGATTGCTGGTCTTGATATCATTCAGGGAATGGGGATTGAGACACTGTCTGCAGATAAGGATGTTTTTGTAGAGGTCAATAATATTTCTCTTTTTGCAGATATTAACAGCCAGTGCAGTGTGGATCATGAAAGACTGATCCTGCTTTGTGACAATACTGTACTACCGGAGAAAATGTACATTGACAGACTGAAGGCACTGAAGGCTGATGGATATCAGCTTGCCATGAAGAAGCTGCCAGTAGCCAGGTTTGAAATATACAGGGAAGTGCTGAGCCTGATGGATTATATCTTCCTTGACCATAAGAAGATCGATATCAGTAAGGCCAAGATTTATTTCAGTAAGATATATCCGAATATCAAGCTATGTGCAGTCAATGTCAATACACAGGAAGAGTTTGATACCCTGCGTAAGGATGGAGGGTATACACTGTATGAAGGAGAGTTCTACCGCATTCCTGTTACCAGAGGTCAGGAAGAGGTTTCTCCTTTGAAGGTGAATTATATTGAACTGCTGAATATAGTCAATGATGATGATTTTGACCTGACGAAGGCAGCAGATATTATCGGACGTGATACGGCACTTGTCATTCTGCTTCTGAAGATGGTAAACAGAATGACAGTGAATTCGGGGATCACCTCGATCAGGCATGCAGCAGCCATGCTGGGTCAGAAGGAACTGAAGAAGTGGATCAACACAGCAGTGACAAGTGAGCTCTGCGCAGATAAGCCGAATGAAGTGACAAGGCTTTCTCTGCTGCGTGCTAAATTTGCGGAGAATCTGGCACCGGCTTTTGAGATGGCAGGACATTCTTCTGAACTGTTCCTGATGGGACTGTTCTCCGTTCTGGATCTGATTCTGGATAAGCCTATGGATGAGGCACTGGATATGGTCAAGGTATCGAAGAATATCAGAGAGGCTCTGATTGACGATAAGGGAGAACTGGCAGAGGTTCTTGACTTCATTGAACATTATGAAAGAGCATCCTGGCAGGAGGTTTCTAGACAGATGATCCTTCGCAACATTGATATGAATAGTGTATACAATGCGTATGTGGATTCTCTGAAGTGGTATCGTGATCTTTTTGCAAAATAAAAGAAGCTAACAGACAGGCATTGTAGAAATGCCTAAAAACAGCAACTGATTTTAAGGAAATATGCCGATAGAACAAGAATGCAGAATTTGATATAATATAGAAAACTCGGAAACCGAAATGAGTTTCCGGGTTTTCTTTTTACCAATAAGGAAACCATAAAATGAAATCTGGTTTCCAACAAAAAGGATCTAAACCAGAAGAGGATCAATGACAGGAAGGAAAGCGAATGGAAAAGATTACAGAGATACAGGAAAAGATACTGAATGCGGCCATAGCGGAGTTTGCAGAAAAAGGACTGAAATTCACCATGAATGACGTGGCAGGGCGTCTTACCATGAGCAAGAAAACACTGTATACCATTTATGAAAGCAAGGAAGCCATGCTGCTTGCCCTGGCAGATTACTGCTTTCGGGATATTAAACGCAGTGAGCAGGAGATTGTAAAGGATCCCTCCCTTTCCATCATAGAAAAGATCGAGAAGATAATGGTAGTGCTTCCTGAGAAATATCAGAATATCGGACTGAGCAATCTGTATCAGTTAAAGGAAAAATACCCTCATGTCTACCGGAGCGTGGAGCAGTATCTGGATACGGACTGGGATGCAACGATCTCACTGATCGAGCAGGGGATTGATAGAGGAGAGGTAAGACCGGTGTCCATACCGATCATCAAGAGTATGCTGGAAGGGACGATCAGCCATTTCTTTGCCAGCAATGTACTGATAGAAAGCGGGATCAGCTATGAAGAAGCACTGCAGGAAATGATACAGGTACTGATCCATGGCATGAAGGAGGAAAGGCAATGAACAGAAACAGGGAAAACAGGATCTACTGGAACAGAGGATGGTCTTTTTTTGAAGAATATACGCTGGCTTTGTGTGAAAAGGAAACAGCTGGGTTTCCGGAAGGGACAGAGGTAGAACTGCCACATACAGTTGCTGTCACACCGCTTCATTATTTTGACGAAAGCATCTACCAGAAGCACTGTGCGTACAGAAAATGCTTTGTACCGGAAAAGGACTGGGAAGGAAAACGGATCTTTCTGAATATCGAAGCGGCAGGCCACAGTGCCAGGGTTTATCTGAATGGCATTCTGCTGACGGAGCATTTCTGTGGCTACACAGCATTCCAGGCAGAGCTGACGGCAGGGATCCGTCAGGGAATGGAAAATGTCCTTCTGATCGAGGTGGATAGCAGGGAGAGCCAGGATCTGCCGCCCTTTGGAAGAGCTATTGATTATATGACCTTTGGCGGACTATATCGGGAAGTTTATCTGGATATCAGAGAAAAGTATTGTATCACAGATGTGTTTGCCAGAACAGAAAAGGTAATGGAAGAAAAGCCGGTACTTTCCAGTGAGATCACACTGGATACAGGGGAGGAGATCCGGCGGCTTTCTCAGGATAACTGGGAGGACTGGCAGGAAAAGCTGCAGATAGAAGGACTTATGATCAGACAGAGCCTTCTTTTTACAGAGCAGACAGAGGAAGGACCGACATCCGGTATTTACCTGCTTACGAAAAATGAGCTCGTACATGAGGTAGAAGGGGTGAAGCTGTGGTCTCCTGAAGATCCGTTCCTTTATCTTTTCAGGACAGAACTCTATCGGGAAGGAAAGCTGCTTGACACCTATGATGTCCGGATCGGCTTCCGGGAAGCTGAGTTTCGGAAGGATGGATTTTATCTGAACGGCAAGAAACTGAAGATCAGAGGATTAAACAGGCACCAGAGCTATCCCTATGTGGGATATGCAATGCCGGCTTCCATGCAGAGACAGGATGCGGATATTTTGAAACAGGAGCTTTCAGTGAATGCTGTCAGAACCTCCCACTATCCCCAGTCACAGCATTTCATTGACAGATGCGATAAGATCGGCCTTCTGGTATTTACAGAAATTCCGGGCTGGCAGTATGTGGGAGGAGAGAAATGGCAGGAGCAGGCTGTGAAGAACACAGAAGAAATGATATTGCAGTACCGGAATCATCCTTCTATTATCCTGTGGGGTGTGCGGATCAATGAATCGGAGGACAATGATCCTTTTTACCACAGGACCAATGAGACAGCACATCGCCTGGATCCTGGAAGGCAGACCAGTGGAGTAAGATATCTGCAGAAAAGCTCCCTGCTTGAGGATGTTTATGCTTTCAATGACTTTTCGCATGAAGGGAACAACAGAGGCTGCAGGAAAAAGAAGGCAGTAACACCGGATCCTGAAAAAGGATATCTGATCAGTGAATACAATGGACATATGTATCCGACCAAAACCTTTGACAGTGAGGGACACAGGACAGAGCATATGCTGCGTCATGCCAGAGTCATGGATGCCTATTATGGGGAAGAGGATATTGCCGGGGGCTTTGGCTGGTGCATGTTCGATTACAATACCCACAAGGACTTCGGCAGTGGTGACAGGATCTGTTACCACGGCGTCATGGATGCCTTCCGGAATCCCAAGCTTGCTGCAGCGCTTTATCAGAGCCAGGGGGAAGAAGAAACGGTACTTAAGATATCTTCTTCCATGGATATCGGCGAATATCCGGCCAGCCTGATCCGGAATGTGTATGCAGTGACCAATGCAGACAGTATCCGGGTATATAAAAATGAAGAGCTGGTGGGAACCTTTGAAACAGGGGATTCTCCTTTCAGAAACCTTCCACACGGTCCCATTCTTTTGGATGATTTCATAGGAGATCTGCTGGAAACGAAGGAAGGCTTTTCGAAGGAAAAGGCAGCAGATGTAAAAAAAGTGCTGCTTTCCATTGCGAAAAACGGACTAAACCATATTCCATTTGGAACGATCCTGATGGCACTCAAGTGTGTGCTGTTTCGGGGAATGAAGATGCAGGATGCGGTAGAACTTTATAATAAATATATTGGAAACTGGGGCGGTATCGCGACAGAATATCGTTTTGAAGCAGTGAAGGATGGTGTGGTCGTTTTCACAGTGCGGAAAGGACCGGCGAGACAGCCTCATCTCAAGACCAGAGTATCAGACAATCATCTGGTGATCGGAGATACCTATGATGTGGCAGAGATCAGGCTGATGGCAGAAAGTGAGTATGGAGATATGTTATGCTTCTGTCAGGAAGCACTGAAACTGCGCACAGAAGGCCCAATAGCACTGATCGGACCGGAGATGATCAGTTTAAATGGAGGTATGGGCGGTGTCTATGTCAGAACGACAGGCGAAGAGGGCAGAGCTGTGCTTATATTGAGCAGCGGGCTGTTCGGAGAAATGCGGATTGATTTTACGGTAGAGAAGGAGGTATTGCAATGAAGCTTTCAAAAAAGGAAACGATTTCTTATGGACTTGGTGCAGTAGGCAAGGATATGGTGTATATGCTGTCTGCCAGCTACGTGCTTTATTATTATCAGGATATCCTGGGGGTCAGTGCCTTTGCCATGGGGGTGATCCTGATGGCAGCCCGTATTTTTGATGCCTTTAACGATCCGGTCATGGGTGTGATCGTGGCAAAGACCAGAACCAGATGGGGACGGTTCAGACCCTGGCTGCTGATTGGTACCTGCCTGAATGCGGTAGTACTGTATCTGATGTTCGCAGCACCGCCCGCTCTTTCCGGAAACGGACTGATCGCCTATGCAGCTGTATTTTATATCCTCTGGGGTGTGACATATACCATGATGGATATTCCCTTCTGGTCTATGATCCCTGCCTTTACAGAGGGAGGAAAGGAAAGAGAGAACCTGACGACCATAGCACGTTCCTGTGCTGGTGTCGGCTCGGCACTGATTACAGTGGTTACTATGATCTGTGTGCCGCTGCTTGGAAGAATCGGACATTCTCATATGACAGAAAGAGAGATTGAACGGTACGGTTTCCAGTGGTTCGCCCTTGTGGTCGCGATCCTTTTTGTTGTACTTTTGGTTCTTACCTGTATCAATATCAAAGAAAAATCAACAGTGGATATGGAAGCTCCTTCTATTGGGAAGATGTTCCAGGCACTGATTAAAAATGACCAGGCAATGACGGTAGTGATCACGATTGTACTGATCAACTGTTCCCTGTATATTACCTCCAATCTGCTGATCTATTTCTTTAAATATGATATCGGTGGTGCAAACTGGAATGCAGGTTATGTGCTGTTTAATACCTTTGGTGGTGGTGTGCAGATCCTGTCCATGATGCTGTTTTATCCGCTGCTCCGGAAGTTGCTCAGTGCACTGCAGGTGTTTTATGTGAGCTTTGTGATGGCTGTAGGCGGCTATGCTGTATTGCTTATCCAGATGTTTATGGGAGTCAGAAATGTGTATCTTCTGCTGATTCCCGGGTTCTTTGTATTTATGGCCTTTGGTATGCTGACCGTGCTTACAACGGTATTTCTTGCCAATACAGTAGATTATGGGGAACTGAAAAACAGCAGAAGAGATGAAAGTGTGATCTTTTCCATGCAGACCTTTGTGGTAAAGCTGGCAAGTGGTGTGGCGGCTATGATCGCATCCATCTGCCTCAGCATCAGCCATATCAGTCAGGATACCTCGGCAGCAGAGGCAGCTGCAGCAGGTGCGTCTTCTGTGGCGGTTCTCAGGATGACAATGACAGTACTTCCGATTGCTGGTCTTTTGATAGCAGTTTTTATCTTTACCAGAAAATATATGCTGACTGATGAGAAGCTTAGAGAGATCACAGAAGAGCTGCAGAGAAGGAAAGGGGATATACGATGATCACAGAAAATAATGGAAGATTTTTGATTGAAACAGACCATACCAGCTATCTGTTTTATGTAGATCCGGCAGGATTTCTGACGCATCTCTATTATGGGGAAAAGCTGTTTCTGACGGAGGACGGGATAGATGCCATGATCCCGGTGATATCCAATCAGAACGGCTGCAGTATCATCGCTGACCAGAAGGAAAGCACGGTTTCTCTGGATGACTGGTGCCAGGAAGCTTCCTCCCGTGGAAGGGGAGATCTGGGACAACCCATGATCGAGCTTGTGTATGCGGATGGAAGCAGGAGCAGTGATTTCCGGTTTGAAAGCTTTCGGATAGAAAGGATAAAGGAACAGCCGGATGGTCTGCCTGGGGCATACAAAGAGGAGGAACAGGAGGGCAGCTCCCTGGTTATTGTTCTGCGGGATCAGAAAAGCCGGACAGTACTGGAGCTGGTTTACAGTGTCTTTGAAGAGTGCGACTGTATCACCCGCTTTGCCAGAGTGAGGAATGAAGGAGAAGAGCCGGTGCGTATTCTCCGGCTGATGAGTACACAGCTTGATGTGAGGACAGATGGACAGCAGAAGATCTTAAGCTTTTCCGGAGAATGGGCGAGAGAGATGGAGCCTGTGGAAACTATCCTGTCCGCATCAAGGTTTACGGTGGAATCCGGTGGCGGCACTTCTTCAAACAAAGCCAATCCTTTCATAATTTTTGGAGAAACAGAACTTTCCGAAACCTATGGACAGTGTTATGGATTTAACCTGCTTTATTCTGGAAACCACCAGGAAACACTGGAGATCGGCGGGCATGGAAGGGCACGTTTCCTTTCCGGGATCCATCCTGAATTTCTGGAAATCACCCTGCAGCCTTTAGAGAGCTTCTGCAGTCCTGAGGCGGTACAGACGTTTTCGGACGGCGGCTATCAGCAGATCAGTCTCCATATGCATGCCTTTGTCAGGGAGCATATTGTCAGGGGATACTGGAAAAAAAAGGAGCGTCCGATCCTCATTAATTCATGGGAAGCCATGTATTTTGATGTGAGGGAGAAAAAGGTACTGAAGCTGGCGAAAGAGGCGGCAAAAGCGGGAATTGAACTGTTTGTACTGGATGATGGATGGTTTGGAAAGAGAAATTCTGACAAAGAAGCGCTTGGCGACTGGAAAGACAATACCGAAAAGCTTCCAGGTGGGCTTGCCGGACTTTCCGAGAGGATTCATGCCATGGGCATGAAGTTTGGGATCTGGGTAGAGCCGGAGATGGTCAGTGAAAATTCAGAGCTGTACAGAGCACATCCGGACTATGCAGTGACAGTCCCCGGTACTGAACCGGCGAGGGGAAGAAATCAGCTTCTCCTTGATCTGACGAGGGAAGAGGTACAGGAATATCTGATCCGGGAAATGACAGGGGTATTCACGAGAAGCAGGGCTGATTATGTGAAATGGGACATGAACCGGAACTTTTCCGATTATTACAGTCAGGCATTGCCGGCAGAGGAGCAGGGCATCTTTGCCCATCGGTACGTGCTTGGACTTTACCGGGTGATCCGGGAGCTGACAGAGCGTTTTCCCAAGATCCTCTTTGAAGGCTGTGCTTCTGGCGGCAACCGGTTTGATCTTGGCATGCTTTGCTATATGCCACAGATCTGGGCCAGTGACTGTACGGATGCACTGCAGCGGGCCAGGATCCAGAATGGCTACAGCTACGGCTATCCCCAATCGGTACTGGGAGCTCATGTATCGGCAAGTCCAAATCATCAGACTCTTCGAAGAATCCCTCTGGAGAGCCGGTTTGCCATAGCGTGTGCAGGTGTTCTTGGATATGAGTGTAACTTAAGTGACCTGTCCGCAGGAGAACTTGCTGAAATCAGGGAAGAAGTAAAGCTTTATAAGGAATGGAGAGAGGTCCTGCAGTTTGGACAGTTCTACCGGCTTAAGGGGCATGCGGCAAAGGGAAGGTTTGATACGGAGGCTGTGAGATGGAATATCGTAAGCCCGGATGGAACAAGGGCAGTCGGGATCACGTTCCAGAATCAGGTGCTCCCCAATTATTCCCACAGATATCTGAAGACCAGGGGACTTTTGGAGGACAGAATATATCATGTTTATAACAGAAGCCTTAAATATGATATCCGGAGAATGGGGGATCTGATCAATACCGTATCACCCATTCCGGTGAAACAGGATTCCCTGCTTCATGGGGCGTTATCTCATCTGGTACAGCTTGATGGAGAAAAGGAAGACCATATCGTGACAGGAAGTATCCTGAACAAAGCGGGGATTCCTCTTGCCAGTGGATATCAGGGAACTGGCTTTGAAGGAAATACGGCCTTTTATCAGGATTATGATGCACGTATTTTCCTGATAGAGGAGGCAGCGCCTGCAGAAGGAACAGGGATCAGAGAGGCTGTTTCCCGATCCGGCGGTAAATAATAACAAAATAAATGATCTGTGCCAGTGCAGTGATGCTCCAGGAAAATGCATAGAGCAGATACAGGGACTGGATCGTATGAAAATAGGCGAATATGGTGTAGATCCATATGATACGGAATACACAGGAGCCAAGGATGACCATAACGGTAGGAACGATCGTTTTGCCAAGTCCTCTGGAAGCTGCAATGGTACAGTCCATGAATGCAGAAATGCTGTAGGAAAGCGCCATGACGGAAAGCCGGATGATTCCTGCATCTACAACCTCGCGGTCGTTGGTAAACAGGGACAGGAAAGGATAGCGGAAGAGATAAAGGGCACATCCCAGAACAAGACCGATCATAAAGGAATAGAACAGGGAGATGAAGTAACTTTTCAGAACCCTGTCCTTTTTCTGTGCTCCATAGTTCTGGGCAATGAAGCTGGCACAGGCGGTATAAATAGCAGCCATCAGATCATAGAGCAGGGGATCTGCATTCTGGGCAGCGGAATTGCCCTCCACCATGATATGGTCGAAGGAGTTGACGCCGGTCTGGACAAAAAGATTGGCAATTGCAAAGATCGTATTCTGAAAGGCAGAAGGTACACTGATGGACAGAATACGCCTCACCTTATCCCTAGTCATATGAAGGGCAGACAGGGTGATGCCAAAGCTGCTGTCCGTTTTCAGGAGCAGCCGCAGGATCAGCAGGGCAGAAATATACTGGGAGCTGATGCTGGCGATCGCAACACCAGCTACGTCCAGCTTACATACGATGACAAAAAACAGATTCAGGATCACATTGAGGATCCCGGCAAAGGTCAGATAATATAAGGGGCGTCTGGTATCGCCTGCAGCACTCAGCACCGCATTGCCAAAGTTGTACATGGACAGAGCCGGCATGCCAAGCAGATAGATCCTAAGGTACAGGACAGCACCGTTTATCAGTTCGTCCTTGGTATTGATGAGTCTGAGCACCTGAGGGGTAAACAGGATGCCGAAGATCATGAGGAGCATGCCGAGGATAAAGCTTAAGATGGCTGCAGTATGTACTGTTTCAGTCAGGTCTTTGTCACTCCTAGAGCCGATATAAAGAGCAGTCAGGGCATTGATACCGCCGGCAAAGCCGATCAGAAGCCCGGTAAAAAGAGTGACAAGGATACTGGTTGATCCTACAGAACCAAGCGCAAGTGATCCTGCAAATTTACCGACAACCGCAATGTCTGACATATTGAAAAGCACCTGAAGGATATTGGAAAACATCAGGGGAATGCTGAATATGGCGATCTTTTTAAAGAGAGAACCTTCACAAAGGTTCATTTCATACTTTTTCATAATACCTCACATCAGTTCTAAATTCGTTGAAAAAAGCCAAAAGCAATATTATCATATACTAATAGAGAAAAAAAGCAAGAAAAAAGTAAGAAAGGGTAAGGAAAATGGATTGCTTTTATTGTGAAAGAGCATTTCCGGCAGACTGTGCCTTGAGTGGCAATCTGGTCAGCAATGACGGTTTTCTGCATGTACGCAGGAGGATGGGCAGCAACGTGCTGATCTATGTACTGGAGGGGACGCTTTACATTGCAGGCAATGGTGTCAGGAGGGAGGTAAAGGAAGGACAGCTTCTTCTGCTTCCCGGAGGGGAGGAACATTACGGTTATCAGTCATCCGAAGGACGTCTTTCTTATTTCTGGATCCATTTTGATACAAACGAAAAGCTGCAGCGTATGGGAGAACGTCATCTGCCTGAAAAGCCGGGAGAGGACGCCTGTATCCTGCCGGAGTATGGAAATGCCTGCAACCGGGAGAGAGTAAGTCTTCTGTTCCGGCAGGTGACCCAGTATTCCAGAAGAGAGGATCTGTATTCCGGACGGATTTTAAACAGTGCGCTGGAGCTGCTTCTGATGGAGCTGACGCAGGAATTCCTGGAAGCGGCTTTTGGAAGAAAGGATGGGATATCTCCCTCCATGTACCGGGTCATGGAGTGGGTGCGCAATAACTGCAGCAGATCGCTTAACCGGGAGATGATAGCAGAAACCTTTCAGTACAATCCTGATTATCTTTCCATGCGTTTTAAGAAGGAGACAGGAATGGGACTTATGTCTTATTTGAACAGAGAACGGATCAGCAGGGCAAAGGCACTTCTTTCCTGCGGAAATATCAGCATCAAGGAAGCCGCTTATGAGAGCGGCTTCCAGGATGAGAAATACTTTATGAGAACCTTCAAAAGGCTGGAAGGGATCACACCCTCCCAGTATAAGAACACCTTTTACCAGCACTATATCAATTAACAGGATTTATTCTCCTTGGCAGTAAAGTAAACCGTATAGGCTTCGTCCATAACCTCATAGAGAGGTTTTAATTCAAAATTGATATCCTGGTTTCTGGTGCTGTAGTGATTCTGCTGCCAGGGATAGGTTTCATAGGTATGTTCATTCCTTGGAGCAAGGAAGCTTTCGGGATGCGCCATATCACCACGGATGCCGGTGTCTTTATCTGTCATGCCGGCAAGAACAATAGGACCGTCCAGGATAGCGCTAAGCTCAGGAATATCAGCAAGAGCCTCTGTATGCAGCAGATTCTTAAAGAAGATGGTGATCACTGCCTGATCCAGTCCTTCTTTGAAATACAGGAAGCCATCCTTGATCACAGGGGAAGCAACGTCTTCTTCATTGACCTGGACACGGAGGATGCCTTGGCACCAGGAAGGAACACGCAGAGCCAGGGTCAGTCCTTCCGTATTGACAGCATTGATCTCAAACTTCAGGAGCCATCTGGACATCTGTCCGTCATCCTTTTCATCGAAAAGTGCCTGTGCATTGTAGGATTTCATGGCTGTGGTCTGCCTGATCGTACCGGACGCGTTTCCGAGAGCAAAGTGGTATTCGGAAGGAATATACTGGTTGATGTAAAGAGTATCTGTAGCAGCATCTTCATAATAGATCAGCTCCGGATAGAGGCACTGTGCCTGCACCATGGTACCGTGACAGCACCAGAAGTCGTGGCGTCTGGTACCCCATTTCTTATGACCGCCTGCACGCAGGGGCAGGAAATAGGCAGGCATACCGGTTACGGCATTCTGCTGTGCAAGAAAGCCGTTGTACAGACACCTTTCAATATAATCACCATATTTGGATTCTCCAGTGAAACGGAAGAGGTAGCTGGCAGTACGGACCATATTATAAATCGTACAGAATTCCTGATCCCTGTCAGAGAGGAATTGTCCCTGCATAAAGGGCGGTACCCAGAACTCACCGGCATTGCCGCCACCGGTTGCATACATGCCTCTTTTTGTGACAGCACAGTCAAAGAACAGCTTCACAAGATTCAGCCATCTTTCATCGCCTGTAATCTCATAGAGCTTGGCAGCGCCGTGGGAAAGGGGAACACTGGCATTGGAGTGACAGTTGGTAAGGGCATCCTTACCTTCCTCCAGCTTGCGGAACAGGCTGGGTGCATAATAATGCTTTACCAGAGTCATGTACTTTTCATTCCTTGTAAGCTCATAGAGGGTAGCCCATACCTCCAGCATACCGCCTTCCTCTCCGGAGTAGACAGCATGGGGATTTCTTGACTGCATGGCATCAGCCCAGCGGATATACCAGTCAGCCAGCTTGTTGATGATAGTGAGAGCCTGCTCATTGCCGGCATAGCTGTAGGCGTGCATCAGACCGAGGATGGTTTTGTGCATGGTGTACTGGGGAGACCAGATATACTGATTCCTGGCAAGTCTTTCAAAATATTTTTCGGGGATGGAGCCGACCCATTCACCGCCGTTTTCTTCCTGACATTTTGCCAGCTCGGCTACAATGTGGTCCAGCTTTGCCTTTAAAAGGATATCGCCGTCGAAGGCAGCATAGTGAGCGGCAGCAGAGAGAAAATGACCAAGGAAATGACCTCGGAGCTGGCAGTTTGGTGCTTCCCAGCCCCAGTGGAGGTTGGCACTTTCCGGATGCTCGATCACCTGAAGACCGGGCAGGATAAAGCCTGCTTCCAGATAAAAGTTCTGGAGAAGACAGGTGGAATCAAGCTCCATTAAGTAAGAGCGGTTTACGTCCATACGTTCCCGGAACAGACCGGGGAGAATGGAAACGGTATTGTTTTTTACTGATTGCAGCATAAAGAACCTCCTGTTCCATATAAAAATTCGTCAGAATCTGATATGATTATAACAGATCAAAAAAAAAACAGGGGTAGACAAAAGGACAGATTTAGTGTCAAATTCAGACAGAGAATAAAAAGGAGAAGCCTAATATGAGATATCCGGAATTTCTTAAGGAAAATGGAACAATCGGCTTTGTAGCACCATCCTTTGGCTGCAGCACAGAGCCCTACAGAACTGCCTTTAACCATGCACTGGACAAGTGGAAAAAAGAGGGGTATGGAATTGACATAGGACCAAATTGCTATGAAAACAGCGGTGTTGGTATCAGCAATACACCTGAGAAGTGTGCAGAAGAGCTGACAGAGTGGTATTGCAGGAAGGAAAATGATATCCTGATCTCCTGCGGCGGTGGGGAACTGATGTGTGAAGTGCTTCCCTTTGTGGATTTTGAAAGAATCCGAAAGGCAGATCCCAAGTGGTATCTGGGATATTCAGACAATACCAATATGACCTATCTTCTGACAACGCTCTGCGACACGGCGGCTGTTTATGGACCCTGCGCAGCTTCCTTTGGCATGGAGCCGCCACATCCGTCCATAAAAGACACATTCGCCCTGCTCAGGGGGAAAAAGCTTTCATTTGAAAGCTATGAGCTGTATGAGAAGGAAAGCCTGAAATCAGAAGAAAACCCACTGGCACCCTACAACTGTACGGAACCGGTCAGATCACGGTTCTTTGTACCGGACAGTAAAGGAAAGCTTAAGGAGAGCAGTAAGGTAAAGCTGCAGGGAAGACTTCTTGGCGGTTGTCTTGACTGTCTTGCCAATTTATCCGGAACAGAATTTGACAGGACCAGGGAATTTTGTGAAGCCTACAGGGAGGATGGGATACTCTGGTTCCTGGAAGCCTGTGACCTTAACGTATTTTCCATAAGAAGGGCGCTGTTCCAGCTGAAGCATACAGGGTGGTTTGCCCATACGGCAGGCTTTGTTTTTGGCAGATCACTGAACGGAGGAACTATGATGGATCTGGATGAAGCAGGGGCGGTTCTTCCGGTTTTGGAAGAATACAGGGTTCCTGTGATACTGGATGCTGACTTTGGTCATTTACCGCCGGCAATCCCCTTAATCTGTGGAAGTATGGCAGAGATCGGGGGAATAAGTGGAAAAATAACGATATCCATGAGCCTTTGCTGAAAATCCATGCGATAAATGACAGTTGAAGAGAGGTTTTCTGTTCCTTATAATGGATTCGTAAAAGGATTTGTTATAATATGGAGGAATTAGGATGGAACAGCTAAATTTTGCTTCTGTTAAGGATACCGATAAGGTATATCGTATCCTGGGTGATCTGATCAATGCAAACCGGGAATTCCAGATCATGATCACAGTACCAAGAGACGGAAAAAATGTTATAACGGAGGAGCAGCCGCAGGAAAAGGAGCCAGGGATGATACATCAGAGAAATCTGGAGAAGGATGTTACGGACATGATCCATGAGATCGGTGTACCGGCGCATATTAAAGGATATCAGTATTTAAGGGAGGCAATCATCATGTCGGTGGAGGATGCAGACATGGTAGGCTCCATTACCAAAGTACTGTATCCGACGATTGCCGCCAGATACCAGACTACTGCAAGCAGAGTGGAGAGGGCGATCAGACATGCAATAGAGGTAGCCTGGAACCGTGGAAAAATGGAAACACTGGATTCTCTGTTTGGTTATACGATCAACAATGGTAAGGGAAAACCCACGAACTCAGAGTTTATTGCCCTGATTGCAGATACCATACGTCTGCTCTACAAGGACTGATCCCAAAAGCTTTTTCAGGGGCTTTTTCCAAATTATCTCTTTTATTCAACCGTAGAATGCGGTATACTGGATTTTAAGAATAATGTTGGAGGGCTTGTGATGAAAAAAATACTTTTTGTCGCATCAGAGGGTGTACCATTTATTAAAACAGGGGGACTGGCAGATGTAGTGGGCTCTCTCCCCAAGTGTATTGATAAGGAATATTTTGATGTCAGGGTGATTCTTCCCAAATATACCTGTATGAAGCAGGAGATGAAGGATAAGCTCAGCTATGTTACGCATTTCTATATGGACTTCCATTGGAAAAATGAATACGTTGGAGTGCTGTATGCAGAGGTAGATGGCGTCAAATATTATTTTATTGACAATGAGATGTTTTTTAATGGCTTTAAGCCATACAGTGATAATGCATTATTTGAAATAGAGAAATTTGCTTTTTTTTCCAAGGCAGCGCTTTCTATTCTTCCGGTGATCGATTTCAGGCCGGATGTGATCCACTGCCATGACTGGCAGACAGGACTGATTCCCGTATATCTGAAGGAGCGTTTCCAGGGGAGTGATTTCTACAGAGGGATCAAATCGGTTATGACCATACATAACCTGAAATTCCAGGGGAAATGGGGGATCAGGGAAGTACAGGATATTACCGGACTACCGGATTATTACTTTACCGCTGATAAACTTGAGGCCTATAAGGATGCCAATCTGTTAAAGGGAGGGATCGTATTCGCAGATGCGATCACAACCGTAAGCGCCACATATGCAGAAGAGATCAAGACAGCCTTTTATGGTGAGGGACTGGATGGTCTCCTCAGAGCCAGAAGCAAAGATCTGCGTGGTATTGTGAACGGTATCGATACAGATGTATTCAATCCGGAAACAGATAAAAATATTGAGTTTAATTATAATGCCATGAATTTCCGCAAAGAGAAGATCAGGAATAAGCGTGCCCTTCAGGCAGAGCTTGGTCTTGAACAGGATGACAAGAAGTTTATGATCGGTATTGTTTCAAGACTGACAGATCAGAAGGGTTTTGATCTGATCTCCTATGTGATGGATGAGCTTTGTCAGAGTAATGTCCAGATCGTTGTGCTTGGAACAGGAGAAGAACGGTATGAGAATATGTTCCGTCACTTCGACTGGAAATACAACAATAAGGTATCTGCCAATATTTATTATTCAGATGCCCTTTCACACAAGATCTATGCAGCCAGTGATGCGTTCCTGATGCCGTCTTTATTTGAGCCGTGTGGACTCAGCCAGCTTATGAGCCTGCGCTATGGAACTGTCCCTATCGTGAGAGAGACAGGAGGACTTAAGGATACGGTTGAGCCTTACAATGAATATGAAAGCACAGGAACCGGTTTTTCCTTTACCAATTACAATGCACATGAGATGCTTGGAACAATTTATTATGCAGAGAAGATTTATTATGAAAAGAAGCGTGAGTGGAACAAGATCGTAGACCGTGCCATGGCAGCAGATTTCTCCTGGAATGTATCAGCAAAGAAATATCAGGAGATGTATGACTGGCTGATCGGATAAAGCAGAAAACCTGTAAAACAGATGATCACAGCATAAGACTTGGAGAACAGGTTATGCCAAATAAAAAACAGAGTCAGGGATTGATTATGCAGGCGGGTATCCTTGCCGCTGCAGGAATTATCGTTCGTATCATCGGGCTGTTGTACAACAGCCCGATGACAGCGATCCTTGGAGATGAAGGAATCGGGTACTATAATACGGCTTACTATGCGTATACCATTGTCCTTCTGATCTCATCCTATAGTATTCCTTCGGCAATATCCAAGGTGATCGCCCAGAAGCTTGCAGTAAAAGAATATCGGAATGCACACCGCATTTTTCAGTGTGCATTTATTTATGTGCTGGTAGTCGGTAGTGTTGCCAGCTTATTTGTATTTTTCGGAGCAGGTCTGCTTGTGCAGATCGAGGCAGCGATACCGGCACTGCGGGTACTGGCGCCTACCATATTCCTGAGTGGTATTCTTGGTGTGCTCCGTGGGTATTTCCAGGCACATAAAAGTATGGTTCAGACCTCTGTATCACAGATCGTGGAACAGATCCTGAATGCAGTTTTCAGTATCCTTATGGCATATCTTCTCCTGCAGGCAACGGGAGGGACACAAAGTGAAAATGGTCTTGCCTATGGAGCAGCAGGCGGTGCGATCGGTACAGGCATAGGTGTGCTTGCAGCTCTTTTATTTATGGTATGGCTTTACCTTGTGAACAGACCGTTTCTCAAAAGAAGGATACTTCATGATACCGGGCATAAAGAGGAATCCTATCAGGAAATTTTCAAAATGATCATTATGGTGGTGACACCTTTTATTCTGAGTACCTTTATTTATAATGCCAATACCTTTATCAATCAGACGCTTTATCAGAAGCTGATGATGGATCTGCATGGTCTGACAGATGCCGGGGTTGCGGCTCATACAGGTATCGTTGGTAAGGCAGTAAAGGTTTCTAACATCCCCATAGCACTGTCCTCAGCCATGGCATCTGCACTGATTCCCGGTATTTCCGGAGAATATGCGAAAAAGAATCTGAAAGAGACAAGAAATCAGGTTGCCAGGGCAGTCAAGGCAACCATGCTGATCTCGATTCCGGCAGCAGTAGGAATGGGCGTACTGGCAAAGCCGGTCATGCTGGTTCTGTATCCCCAGAAAGCCTCGATCGATCTGTCCTCGTCTCTGCTTATGGTACTGTCAGTCAGTGTGATCTTCTATGCGGTCTCCACACTTTCCAATGCGGTGCTGCAGTCGATCGGAAGACTGAACAGTCCGGTGATCAATGCGGCCATTGCACTGGTGCTTCAGACAGCAGGGCTTGCAGCCATGATCATTTTTCTGGATGAGAGCTATGGACCGTATTATTATGTGGTAACGATCATCCTGTACGCTTTTCTGATGTGTGTCCTGAATGGAGCGGCATTAAGGAAGCATCTGCGTTATAAGCAGGAGATAGGGAGGACATTTGTAAGGCCGGTTCTTGCCTCTGCTGTGATGGGAGCAGCAGCATTTTTTATATATCAGGGGATATACCTGCTCCTGCACAGCAATCTGGTTTCCCTGTTTGTGGCAGTTGTACTGGCAGCAGCGATTTACTTTGTTATGATCCTGTTATTAGGTGCAGTGACAGAGGATGAGATGAAAATGCTGCCAAAAGGTTACCTGCTTGTGAAGATTGCCAGAAAAACGAGACTGCTGAGAAGCTGAAAGACAGAGAGAAGAGAAAAACAGAGGGCAGACATTTGGGTCTGCCCTCGTTTGTATTAGTCTGCCTTACGGATACCGGAAATGTCCGTATCGATCATCATGGAATAGTTGGTATAGTACACTACGAAGCCGGGCTTGCTGCCACCGGGCTTTTTTACGTTCTTCTTCTGCAGATAGTCCACTTCCAGCTTCTGCTGCTCACGACCGCTGGAGTAGTAGGCCGCCAGCCTGGCAGCTTCTTCAAAGGCAGCATCAGATGGCGTTTTGTTTCCACACTTCAGGACAACATGTGAGCCAGGTATGCCTTTTGCATGGAACCACCAGTCATTGCCGGCTGCCAGGGAAAAGGTGATCTCATCATTCTGATAATTATTTTTCCCCACGTAAATATCATCCCCGTCACAGCTGATATAGTGGAAGGGTACGCTTTTGAAAGAAATTTTTTTCTGCTTTCCCTTCCGGCGGATATAGCCGCTTTCAATCAGTTCTTCTTTGATCTGTACAAGATCCTCTTCCTGCAGGGCAATCGAAAGAGAGGTCTGCACAGACTGAAGATGGGTGATCTCATCCTGTACCTCTTTTGTGAGGGCAGTAAGCGCTTCAAAGGTACGCTTCAGTTTATTATACTTCTCGAAATATTTCTTGGCATTTTCAGAGGTGGAAAGCTGAGGCTCCAGGGGGATCGTGATCATTTCCCCGGTATAATAATTCAGAGCTTCCATGGAGGAGGCACCGGGCTCAACACCATAGCCATAGGTATTTAAAAGCTCCCCATAGATTCTGTATTTCTCACGCTTCTCTGTATCCTTAAGCTGTCTGACCTGCAGATCATATTTCTTGACATTGCGCTCCAGGGCAGTCTGGACGATCCGTCTGAGGTCAGAGGATTTCTGGCGGATCCGGGAGATCTGGTTTTTCTGGGCATAATACAGCTCCAGCACCTCTGAAATGGAAGAAAAGTGTCTGCAGTTTTCTTCCGGCCAGGAGGAAAGGGTGATTGCGGAAAATTCTACGGGTTTTCCAGTTTCATAAATGATAACAGGGGAAAAACACCCCTGTTTTACACTGTCCATGACTGCGGAAAAAGAACGGTACAGACCAGAGATCAGATCAGCTCCGTCTGGGCTTTCTGCAAAAACAGCCGAAGAGCAGTCCGCATCCAGATGGGCTGCGTGGCAGATTTCCTGTGAGATCACAGGGGAAAGACCGGTATAGGAGGTATAAAGAGCCTTATAAATGGGCTGCGCTTTTCCAGTGATCAGGGCTTTAAAGGAAGCTTCATCTGTAAGGAGGGGATTCTGCTTCTGGTCAGCACCCGGGATAAAATAGTCTCTTCCGGGCAGTACCTCACGGACAGAGCTGACCATACCGGAGATATGCTTGATGCTGTCTATGATCTTATTTTCATCACTCAGGAAAATAATGTTGCTGTGCTTGCCCATGATTTCAATGGCAAGTGTCTTTTTGCAAAGATCGCCCATTTCGTCCAGATGCTCAATGTGGAGCTGGATGATGCGTTCAAGACCGGGCTGTGTAATATCTGTGATCCGGCCATTCTGCAGATGCTTACGAAGCAGCATGCAGAAGCCAGGGGCTGTCATGGGAGCCTGTTTATTACTGCCTGTCAGATAAACGAGAGGAAGGGAAGCTTCTGCTGAAAGGAACAGCCGTTTCTGGCCTCCGTCAGCAGTTTTTATCGTAAGAAGCAGCTCATCCTTTTCCGGCTGGGCAATCTTATAGATCCTTCCGGACAGGAGATTGTCCTTTAATTCTTTTACTACGGCTGCTACCGTAATTCCATCAAATGCCATATTGTAATCTCACTTTCTTTCCGGCAGCCTCTGGCTGCCTTTCCTTAGTATAGCGCACTTGACGTTTTTCTGTCTATATCCTATAATACTATGGAATACGCAGAAATTATTTTCGGGTAGGATACAAAGGAGAAAAGCATGATTAAGAGCATGACAGGCTTCGGCAGATGTGAGATCGCAGAAGCTGACCGTAAGATTACGGTAGAAATGAAATCAGTCAATCACAGATATCTGGATGTCACCATCAAAATGCCTAAGAAGCTGAACTTCTTTGAAGCAGCGATCCGGACAGAGCTGAAGAATTTCATGCAGAGAGGCAAGGTAGATCTTTTTATCACCTATGAAGATTTTACAGAGTCAAATGTCTGTGTGAAGTACAATAAGGAACTGGCTGCGGAATATATGCAGTATTTTGACAGAATGGCTGAGGATTTTTCTCTGGATAATGATATCCGGGTATCCACACTGGCAAGATTCCCCGAGATCCTGACGATGGAAGAGCAGACTGTGGATGAAGAGCAGCTCTGGAAGCTTCTGGATAAAGCACTGAAGGGTGCCGCAGAGAACTTTGTGGAAACAAGGATCAGGGAAGGGGAAAACCTCCGGAATGATCTGATAGCAAAGCTGGAAGGAATGCTTGCGCATGTGGATTTCATCACAGAGCGTTCTCCGGAGATCATCGAAGAGTACAAGGAGAAGCTTACGAAGAAGGTAGAGGAGCTTCTTTCTGATAAGCAGGTGGATGAAAGCAGACTTCTTATGGAAGTGACGATTTTTGCTGACAAGGTATGTGTAGATGAAGAACTGGTGCGGCTCCGCAGCCACATCACAGCTACAAGGGATGCACTGCTTGCAGGTGGAAGCATCGGAAGAAAGCTGGATTTCATCGCACAGGAAATGAACCGTGAGGCGAATACGATCCTGTCAAAGTCAAGTGATCTTGAGATCTCAAACCGTGCGATTGAACTGAAAACAGAGATCGAGAAGGTAAGAGAGCAGATCCAGAATATTGAATAGAAGGTTTTGATGTGAACAAATTAATCCATATCGGCTTTGGAAATATTGTAAATGCCGGAAAGATCATTGCGATAGTCAGTCCTGATTCGGCACCTGTCAAGCGTATGGTACAGAAGGCCAGGGAAGAGGGCAATGCCATCGATGCGACACAGGGAAGAAGGACAAAGGCAGTCCTGGTGATGGAAAACAGCCAGCTTGTACTTTCGGCACTGCTTCCGGAAACCATTGCCCAGAGGGCACAGATGGAGAGTAAAGATGAAAACGAAACAGCATAAAGGAATTCTGATCGTTGTTTCCGGATTTTCCGGGGCAGGCAAGGGAACATTGATGAAGCGGCTTGTCAGTGATTATGACAATTATGCCTTATCTGTTTCCATGACAACGAGACAGCCAAGAACAGGTGAAGTAGATGGAAGGGAGTATTTCTTTTCCACGAAAGAGGAATTTGAAAAGAAAATAGAAGAAGAGGGACTTGTGGAATATGCCTGCTACTGTGGCAACTACTACGGAACCCCGAGAGAGTATGTGGAGAAGAAGCTGGAAGAGGGGAAGGATGTGATCCTGGAGATCGAGATCCAGGGAGCCCTCAAGATCAAACAGAAGTTTCCCACAGCCCTGCTGCTGTTTGTGATGCCGCCGAGTGCAGCGGAGCTGAAGCGCCGGCTTGTAGGACGCGGTACAGAAACAGAGGATGTTATCGAAAAGAGGCTTAAGAGAGCCACAGAAGAGGCAGAGGGAATCGAGAATTACGATTATATCGTGATCAATGATAACCTGGAAGAATGTGTGAGGGAAATGCACGGCCTGATCATGGCGGCACATGAAACACCGGCACGAAATCAGGAATTTATCAATAAAGTAAGAAAGGAGCTGGAAGCTTTCACAGAATAGGCTTTCAGGGAAGGAGAAAATTATGTTACATCCGTCTTATTCAGATTTAATGAAGGTAGTAAACAGTGAGGTTGAGCCTGGAGAGGCTCCCGTAGTTAACAGCCGCTATTCCATCGTTATGGCAACATCCAAGCGTGCCAGACAGATCATTGGAGGAGATGAGCCGCTTGTGAATGCAAAGGACAGCAAGCCTTTATCCATTGCGGTAGAGGAGCTGAATCAGGGCAAGATCAAGATTCTTGCAGATGAAGACTAAAGAATCAATGGCGGCCGGCAAAAGGGCCGCTGTTTCACTATTAGAGAGCAGGGAAGGACAAAGGCATGAATATTTTATTTGTATCCCTTGGCTGTGATAAGAATTTGGTAGATTCTGAAGTGATGCTTGGCATGCTGAAGGAGAGGGGATACACCTTTACCGATGATCAGACACAGGCAGATGCGGCGGTAGTCAATACCTGCTGCTTTATCAATGACGCCAAGGAAGAGAGCATCCAGACGATCCTGGAGCTTGCTGAACTGAAAAAAACAGGGCAGCTTAAGGCACTGGTCGTAGCGGGGTGCCTGGCACAGCGCTATCAGGCAGAGATCCAGAAAGAAATTGAAGAGGTAGATGCCATTATCGGCACAACAGCGCTGGAAAAGGTAGTTGAGACACTGGATGAGGTACTGGCCGGTAAGGGAGAGAACCATCTGGAAGCTCTTGACAAGGCGCCTCTTGGAGGTAAAGAAAGAGTACTTACAACAGGAGGATATTTTTCCTATCTGAAGATTGCAGAGGGCTGCAACAAGCACTGCACCTATTGTATTATCCCAAAGGTCAGGGGCGAATACAGGAGTGTTCCAATGGAGCTGCTTCTGGATGAGGCAAGACAGCTTGCCGGTAAAGGAATTAAAGAACTGATCCTTGTTGCACAGGAAACGACCCTGTATGGAATGGATCTGTACGGAGAAAAAAAACTGCCGGAGCTTCTTGACAGGCTTTGTGAAATAGAAGGGCTTATCTGGATCCGGATCATGTACTGTTATCCGGAGGAGATCACACAGGAGCTGATCGATGTGATGAAGAGGCAGACGAAGATCTGTCATTACCTGGATATTCCGATCCAGAGCGGCACTGACAGGATTTTGAAGCTGATGGGCAGAAGAACAGATACGGCGCAGATTGAAGCACTGGTAGACCATCTGCGGGAAGAGATCCCGGATATCTGCATCAGGACTACTTTTATTACCGGATTCCCTACAGAGACAGAAGAAGATTTTACAGAAACCATGGATTTTATCAACCGTATGGAGTTTGACAGGCTGGGAGCCTTTACCTATTCACCGGAGGAGGGAACACCGGCGGCTGTCATGGATGGCCAGGTGGAGGAAGAAATTAAGCTCAGAAGGCAGCAGGAAATGATGGAGCTCCAGCAGGAGATCGCTTTTGAAGCGGCAGAGAACATGAAGGGCAGGGAGCTGACAGTCATGATCGAAGGAAAGCTTGCTGAGGAGGATGTTTATGTGGCAAGAACCTATAAGGACGCTCCTTCGGTAGATGGCTATCTGTTTGTGGATACGGACTGGTCACTGATGAGCGGTGATTTTGTAAGGGTGCGCGTGACAGGAGCCAATGAATATGACCTGATCGGTGAGATTATAGAAGAATAAAGAGGAGAGCAAGTTATGAATTTACCTAACAAACTGACAATATTCAGAGTGATTCTGATTCCCTTTTTCCTGGTATTCCTTTTAGTACCTGGTATTCCGGCAGACAACTGGATCGCCCTTGGTATCTTTATTGTAGCCAGCCTGACAGATCTTCTGGATGGAAAGATCGCCAGAAAATACAATCTGGTCACTAACTTTGGAAAGTTTATGGATCCGCTGGCAGATAAGCTGCTTGTGTGTTCTGCCCTGATCTGCCTGACCGGGCTTGGCAGGATCCCTTCCTATATGGTAGTTATTATTATTGCAAGGGAATTTACGATCAGTGGCTTCCGTCTGATCGCAGCAGATAATGGAGTTGTGATCGCAGCAAGCTACTGGGGCAAGTTCAAGACGACCTTCCAGATGATCGCAGTCTGTCTGATGATCGCCAACATCCAGGCACTGCAGCTTCTGACAACGATCATAACCTGGATCGCAGTGATCCTCACAGTCGTATCACTGATTGATTATCTGATCAAGAATAAAGATGTACTGAAGGAACAGAAATAATGACACTGGAAGAAACAGCAGTAGAAAAGCTGCTTGCAAAAGGGTATACGGTAACTACGGCAGAATCCTGTACAGGTGGGCTCATCGCAGCAACTCTGATCAATGTGTCCGGTGTTTCAGAGATTTACAGGGAGGGCTACATTACCTATGCCAATGAATCCAAGGAAAAGCTTCTTGGGGTTAAAGGCGAAACCCTGAGAAATTATGGTGCAGTCAGTGAACAGACTGCATATGAAATGGCTGCGGGAGCTGCAAAAAATGCAGGGGCGGATGCAGCTCTTGTTTCTACCGGTATAGCAGGACCTTCCGGAGGAACAAAGGAAAAGCCGGTAGGACTTGTTTATCTCGGATGCTGTCTGAGGGGCAGGATAACTGTCAGAAGGGAAATCTTCCATGGTGACAGGGAAAGTATCCGCAGACAGGCGGTAACAGCAGCACTTAAGCTGCTTATTGCCATACTTTCAGAAGAACCGGATTCTCAGGTACAGGAGGGATTGATTTGAAAAAGAAATGGACGACCGGAAAAATTATTGGTGTCAGTATGCTTTTAGTACTTGGTGTTGTGATCCTGTGGATCGCATTTGTGGCGAGTGTTTACCAGCTTGCTACAGTGATCGAAGGAATAGAGAGGACAACAGCAGGGCGTGCGGGAATCACCGGAGACTCTGACGATATGGAGGGGTATGATATAGAAGATTTCCTGAATGGTGACAGTGATGAGGAGTATTATGACTTTGAGCAGGATATCAGGGATGATCTGTCCTATGAAGTGGAGCTTGAGGAATTTGATAAGGAAGATTATGACTGTCCTGAAGGGGCAGAGGCAAGGCTTATCATTACATATCCAGTAGTGACCGGTGATATTCCGAATGTGGAAGAGATCAACCGGAAGCTTTATGAAGAAGTCACAGCAACGGATGAATATATCACTGCCGTTGCAGATCTCATGGAAGATGGGGACTCCTTTGAATATCAGAGTGAATGCTATGTTACCTATATGGATGAGGATATTCTGAGTGTTGCATTCCAGGAACGGGGGATACTGAATGATTCCATGATAGGGGCTGTCATCGTTTCCATGAATTTTGACCTGCAGACAGGGCTTCCTGTGGGTAATACCGGTATCCTTGATATTGATGATGAGTTTGCCATTGATTTCAGAAAACGCTGTGAGGAACAGAATGGTGAGATCAATGGACTTAACTATTATTCAGATCAGCAGATCAGAGAATATCTGACAAATGAAAATTCATTGATCATCTTCTATACACCACTTGGAATGGAGGTCGGAATCAATTATGATGACGGCTGGGCAACCGTTACCTATAAGGACTATGAGAAGTTTACAAAACAGTTCTGATTAAAAAATAATGTGCTTCCTGATCTGCCAGGAAGCGCATTATTTTTTGATATCCGTTTCTTGCGAAAAGCATGGCTTTATGGTAATATAAAGCAGTAATCGGATCCGGGATCACAGGGATCCGCCATCAAATATCTGCTTTGCATATCCGGCATCTTCTGCCAAACATCCAAAGCGATCAGAAAAGAGGGGAGAGATGCCATTGAGGGAGTTTTTTGGGACTCGTAATATGATAGAATAAGGATATAAGAAAAGAAAACAAAATTAGGATTGACAGGAACAAATGTTTGGTATACTCTTGAATAAGAACAGACGTTCCTTCTGGAAGGAGAACTTATTTTATGGAAAAGAACGAAAAGCTGAAGGCATTGGACGCTGCCCTTGGACAGATTGAGAAGCAGTTCGGTAAGGGAGCTGTCATGAAGCTGGGAGATCCGGCGGCACAGATGAATATAGAAACGATCCCTACAGGATCCCTGAGCCTTGATATTGCCCTTGGCCTTGGTGGTATTCCCAAGGGAAGGGTCATTGAGATCTATGGACCGGAATCCAGTGGTAAGACGACGGTTACCCTGCACATGATTGCAGAGGTGCAAAAGACAGGCGGTATTGCCGGGTTTATTGATGCTGAGCATGCGCTGGATCCTGTATATGCGAAGAATATCGGTGTAGACGTGGATAATCTGTATATTTCACAGCCTGACAATGGTGAACAGGCACTGGAGATCACAGAGACCATGGTACGCTCCGGTGCCCTTGATATTGTTGTTGTTGACTCAGTAGCTGCCCTTGTACCGAAGGCTGAGATTGATGGTGATATGGGAGATTCCCATGTCGGTCTGCAGGCCAGACTGATGAGCCAGGCACTGCGTAAGCTGACTGCAGTGATCAGTAAGTCCAACTGTACGGTTGTATTTATCAACCAGCTCCGCGAGAAGGTTGGTGTGATGTTCGGCAATCCGGAGACTACGACCGGCGGGCGTGCACTGAAGTTCTATTCTTCAGTCAGGATGGATGTCAGAAGGATTGAATCCCTGAAGCAGGGTGGTGAAGTGATCGGAAACAGGACCAGAGTCAAAGTGGTGAAGAATAAGATCGCACCTCCGTTTAAGGAAGCAGAATTCGATATCATGTTTGGGGAAGGTATTTCCTATGTGGGAGATGTGCTGGATCTGGCATCTAATGTGGGTATCATTAACAAGAGTGGTGCGTGGTACGCTTATGAGGGAAATAAGATCGGACAGGGAAGAGAGAATTCCAAGATCTATCTGAAAGAGCATCCAGACATTTGTGAGGAAGTAGCGGAGAAGGTACGTGAGCATTTCCATATTGGAGAGACACCTGCCACAGAAGTCAAGGAAGAGGAATAGCTCATGACCGTTACTGCAATCAGGGAGATAGCGAAATCCCGGGTTTTGGTCAGTGTTGATGAAACATTCGCCTTTGTATTATACAAAGGCGAATTGCGTTCTTACGGGCTGAAAGAGGGACAGGAAATAACAGAAGAAGCCTACAGGGATATTATGGAGAATCTTCTGCCAAGAAGGGCAAAGCTGCGGGCTATGAATCTGCTTAAAAACCGAAGCTATACCGAAAAACAGCTTTATGACAAACTGAAGGCGGGTGATTATCCGGAGGAAATCATAGAGCAGGCACTTGATTATGTCAGATCCTACCATTATATAGATGACAGACAGTATGCAGAAGATTATATTGAATATCATAAGGAGAGCAGGAGCAGAAGCAGGATCCTCAGGGATCTTGTACAGAAGGGAATTTCTATTGAGCTTGCCGGGGAGGTTTATGAAGAGAAGGCAGGAGAGGACAGAACAGAACTTGAAAAAGAACAGATCCTGAATCTGATGCATAAGAAAAATTTTGTCCCGAATGAGGCTACTTTTGAAGAAAAACAGAAGTTTTCAGCACTTTTGTACAGAAAAGGATTTCAGGTTGATACGATCCGATGTGCACTTTTACTTGACAGCACAACGATTTAAGTTTAAAATTTAAGTGTTGTAAATTTGTTGCTAGAATGTTTCTACATACATTCTATATAGATAAGCGTACAATGAAAATTTAATAAGGAGGTGCTCCTGTAAATGGTGCAAGTTTTGATAGCAGTAGTCGTTACCCTGATTATTGCCGCTACTGTCACCTGGTTTCTGGCATCTGCATACCATAAGAAAGTATCAGAAGCTAAGATCGGAAGTGCAGAAGATAAGGCAAGGGAGATTATTGATGAAGCTCTGAAAACTGCTGAAACCAAAAAGCGTGAATCTCTTCTTGAGGTCAAGGAGGAGTCCATTCGTACCAAGAACGAACTGGACAAGGAGATCAAGGAACGTCGTGCCGAAGCACAGCGTTATGAGCGCAGAGTCCAGCAGAAGGAAGAAGCCATCGATAAGAAATCAGATGCGATCGAAAAGAAAGAGGCCGGGCTGGCTGCAAGGGAGGAAGAACTTGCAAAGCAGCGGGAAGAAATTTCAAAGCTGAACGAGCAGAGAATACAGGAACTGGAACGAATCTCAGGTTTAACCTCCGAACAGGCAAAAGAGTATTTACTTAAAATTGTTGAAGATGAAGTGAAACATGAAACGGCTGTCATGATCAAGGAAATGGAAAGCCGTGCTAAAGAAGAAGCAGACAAAAAAGCAAAGGAATATGTAGTTAACGCGATTCAGAAATGTGCAGCAGATCACGTATCAGAAACTACAATTTCTGTTGTCCAGCTTCCGAATGACGAAATGAAGGGCCGTATCATCGGAAGAGAGGGAAGAAATATCAGAACTCTCGAAACACTGACAGGTGTGGATCTGATCATTGATGATACACCGGAAGCCGTTATTTTATCAGGTTTTGACCCGATTCGCCGTGAGGTGGCAAGAATTGCCCTTGAAAAACTCATCGTGGATGGAAGAATCCATCCGGCAAGAATTGAAGAGATGGTTGAAAAGGCGCAAAAAGAAGTAGAAGTGATGATCAAAGAGGAAGGTGAGGCAGCTACCCTTGAAGTAGGTGTGCATGGTATTCACCCTGAACTTATCAAACTCCTTGGTAAGATGAAGTTCAGAACAAGCTATGGTCAGAATGCATTAAAGCATTCCATCGAAGTGGCACAGTTGTCAGGACTGCTTGCTGCAGAAATGGGACTTGATGTCAGAGTTGCCAAGCGTGCAGGTCTGCTGCATGATATTGGTAAGGCTGTGGATCATGAGATGGAAGGTTCCCACATTCAGCTTGGCGTAGACCTTTGCAGAAAGTATAAGGAATCCGCAATTGTGATCAATGCCGTTGAGGCGCATCATGGTGATGTAGAGCCCCAGTCATTAATTGCATGTATTGTACAGGCTGCAGATACAATATCCGCTGCAAGACCGGGCGCAAGAAGAGAAACGCTTGAGACATATACAAGCAGACTCAAACAGTTAGAAGATATAACAAACAATTTTAAAGGTGTAGATAAGTCTTTTGCTATTCAGGCTGGTAGAGAGGTTCGTGTAATGGTAGTTCCAGACCAGATCAGTGATTCTGATATGGTATTGCTGGCAAGAGATATTTCCAAGAAGATTGAAGCTGAAATGGAATATCCCGGACAGATTAAGGTCAATGTAATTCGCGAGAGCCGAGTAATTGATTATGCAAAATAAGTAATTGAAAAGGGTTTTGGCATGTTATGCCAGACCCTTTTTTCTTGTGTATGTACAGAAAAGGGGAAACAGCTGAAGAGGAGCAGAATGTTTTCAAAAAAATACTTGCTGTATTTTATCCTCTATAGTACAATATATCGTGGCAATTGGATTGTATACAATTATCCAAAGATACGACTTAGTTTATGCAAAGGAGATCTTATATGAAGGCGTACAAAGATTTAAGTAAAGAAGAACTTCTGACTTTACAGAAGCAGCTGAATAAGGAATATGAAGAGGCAAAGGCCAAAGAACTTAAACTGGATATGTCGAGAGGAAAACCGGCAGCTTCACAGCTCGATATGGAAATGGATTTTATGAATGTTCTGAATGCTGACTCCATATTTAAGACGGAAGCGGGCGTTGATTGCAGAAACTATGGTATAATGGATGGTATACCGGAAGCAAGAAAGCTGATCGGAGATGTTCTGGGGGTTTCGGCAGATAATGTTATCGTATTTGGAAATGCCAGCCTGAATATTATGTATGATACAGTGGCAAGGTCTGAGATATTTGGTGTGATGGGAGAAACACCCTGGTGTAAGTTAGATAAGGTGAAGTTTCTCTGTCCTGTTCCCGGATATGACAGACATTTTGCGATTACCGAGCAGTTCGGGATAGAAATGATCAATGTGCCCATGACAGAGGATGGACCTGATATGGACATGGTAGAGGAGTTGGTAAATACGGATCCGGCAGTCAAGGGAATCTGGTGTGTACCAAAGTACTCTAATCCGCAGGGATATACTTATTCCGATGAGACGGTAAAGCGGTTTGCAGCACTGAAGCCGGCAGCAAAGGACTTCCGTATTTACTGGGACAATGCCTATGTGATCCATGATCTGTACGAAGAAAAAAAGGATACTCTGTTAGATATCATTTCAGAATGTGAAAAAGCAGGTAACCCGGATATGGTATATGAATTCTGCTCTACCTCAAAGGTTACTTTCCCGGGAAGTGGTATTGCAGCATTGGCTGCATCAAAAGCCAATCTTGATTTCATTAAAAAATTTATGACGATTCAGACGATCGGTTATGACAAGGTCAATCAGCTGCGTCATGTAAGATATTTTAAAGACGCAGAGGGAATGAAAGCACATATGATGAAGCATGCAGCAATCCTGCGTCCTAAATTTGAGGCGGTGTTCCATGTACTTGAAAGTGAACTGAATGGTCTTGGCATAGGTTCCTGGACAGAACCTAAGGGTGGCTATTTCATTTCCTTTGATGCACTGGAGGGCTGTGCAAAGAAGATCGTTGAGAAGTGTAAGGAGGCAGGTGTGGTACTGACAGGCGCCGGTGCAACCTACCCCTATAAGAAGGATCCAAAGGACAGCAATATCCGTCTGGCACCCAGCTTCCCGACACCAGAAGAACTGGCAATGGCGACAGACCTGTTTGTCCTTTGCGTAAAGATTGTCAGTGTAGAAAAACTGTTGAAAGAGGCGTAGATCATTTATCATGGAAGAATTTCAGAGATTGTCCAGGGATCTTGTGCAGAAGGGTGCCATTATTGATTATTATCAGGACACGATTAAGGTTCCGAATGGAAATATTGTTAAGTGGGATTTTATCAAACATAAGGGTGCAGCAGCGGTGGTTCCAGTGGATGATAAGGGACGTCTTATCATGGTACGCCAGTACAGGAATGCACTGGATCGTTATACACTGGAGATTCCGGCAGGCGGACTGAATGGAGAAAATGAGCCGACAGATCAGGCAGCACTTCGTGAACTGACAGAGGAAACCGGCTATCATGCAGAAAAAATAGAATTGCTTCTCCGCATCAGGACTACAGTGGCTTTTTGTAATGAAAAGATCGATATTTATGTGGCAACAGGTCTGACACCTGGAAAACAGCATCTGGATGAGGATGAGTTTGTGACGGTGAAAGCGTACGATCTGGATGAACTTATTTCGATGATCCTTGATGGAACGATTGAGGATTCCAAGACAGTATCTGCGATCCTGGCCTATAAAGAAAAATATGTAAGATAAAGGAAAATTGCAGGATAAAAGAGACAGGCAGTGCATAGGTATATGTGCTGTCTGTTTTTCATATATTAGACAAACATATGAGATCGGAAAAGAAGGGGAAGAAATATGCGGGAACGGATGGAATATATCAAACGAAGGCGGCTTTACAGAAGCTGTCTGCTTTATTTTCTGGCTGGAATCCTGGCAGGCATTCTGTTCATGTACTTCACAGGACACGGTGCTGCAGGCACAGAGACATTTTTCAGAAAAAGTGTCCTTCTTGAGATGAGTTATGGAAAACTGGATAAGGGACAGTTTCTTAAATATGAATTACCAAGGAGATTACGTCCTGCAGCCTGTCTGCTTCTTCTTTCTACCACATGCTTTGGTTTTCTGGCAATCAGGCTTTACACTGTAATGAAAGGCTTCCTGGCAGGGCTTCTTTTCTCTGGAACAGTATTGGCTTACGGAGGCAGGGGAGTGCTGTTCCTGATCGTACTACTGTTCCCGCACCAGCTGCTCCTGCTGCCGGCCTTTTTTCTGCTGCTTTGCTTCTGTTATCAGATAAGCTGCATTTCAAGGGCACCGGAAGGCTGCATATGGCCGATATACACAGGACGGAAAAAGCAGCTCATTTCACTGCTGTTGATCCTCTTGTGGATCCTGTTCATCACAGTGATGGGCTGCTTTCTTGAATGCTATGTAAATCCCCTGCTGGTAGCAGATGGGGTAAAGATGCTTCTTTAAAAGAGAAGTCGTGTCAGATTATTCATATTCAGCAATATCATAAATAAGCTGCTCAGAATCTTCAAAGCCAAGGCAGGGATCGGTAATGGATTTTCCATAGACACCCTCGCCTACCTTCTGGCTGCCTTCTACCAGATAGCTTTCGATCATGACACCCTTAACGAGGTTATGGATATCGGAACTGAGCTTACGGCTGTGCATAACCTCCTTGATAATACGGATCTGCTGCTTGTACTGCTTGGAAGAATTGCTGTGATTGGAATCAATGATCGTAGCAGGATTCTTCAGATCCCTTTCATTATAAAGCTGCAGCAGCAGATTCAGGTCTTCGTAGTGATAGTTGGCAAGGTTTTGGCCATGCTTACTGGTGGCACCACGCAGAACGGTGTGGGCAAGGTCATTACCGGTTGTATTTACCTCCCATCCACGGTAGATAAAGGTATGGGGATGCTGGGCTGCATAAACAGAATTCAGCATAACGGTAAGATCTCCGCTGGTAGGATTTTTCATGCCGGCAGGCACATCAAAACCGCTGACGGTCATACGGTGCTGCTGATCCTCTACGGAACGGGCGCCAATGGCCACATAGGAAAGAATGTCGGAAACATATCTCCAGTTCTCGGGATAGAGCATTTCATCAGCAGCAGTAAGACCGGAAACATCCATGGCATGAATCTGCATCTTACGCATGGCGATCAGGCCTGCCAGAAGATCTGGTTTTTTTTCAGGATCCGGCTGATGCACGATCCCCTTGTAGCCCTCACCGGTGGTACGGGGCTTATTGGTGTAGATCCTGGGGATCAGGATCAGTTTATCCTTTACCTTTTCGTTGACCTTTGCAAGGCGGCTGACATAGTCGCAGACAGCATCTTCATTGTCTGCGGAGCAGGGACCAATGATCACAAGAAATTTATTGCTTTTTCCGGTGAGTACATCACGGATCTCCTGATCTCTTTCTTTCTTTAACGCAACAAGCTTTTCAGGAACAGGATACTGCTCCTTGATCTCGCTTGGAGTTGGCAATTTTTTCACAAACTCAAATGACATAATAGTTTCCTCCTCTGATGTAAGCATTTGTTATTATAATATAGAAAAAAAGAAAGCGCAAGGTTGCAAAGCATCTGGAAACAGTGTAAAATTACGGGGTATCATCTATCAAAGTATAAAAGAAAAGGGAGGCCGGATTATGGCACTTAGTAAGAAACCGGTAACCGGTATGAAGGATATTCTGCCGGAGGAAATGAAGATCAGAGATTACGTGATCGGTGTGATCAAGGAGACCTATGGTAAATTTGGATTTACTTCCATTGAGACCCCCTGTGTGGAGAATATAGAGAATCTGACCAATAAGCAGGGTGGAGAGAATGAGAAGCTGATCTTTAAAATATTAAAGCGTGGAGAGAAGCTGAATCTTGAAGCAGCAAAGGAAGAGAAGGATCTGGTGGACGGAGGTCTCCGTTATGATCTTACTGTTCCGTTAGTGCGGTATTACTCTGCACATGCCAATGAACTTCCGACACCCTTTAAGGCTCTGCAGATGGGAAATGTATGGCGTGCTGACAGACCGCAGCGTGGCCGTTACCGTCAGTTCATGCAGTGTGATATTGATATTCTGGGAGAACCCTCCAACCTGGCAGAGATCGAGCTGATCCTGGCTACGACAACGACTCTTGGCAGGCTTGGATTTTCAGGATTCCAGATCAGGATCAATGAAAGAAGGATCCTGAAGGCTATGGCAGCCTACAGTGGATTTGCAGAAGAAAGCTATGATCATGTGTTTATTACCCTTGACAAGATGGACAAAATCGGACTTGAAGGAGTAGAAGCGGAGCTTCTTGAAGATGGCTTCGCCAAGGAAAGTGTTGATAAATACCTGGAGTTGTTCAGGGGTATGGAGGCTTCTGAAAATGGTCTTGCCTATCTTGCAAAAAAGCTTGGTGATTTCCTGGATGAGGAAGTAAGGGAAAGCCTTCAGGAGATCATGGAAAGTGTAAATTCTACCAAGAGTGCTGATTTTGAACTTGTATTTGATCCAACTCTGGTTAGAGGAATGTCTTATTATACCGGCACGATTTTTGAGATCGCAATGCCGCAGTTTGGCGGAAGCTGTGGTGGCGGCGGCAGATATGACAGGATGGTAGGTAAATTTACAGGAAATGATGTTCCCGCCTGCGGCTTTTCCATTGGATTTGAAAGAATCATCCTGCTTCTTATGGAGAATGGATTTAAGGTACCTTCCCAGCCTGAGAAGGCAGCTTTCCTGATCGAGAAGGGTGTGGCAAAGGAAGAGCTGTGCAAGGTGATCGCAGCAGCACAGGAGGAGAGAAAATCAGGAACTCAGGTGCTTGTTGTCAGGATGAATAAGAATAAAAAATTCCAGAAGGAACAGCTTACGAAAGACGGCTATACAACCTTCCGCGAATTCTATAAGGATCCTCTGAAATAAATATGGAAGAATCTGAGAAAAGCTCTCATTAAAAACTCTTGTTTTGCAGAAATCCTTTTTGTATAATAGTTCAAGAGTTAGATACAACTAACTTGCGAATAAATCATGGAAGACTCCCATCGGCTCTGAGCTGCTGAATCAGAAGCCACCGGAAGAAAAACCTTCCGGCAGGGAGTATCTTCATTTACAGAAAGGAGACAGCAGGGATGAATTACCTGGAAATTGAAAAAGTTATCGGAAGAGAAATATTAGACTCAAGAGGAAATCCTACCGTTGAAGCGGAAGTGACACTGGCTGACGGAACCGTAGGAAGAGGAACAGCACCAAGTGGTGCTTCTACAGGTGAATTTGAAGCACTTGAACTGCGTGATGGAGATAAGGGACGATATTTGGGGAAGGGCGTGCAGAAGGCTGTTCAGAATATCAATACAACAATCAATGAGGTACTCTGTGGCATGGATGCATCTGACATCTATGCAGTAGACCAGGCAATGATCAAAGCAGATGGAACAAGGGATAAATCGAAGCTGGGTGCCAATGCGATTCTGGCAGTATCCATTGCATGTGCAAGAGCAGCATCCATTTCCCTGGATATTCCGTTGTATCGTTTCCTTGGCGGTATTTCCGGGAACAGACTGCCGGTTCCCATGATGAATATTATCAACGGAGGATGTCATGCACTGTCTTCCGGACTTGATGTACAGGAATTTATGATCATGCCGGTAGGAGCTCCTTCCTTTAAGGAATGTCTGCGGTGGTGTGCAGAGGTATTCCATGCGCTGGCTTCTATTTTAAAGGAGAGAGGACTTGCTACATCAGTAGGAGATGAAGGTGGATTTGCACCGGCTCTTAGGTCTGATGAAGAGGCAATCGAAACAATTCTGGAGGCAGTAAGGAAGGCAGGCTATGAGCCTGGCAGAGATTTTAAGATTGCCATGGATGCTGCATCTTCTGAATGGAAGAGTGAGAAGGGCAAGGGCTATTATAAGCTTCCCAAGGCCGGTACAGAATATACGGATGAGGAACTGATCGAGCACTGGGCAGACCTTTGTGAGAAATATCCGATCATTTCCATCGAGGACGGTCTGGATGAAGAGGACTGGGAAGGCTGGCAGAAGCTGACAAAGAGACTGGGTGATAAGGTACAGCTTGTCGGAGATGACCTTTTTGTGACCAATACAGAAAGACTTTCCAAGGGAATCTCACTTGGTGCCGGTAATGCCATTCTGATCAAGTTAAATCAGATCGGTTCTGTTTCTGAGACACTGGAAGCGATCAAGATGGCACATGAAGCAGGCTATGCGGCGATCAGCTCCCACCGTTCCGGTGAAACAGCAGATACGACGATCGCTGACCTTGCTGTGGCATTAAACACCTGTCAGATCAAGACCGGTGCACCCAGCCGCTCAGAAAGAGTTGCCAAGTACAACCAGTTACTCCGTATTGAAGAGGAACTGGGCAGCAGCGCAGTATATCCGGGAATGAAAGCATTTCATGTAAAGTAACATGTGATACTCCTTGAAAAGAACAATGGGCAGGAGTACACTTGCCTGTAGAAAAGGAGAGAGGATCATGATAAAGACAACATTAAAAATCGATGGAATGGCCTGCAGCATGTGCGAAGCACATATGAACGATCTGATCAGAAAGGTGGCAAAGGTAAAGAAGGTGACTTCCTCTGCCAAAGCCGGAGAAACTGTAGTGATCAGTGAGGAAGAACTGGATATTCCACTCCTTGGGAAAGAGATCGAAGGAATCGGATACAGGCTTCTTTCAGACAGCAGTGAGCCCTATGAGAAAAAAGGATTATTCCATTTCGGAAAATAAAAGGATCAGAGAGGATCTGATGACTATGCCTGTGCCGCCTCTGCCAGATATCTGGCAGGGACGGCAATTTTTTTGCCCTTATCCGGTAAATGTGGTAAAATATGATATCAGAATGAAGAATAAAGGGGGACGCTCAGAGAATGTATGATTATCTGGTAGTTGGAGCGGGACTTTTCGGTGCCGTATTTGCCTGTGAAGCCAGAAAAGCAGGAAAACAGGTGCTTGTTATTGATAAAAGAGATCATATTGCCGGGAATGTTTACACAGAGGATATAGAAGGAATCCATGTACACCGGTATGGTGCACATATTTTTCATACCAATGACAGGATGGTATGGGACTATGTGACAAAATATGTAGACTTTAACCGCTTTACCAACAGTCCGGTGGCTAATTACAAGGGGGAGCTGTACAGTCTTCCCTTTAATATGTATACCTTTAATAAAATGTGGGGTGTGGTAACACCAGAGGAAGCCGCACAGAAGATTGAGGAGCAGAAGAGAGAGGCCCATATCACAGAGCCGAAGAACCTGGAAGAGCAGGCAATCTCTCTGGTAGGAACCGATATTTATGAAAAGCTGATCAAGGGATATACGGAGAAGCAATGGGGACGTCCATGCAGTGAGCTGCCGGCATTTATCATCAAACGTCTGCCGGTACGTTTTACCTTTGATAATAATTATTTTAATGCGTTGTATCAGGGGATTCCGATTGGAGGGTATACGAGGCTGGTGCAGAATATGCTTGAAGGCATTGAGGTCAGGCTGCGTGAGGATTATCTGGAAGACAGGGAGCACTGGAACGGTCTGGCGGATCAGGTTATCTATACTGGTCCTGTGGATGCTTATTTTGACTACTGCTTTGGGACACTGGAATACAGAAGCGTGCGTTTTGAAACGGAGCTTCTGGATCAGATTAATTTTCAGGGAAATGCTGCTGTAAATTATACTGACAGAGAAACACCCTATACAAGGATCATTGAGCATAAATGGTTTGAGTTTGGAAAAGATGAAAAGGGAGATGATCTGCCTAAGACCGTGATCAGCAGAGAATATTCTTCTGAGTGGAAAAAAGGGGATGAACCATATTATCCGGTAAATGACACAAAAAATAACACCCTTTATGAAAAATACAAAAAACTGGCTGATAAGGAAGAAAAGGTGATCTTTGGCGGAAGGCTTGGAGAATACCGGTATTATGACATGGATGCAGTCATAGCAGGCAGTCTGAAGCTATGCAGGAAAATTTTTGGAGAAAACTGATAAAATAAGGGGTTTCCAAATTGAATAAAATACTGGAAAGTGATACTATAGTACTAGATGCAAAGATATGCTTGCAAGTGTAAATGTATAAGAAAAAGAGGGGGATCAGAATGAGAAGACGGATCACTGAAATTCTGTTATATTGTCTTCTGCTGTCACTTGTGTTTGGAGGTATCAGCGTCCAGGCTGAAGAAAACAGAAAAGAAAGCGCAGAGGGGAGAATCCTTTTTATCAGTTCTTATAATTATGGGTGGGATACGGTACAGTCCCAGATAGAGGGTATTCAGGCGGGAGTCAGTGATGAAGCAGTGGTAGACTATGAGTTCATGGATACCAAGCGTGTCAGTGACGAAACGAGTGAACAGTTATTTTATGAGGGACTGAAATACAGACTCAGCAAGGTAGCACCTTATGATGTGATCATTCTGGGAGATGATGCAGCCCTTCTTTTTGCACAGAAGTACAGGGAGGAGCTGTTTGCAGAAATTCCCCTTGTATATGAAGGAGTCAATAATGAACAGCTTGCTTATGAAATGTCAGAGGATCCATTGATAACTGGTGTTATAGAAAAGCTGTCAGTCGAAAAAAACATTGTCTTTGCGAAAACACTTCTGCCTGATGCGAAGAAGGTAGTAGCTATTCTGGATGACAGTGTGACAGGAAGGACTATCAGAGAACAGTTTTTCGCCTGTGAAGAAAAGTTTCCGGAGCTTACATTTTCTGAGATCAATGCATCTGAACTGAGTACTATGCAGCTGAAGGGGAAGATCAGACAGCTTGGAAAGGGAACAATACTGATTTATATCTGCATGACGGAAGACGAAAGTGGAAAGCAGTATTCAAGCAGGGAGGCAGTAAAACTGATCACCGGAGCGGCCGCGGTTCCGGTATTCCGGATGATGGAAGAGGGGATCGGGGAAGGACTTCTTGGTGGCAATGTTGTTTCTATGAGAAAATCAGGAGAAGAAGCTGCCGGCATGGCAATGGATATCATCAATGGGAAGAACAGCGGTGAGATCGGAGTAGTGGGTGCCAGTCCGAACATTTACTGTGTAGATGAGCTGGTTATGAAAGCCTATGGTCTTGACATGAAGATGCTTCCGGAAGGAACAAAGATCGTTAATTATCGTCAGCCCTTTTTCCAGAGAAATAAAGAGGTGCTGATACCGGGCGGTATCCTGATAGGTATGCTTCTTGTGGTAGTGCTGGTTTCACTGGTCGATAATCTGCGCAGAAGGAGATTGTACAGGGAACTGGAGGAGGCAAGAGGGATTATGGAAAATGCTTCCAATCATGATTTCCTGACAGGGATCCCCAACAGAAGCAAGCTGATGACAGATCTGGAGGAACTGATCCGGAATGGCACACCGTGTACGATCTTTATGATCGATATTGATGAATTTAAAAAGATCAATGATACTTATGGACATGCGGCAGGCGATGATGCACTGCGGGAGCTGGCAGCAAGGATGAAGATGCTTCATTCACAGATTCTGATGCCTTACCGCTATGCAGGTGATGAATTTATCATTATAATCCAGAGTATACAGAGTAAGATCGTAGATAAGACGGCAATGCAGTGCAAGGAGCTGTTTTCCAAACCGTTTTCTCTGGCTGGAGAATTCAGAAGAGTTGGAGGCAGTATTGGAATTGCATCCTTCCCAAAGGATGCTTCTACACTGGAGGAATTAATCGAGTGTGCAGATTCTGCTATGTATACGGTAAAAAAGAGTGGAAAAAATCGTTTTGCATATTATGAGGGTGGGAAAAGTGAAGAGAAGTGAATGGAGGCAGAAATATGAATGTGGAATTAGTATTGTCGCAGCTGGATTCTCTGATTGAAAACCGCAGAACCGACCTGGTAGAAGGCTATTTAAGAGAAAAAATGGAAGAGGCAGCTGAGGAAGGTGACAGGCGTGCAGTGATCACGCTGATGAATGAACTGATCAGCTATTATGGAGGAACAGGAGAATTTGAAAAGATGGTGGAATACTGTCAGCAGGTTCTCCTGCTTTTGCAGGGAATGGGAATGAAAGGGACAATTCCCTATGCAGCTACGCTTCTTCATGTAGCAGATGCATACAGAGAGGCCGGGCTTCTTTCGGATGCCATGAGAGCCTATCAGGAGGTCAAAGGGATTTATGAGGGAAGCATAGCTTATAATGATTTCAGATATGTAGAGCTGTATCAGGGCATGAGTCTTCTTTTCCAGCAGACAGAGGACGATGAAAGTGCCTGTGACTGTCTGCAAAGGGCACTCTCTGTTGCCAGTCAGTATCAGGGTGCCAGGACAGAGGTGGCAGCGATCTATACGAATCTGGCACTGGCGGAGATTAAGCTGCTCCGCTATGAAGAAGCCATGGATCATCTGAAAAGAGCGATATCCCTGTACGAAATGGATGAAGAAAGAGATTATCATTACAGCGGTGCACTGTCGGCAATGGGTGAGGTACTGTATCTGACAGGGGAGCTTGAGGAATCCGCCAGGTTTTATAAGCTGGCACTTCTTGAGATTGAGAGGACATCAGGAAGAAACCAGGCATACGAAATTACATTACAAAACCTGCATGCAGTTATCCAGGAGCAGAAAAATGCACTGATCAGAAACCGCAGCTTTGAAAAGGGAATGGAGCTGTGTCAGGCCTTTTATGAAGAATATGGTATCCCTATGATCAGGACAAGGTTTCCGGCATATGAGGGTGTGATCGCAGCAGGACTGGTAGGAGAAGGATCGGAATGCTTTGGATATGATGATGAAGTATCAAGAGATCATGATTTTGGCCCGGGCTTCTGCCTCTGGCTGACAGATCAGGTATATGATGAGATCGGTGAAGAGCTGCAGCAGGCCTATGATGAATTGCCGCACACCTTTATGGGAGTCACAAGGGTAACCTCTGCCAAGGCAAGAAAAAGAGTCGGTGTATTCCGGATCAGTGAGTTCTACGGAGAACTCATAGGACTGCAGGATGTACCGGTATCCAGAAGACAATGGGAGGTTATACAGGACTATCAGCTCAGTACAGCCACTAACGGAAGGGTTTTCAGGGATGATCTTGGAGAGTTCACGAGAATACGAAAAGGATTGCTTTCTTATTATCCGGAGGAAGTGAGACTCAAAAAGATCGCCAGGGAAGCGGCACTGATGGCACAGGCCGGGCAATATAATTACAGCCGTATGCTTGGAAGAAATGAAACAGTAACGGCACAGATCGCACTGGCAGAATTCATGAAGCATACGATGGCGATGATCTATCTGCTGAACCGGAGCTATGCGCCTTTTTATAAATGGATGCACAGAGGACTGGAAAAGCTCCCACTGCTCAAAGAATTGAGAGATGTGCTTACTGCTTTGTCACAGATGCCGGTTGGGGATGAAAGAATTCCGGAAACGATAGAGTTCATAGTGTCACGTATTATTGCAGAAATGAAGAAAGAGGGTCTGACAAGCGGAGAGGATAATTATCTGGAGCATCATACAGAGAATATCCTGAAGGGTATACCAGCACTCGAATAGAATCAGGGAACCTGCCATCGGCAGGTTCTCTGCATGTCAGGAAATACTCTTTAACAATCCATTGGCAATTGCCCTGGCAATTTCCTGAAACTGAGTATCAAAACGTATGTTATCTTTATCTGTATTAATAAATCCGACTTCTACAAGGACGGCAGGCATGTCAGTCCGGCGCAGGACAGCCAGATTTGGCCGTTCCTGGATCCCCTGATTGACAAATCCTACACGGGTAAGCTCACGGTTTATGTTCTCGGCAATGGTTCTTGCAATGCCGTTTTTGGAATAAACGAGGGATTCTACACCAGTATACTGGTTATCATAGGGGCTGGAGTTACGGTGGATAGAGAGAAAATAGTCTGCACCGGAGGCATTTGCCATTGCAGCTTTACCGGCAGGGCTGGTATAGACATCACTGGTTCTTGTATAGATCACATTTACACCATTTTCTTCCAGTATGTTTCCCACAGCAAGGGCAAGGCGGAGGGTATCATCCTTTTCTTTTCGCCCAAGATAGGCAGCACCAAAGTCGGAACCCCCATGACCGGCATCAATTACAACTGTAGCCATAAAAACCTCTTTTAAAAGGACTTAAGATATTGTATGCTGTTAAACAGATAGCTGTGTATCGTAAGAAAGGAAGTAGGCATGAAAAATCAGACTAAAGAGAAAAAAGCATATCAGGCAGTTATATTTGACCTGGATGGAACTCTGTTAAATACATTGGAGGATCTGAAGGACAGTGTAAATTATGCACTGCGGATGTATCATAAAAAAGAACGGTCACTGGAGGAAGTACGGAATTTTGTTGGAAATGGTGTTGAGAAGCTGGTGCAGAGAGCACTTATGCCGGATCAGGATGAAAAGACATTTACAGAGGTATTTGCTGTATTTAAAGCATATTACGAAGAACATTGCAATGATAAGACCTGTCTCTATCCCGGAATCGCAGAGCTTCTGACAAGCTTACAGAAAAAAGGAATCAAAACGGCAATCGTATCCAACAAGATGCAGGAGGGAGTGGATGTCCTGTATCATCTTTATTTTGAAAAATATCTGAAGGTAGCAATCGGCGCAAGCGAAGGAATTCGCAAGAAACCGGCACCGGATACTGCCAGGGAAGCACTGCGGTTATTACAGGTATCAGAAAAAGATGCCCTGTATGTGGGAGATTCTGATGTGGATATTGCAACTGCCAGAAATGCAGGAATGGACTGTGTATCTGTCACATGGGGATTCCGGACAGTAGAAGAGCTGCAGGCAGCCGGAGCGGCTGCGATGATAAACAGACCGGAAGAGCTGCTGGCTCTGATAGAAACATCCGGGAAAGAAACAGAAATGGAAAGAGAAATGGAAACAGCAGCACCTGTAAAATGGCTGTCCAAATTTCAGGAGAACCGGGAAATTACTGTAAGTGTGCCGGGATCTAAAAGCATCACAAACAGGGCACTTCTTCTGGCAGCACTGTCACAGGGAACATGTCATTTGAAAGGAGTCCTGTTCAGCGATGATTCCCGTGGCTTTCTGGACTGCTTAATTAAATTAGGATTTAATATTGAAATAAATGAGAAAAGGAAAGAAGTTATAATAGAAGGAACAGGAGGAAGGATTCCTGACAGAAAGGCTTCCATCGATGTAAGAAGTGCAGGAACTGCGGCACGTTTTCTTACAGTAATGCTGGCTATGGCTGGAGGGGATTATGAACTGACAGCATCACCCCAGATGTGTAAGCGTCCCATGGAGCCATTGCTTTCCCTGCTGGAGGCATGTGGTGTTACATTTGAATTCCACGGGGAGGAAGGACATTTTCCTTTTGCCCTGCATTCTGACGGTATTCATCAGAAGGAAGTAAGGATCGATACAAAGATCAGCAGTCAATTTGCCAGTGCTTTATTAATGTGTGCAGCCATGAAGGAAGATGGCCTGACTGTCATACTTGAAGGAGACAGAAGCGAAGGTGCATATATTAAAATGACACTTGCTATGATGAGACAGTTTGGAATTGAAGTGGAAAGGGAAGGAAGGAAGTGCATCGTGTCCGGAAATGCTTCCTTTGGCGTTCCGGTATATGAGATCGAGCCGGATGTTTCTGGAGCCTGTTATTTCTATGCAATGGCTCCACTTTTAAAAACATGTGTTATTGTAAATGGAGTCCATGAAAACTCCATACAGGGAGATATTGCATTTTTATCTGTGCTTTCCAAAATGGGGTGTAAGATGGAGGATACAGAGAAAGGGATCTGTGTGGATGGCCGTCTGTTAAGTGCGTATCCGGGGCAGACTCTTTCCATGAAGGATTTTTCTGACCAGACTATGACCATGGCAGCAATTGCACCATTTGCTGCTTCAGAAACAAGGATCTGTGATATAGAACATATCCGCTATCAGGAATCAGACCGGATGAAAGCGATCATCACTGAATTAAACAGGATGGGTGTCAGCTGCGAGGAGATTCCGGAGGAAAAGGGAATTCTGATCAGACCGGTTTCAGAAGATGGGATCAGAGAAACGGAAGTGGAGACCTATGAGGATCACAGAATGGCAATGGCCTTTTCACTGATCGGGCTGAAAACAGGAAAGATCGGGATCAGGAATCCTGGATGCTGCAGGAAAACATTTGAAAATTATTTTGAATTGATCGAGGAATTACAGGAAAACAATCATGCAGGAAGTGCGGAACAGTAATACAGTTGAAATAACAGAGGAAAGAGCAGAAAGGGTCGTACTGGCGGCAGTGGAGGAGGGTATCACAGAATCAACAGGTGATATGTCACACAGAATGGATGAGCTTGCCAGTCTTGCGAAAGCCTGCTATATGGAACCGGTCGGTATGGTCATACAGAGGCTGGAAACGGTGAATAAAGGGCTCTATATGGGAGCTGGCAAGGTACAGGAATTAAAGGAACTGTGTGTAAGGCTGGAAGCTGATCTGGTTGTTTTCAACAATTCCCTGACACCATCCCAGCTGAGAAATCTGCAGGATCTGCTGGATGTCCCGGTTATGGACAGGACGACACTGATCCTGGAGATCTTTGAAAGCAGGGCAAGGACAAGAGAAGCCAGGCTTCAGGTGGAAACAGCAAAGCTTCAGTATCTTCTGCCAAGACTGGTAGGCATGCATGAAGCACTGACAAGGCAGGGCGGAACCAGTGGAAGCATGAGCAGCAGGGGAGCCGGAGAAAAGAAGCTGGAGTTAGACAGACGGAAGATCGAACACAGAATTGCGGAACTGCAGCGTGAGCTGAAGGAAATTACCAAGGAGAGAGAAGTACAGCGGAGCAGAAGAAATAAAGGAAGACTGCCGCTTGTTTCCCTTGTCGGGTATACCAATGCAGGAAAATCAACGATCATGAATGCCATGGTGGATCGTTATGCGGCCGGAGAAGAAAAGAGAGTGCTTGAGAAGGATATGCTTTTTGCTACACTGGATACCTCGGTCCGCCGGATCAATACCGGGGATAACAGAGACTTTCTGCTGTCAGATACAGTTGGATTTATCCATGATCTGCCCCACAGCCTGGTGAAAGCGTTCCGGTCTACGCTGGAGGAAATAGAGAATGCTGATCTGCTTATACAGGTGGTGGATTATTCGGATCCCTTTTATGAGGAACAGATGAAAACAACGGCGCAGACCCTGTCAGAGCTTTCCGCAGGACATATTCCCATGCTTACCGTATATAATAAGGCGGACAGAAGGGAGGGGGCTTCCTATCCGAGAACAGTCGGGGATAAGCTCTTTGTTTCAGCAAAGGAAGAAGCATCACTGGATCTGCTTGTCGGGGAGATCCTTGAAAAGATTTATGCAGATCAGGTGGAGGGAGAGTTCCTGATTCCTTTTCAAAGAGGGGATATTGTTTCTTACTTTATGGAAAATGCTGTGATACTTAAGCGGGAATATAAGGAAGAGGGAACACTTCTTTTGGTGAAATGCCATCCGGCAGACAGGGAAAAATACCGCAGCTATCTGACAGAAACAGGGGGAAATGATGCAGAAGGAAAGATTGAATAAATATCTGGCATCCTGCGGCGTATGCTCACGGAGAGATGCTGATAAGCTAATAGAAGAGGGAAGGGTCCAGGTAAACGGACAGAAGGCTGTGATGGGGCTCCAGGTCTCGGATGAGGACGAGATCGTGGTGAATGGTAAACATCTTCCCGGGAAAAATGATAAAGTGGTTTACGCTTACTATAAGCCTCTTGGAGTGACGTGTACGGAGAGAGACCGGCATGCGGACAAGGTTCTGACGCAGCAGGTGAAGCTGCCGGTGAGAGTGACCTATGCAGGTCGGCTTGATAAAGATTCAGAGGGGCTGATCCTGCTTACGAATGACGGAGACCTGATCCATACGATGATGAATGGCAGTGGAAACCATGAAAAGGAATATATCGTGAAGGTGAATAAGGAGATTACAGGCGAGTTCCTGCAGAATATGGCAGATGGTGTGTTCTTAAGGGAGCTGAACCGCAGGACAAAACCCTGTAAGGTAGAGAAAATCGGGAAATTTACCTTCCGGATCATTCTAACCCAGGGAGTCAACAGACAGATCAGACGAATGTCCCATGCTTTGGGATTTGAGGTGACAGCGATCAAAAGAATCCGTGTGGCAACTGTGGAACTTGCAGGCTTATTACCCGGGAAATACCGCCAGATCACTGGGATAGAATTACAGATGTTATACAATTCATGCATGAAAAATACCAGTAAATATAAGGAATTATAAAAATAGAAGATCTTTTTGATACCTGAAAGCCTGCAGACAGAAAGACGGAGAAAAACAGTGATTATGAAATAGGCATTGAAGGAAAAATAAAAATAAATGAAGGGAATCCTGCAAGTAAAATGGATAGTAATCGGATAGAAACAGAGGTAATGGACAAAAAAGAATACGATGAACTTACGAAAACAATCAATTATCATATGGATCGCTATTATAATCAGGATGAACCGGAGATCAGTGATTATGACTATGATCAGCTGATGCTGAAGCTGAAAGCAGCCGAGAAGGAGCATCCGGAATGGGTCACACCACAGTCTCCGACGCAGAAGATCGGTGGCACGGCGAAGCGCGAGGCAGGTGTTAAGGTGACACATGATGTGCCGATGCTTTCCATTGAAGATGTTTTTACAAAGGAAGATGTTACTGCATGGGTAGAGAAGGTAAAAGCCCTTCACCCGGACTGCAGTTTTTCTGTCGAGACCAAAATAGACGGACTCAGCATGACACTTCGGTATGAGAAGGAGGAAGATGGATGCTTAAGGCTTATTCTTGCAGAAACCAGAGGAGATGGACTGGTTGGTGAGGATGTGACAGCCAATGCGCTTGTGATCCCGGATGTGAAACGGTCAGTGGATCTGCCTTATGCTTCCCTGCAGCTTCGCGGGGAAGTATACATGTCCCATGAAGATTTTGAAGGCTATAATCTTGAGCAGGAACAGGCGGGAAAGAAGCTGGCTGCCAATCCAAGAAATCTGGCGGCAGGAACACTGCGGCAGCTGGATCCGGGAGTTACAAAGAAGCGTGGGCTTCGTATGTTTGTATTTAATGTGCAGCAGGGACCGGAGGAGCTGACGGAAAGTCATTGCAAGGGAATGGATATCCTGCAGCGGCATGGGATACCGGTTGTTTTTCACAGAAAATGCAATACAGCAGAGGAGATCATCAGAACGATAGATGAGATCGGGGATATGCGTGGTGAGCTGGATTACGATATTGACGGAGCAGTCATTAAAATCGACCAAATCCGATACCGGAATGATTTCCCGGCGGGAAGCAAATATTCAAGCGGACATATCGCCTATAAATATCCACCGGAAGAGCGTGTCGTGATCATGGACGATATCCTGGTGGATGTCGGCAGAACCGGCAAGCTTACCTTTACCGGAGTATTTCATGATCAGATCACAGGAAAGCCGGCAAGACTGTGTGGGACGAATGTATCAAGAGCAACTCTGCATAATCAGGATTATATTAATGAAATGCAGGCAGGTCTTGGAGGAGCATACAGGATATTTAAGAGCGGGGAAATCATCCCCAAGTTAAACGGATGCGTTGAGGCACCAAAGCAGGTTTTTAAGGCACCGGAAAGATGTCCAGTCTGTGGAAGCATCCTGGTGAAGGATGAGGATATGGCAGATATCTGCTGTCAGAATGTACTTTGCCCGGCACAGCTGACAAGAACGATTTCCTATTTCTGCTCTTTGGATGCAATGAACATTATGGGGCTCGGAGATTCGATCATCGATATACTGATCAAGGCAGGATACGTGAAAACCTTTGCAGATATTTATAAGCTGAAGGAGCATAAAGAAGAATTGATTGCGAAAGGCGTATTTGGCAAAGAAAAAGGAACGGTCAAAGTGCTGGAGGCAATCGAAAAATCTAAGGAAAACGAACCGTTTAAGCTGCTGACAGGTCTGGGGATCAGAAATGTAGGAAAAAATACAGCCAGAACGATCATGAAGCATTTCGCATCTATCGATGATCTGCAGAAGGCTTCTTATGAAGAACTGATCGCAATTGATGACATAGGAGATACTACGGCACAGTGTATCAGACAGTATTTTGATGATCCGGAGAATCAGGTGATCATATCAGAGCTTAAGGCCGCCGGGCTTACTATGGAAATGCCGGAAAATAATGATGCGGGTGATAAATTAAAGGGACTGACGATTGTTGTGACGGGAACACTGCAGACGCTTGGCAGAAAAGAAGTCGCAGACCTGATTGAAAATAATGGCGGAAAATGTACAGGCTCTGTTAGCAAAAAGACAGATTACCTGGTGGCAGGAGAGGCGGCAGGAAGCAAGCTTATAAAAGCACAGGCACTTGGAATCCCTGTTATTACAGAGGAAGAACTTCTGAAAATGCTTTCCTGAGTTTTTTACTTGTTTCACAGTAATATTTATAGTTTAATGGAAGAGAATGGAATCATGCTTTTGAACGAAAAGGATATAAAAGAGTCAGATAAAAATATGAATGAAAATGAATTTGTGGAAGCAGATGCGTCAGAAGGCTGGCAGGAGCGTCTGACTGGGATGTTCCCGGCACTGGAGCAGGAGCTGCATCTGACGGAGCATGCACTGTCAGTGCTGGTAAATCCAGGAAAAGACAACAGGATTTCTTCGTATGCTGTGTGTGTTTATGAGCCGGATCTTGTGGAAGATAAAAGGAACGGAAGTAGAAATACAGTTCTTGCCAGGATCAGGGAAGGAATTCTGAAATCAAACCCGGATATAGTGGCGGTTGATTCCAGAAACTCCGGGTTAAAGGAATTTGAAGAGGCTGTGGAAGACATAAATGGACGGTTTTCTGTCCGGATGGATAAGAATTCAGAGAATTTTGTGAAATGCCTCGAGAATTGTATCCGGTATGGCATAGAAAATTATGTGCCAAAGGCGGCTGCCTTTGCCTGCTGTGCAAGGTATAAGGAATGTTCGGAGAAAAAACAGTGTATTCATCCGAATACGCTTTATGCGAAGGCATGTGAATACAGAAAAAATCTCGAAAACGGCCGGGTGTTTTATTAACAGATAAGAATTGACAGAATAAGGAACGGAATAAGAAAGAGAAATCGGAGGAAAAGGGAATGCCGGTTAAGGTACAAAATGATCTGCCAGCGAAGGGCATACTGGAAAATGAAAATATATTCGTAATGGATGAAGACAGGGCGATGCATCAGAATATCCGTCCTCTTAGTATCTGCATCCTGAATCTGATGCCGGTGAAGCAGGACACGGAGCTGCAGCTCCTTAGGGCATTATCCAATACCCCGTTGCAGATAGCAGTTTCCTTTATGAAAATGAACAGTCATGTATCATTAAATACACCGATCCAGCATCTGAACCAGTTTTACAAGACATTTGATGAGCTGAAAAATAACAAATTCGATGGACTGATCATTACCGGGGCACCGGTAGAGCAGATCCCTTTTGAAGAGGTGGATTACTGGAAGGAACTGTGTGAGATCATGGACTGGAGCAGAAAGCATGTCTTTTCCACGTTCCATATCTGCTGGGGAGCCCAGGCAGGACTTTACTATCACTACGGACTGAAAAAGGTACTCCTGCCACAGAAGCTGTTTGGTGTTTACGAGCATAAGGTAATGAACCGCAAGGTTCCACTTGTGAGAGGCTTTGACGATACTTTTCTGATCCCTCACAGCAGACATACAGCAGTTCTTTCTGAGGATATCCATAACTGCAGTGAACTGACAGTGCTGGCAGAGTCAGAGGAGGCAGGAGTCCTTCTCTGTATGGCGGAGGAAGGCCGGCAGATCTTCGTTATGGGACACCCGGAGTATGACCGGTATACCCTGCATAATGAATATATGAGGGATAAAAATAAGGGACTTCCTATTCAGATGCCGAAGAACTATTATCCGGGGAACGATGACACGCAAAGACCATCTCTGCAATGGCGCTCCCACAGCAATAACCTTTACTGCAACTGGCTCAACTACTACGTATACCAGACCACACCTTATGATCTGAATGAGATTAACTGAAAAAGGTTACGGGTGAAATGATTCTGTATATTATTTCCTGCATCAGAGAGGACCATGAACTTAAGCTGGATGGATCTTTTCCGTCAGTTCTGTTGTATTGTTTAAAAATAGCACAGTGTGAGTACCGATAAATGGACTCGTACTGTGCTATCCTTATATTATGTTATCAAAAGAATTCTGACTGTTGTGATTATATATCAACTGATTTTTATTAAAAATGACAAAAATGTGCAAAAAACTTACAAAAGCAGAGACAAGAGATAAAGAAAGGTGTATCTTAATTTTATATAACGAATTCCATCAGAAATATAATTATAGAGATGACATTGCACGAAAAAAGATGCGAGAATTGGTTAATTCGGATGCAAATAAAGTGATAAATGTGATTAGTACACTGATTTAAGAGGTGAATGAGTATGAAAGCATATTCAGAAGCGTATCTAGAGGGAGTAGTGGAAAATCAAGGAAGATTATTTGACTATGTAGCAGAGACTTTCCCTGATAAAGATACTGAAGATTTTATAAATGCCTATATGATGAGTAAAACCAGAAAATATATAGATGAGGCGCAGGCATATGTAAATACAATGGATGAAAAAGAATTGTGGAAGTATTTTTGTGATAATGAGGATTATCATATGAAATCTGGAAAGGCAATGACAGGATTTATGCCAGATTGGATTGGTGAGTTTTATGCTTATTATCAGTGGTATTATAACCTTTCAAGTGCAGAAATTCTTCAGAAAATTCCTGTAGATTTTCTAAAAAAAGCATATGCAGGTCTTCATGACTTGGATTTAGAACTGGCAGTACAGAAAGTAGGGGCAGTATCATGAAAGTTATCTGTTTTCATAATCCAGATGAAGAAAATGGTTTTTTGAGTAATTGGTATTTATCATATTTTGAAGTGGATGGGAAAACATTTTCTTCAGTGGAGCAATTTATGATGTATCATAAGGCTGTTTGTTTTCGGGATGGGACGATAGCAGAGCAAATACTTGCAATTGATGATGTAGCACGTATTAAAGAATTGGGTCGGACAGTTTCAGGATATAATGACAATATTTGGAATGGTGTAAGGCAGTTAATAGTGTATGAAGGACTACTTGCTAAATTTTCACAACAAGAGATATTGAAAAAGAAGCTATTAGAAACTAAGGATGCGATACTTGCCGAATGTGCAGTACATGATAGTGTATGGGGAATTGGCTTGTCTGTGAAAGACGAAAGACGATTTGATATTTCACAGTGGAAAGGGAAAAATCTTTTGGGATATACACTGATGATGGTTCGAAATCATGTGGAATAACTCTATTTCATCGTAAGTGTTATATTTTGCAAATTACAGAGTGAAAAACTTGGGAACAGCGTAAGTTGGATGACGTTTAGTAAAGGAAGTGGTTATTCAAAAGGTGATTTGACTGAATCCGAGGCTCCGATTATTTTATATGGAAGATTATATACAAAATATGAAACCAGCATTTCAGATGTGGATACGTATGTAGAAGCAAAAGAGGGTTCTGTATACAGTAAGGGTGGAGAGGTTATTGTTCCTGCATCAGGTGAAACAGCAGAGGATATTGCAAGGGCTGCAACCGTTGATAAATCAGGTATTTTGCTGGGTGGAGATTTGAATATTGTGATGCCGAATGAAGATATTATTGCTATTTGCAGGGGTGTCTATGGCCAGTGTGGCGAGACGCTTGGGACATGCGAGTATGACAACTACACAGAAGACATATCTACATATTATTCAAGAGTTAGAAAATAAGGATGTGGATTTGGTTATGAGAACATTGTCGGGGTTGTAAAATAAAAAGAAATAAGTAACTAAAGGTAATGCTTACGCTGATGATTGAATAGCGTATCTATACAAGATGCGAGGGATATACCGATTGTGTCAATTCTATCAAGGCAGGCTACTGCTCCATGTAGCTTTGCCGTTTGAGGAAAAGCCTAAGAGTAATCTTCCGGGCGATAATTTGAAATATTATCATTAGAGGGAATCATTAACTACCAGGCAGATTGCAGAGCGAATGGAGGTTGTTCCTGCTACCATCCTGATGTATGAACAAAATAAATATCATATGGTATAATACTGTTGTTGCGGAAATGTCCAATTTGACTCGAAGGGAGGACTGAACATGAAGATAAAGGATCTTCTTGGAGAAGCAACAGAATATGACAAAAAACAGGCAGTTGAGCATAAGAAAGTGAAAAGCTGGCTTAAAAGTGTCAGTGCTTTTGCGAATACAACAGGTGGAACTCTAATCTTTGGGATTACTGATGACGAAGACATTGTTGGTCTGGAGAATATTAAATCTGATTCCGAATTCGTCAGTCAGAAAATCAAGGAGAGAATTTCGCCATTTCCAGAAGCTATAATGACGCTTCATAAAGCAGAAGACGGAAAAGAACTATTATTGCTTCATGTTCCGGCAGGAGCAGAAACACCTTATTATTACACTGGTGATGGCATGACGGAAGCTTACATTCGTATTGGCAATGAAAGTGTTGCTGCTGATGCGACTGAACTGAAGCGTTTGGTTATGCGTGGTAGAAACTCATCGTATGATTCATTGATGTCCCCGTACAACTATGAGGATTTTTCTTTCAGCAAATTAAGAGAACGCTATAAATCCTGGACCGGAAACAGCATGACTGAGAAAGGTTTTGAATCTTTCGGTATTAAAGATGCACATGGACATCTTACTAATGCAGGAGCCTTACTTGCTGATGATACACCTATTCGTTGGTCTCGCCTTTTCTGCACAAGATGGAATGGACAGGATAAAAGTGGCGGACAGGTTGATGCTTTAGACAGTGCTGAGTATAATGGCAGTCTTATTATTCTTCTGAATGAAGGCATGAGCTTTGTAAAGCGTAACATGAAAACTCTTTGGAAGAAAACTCCAAATTCCAGAATTGAAATGCCGGATTATTGTGAAAGAAGTGTTTTTGAAGCTTTGGTAAATGCCTTGATCCACAGGGATTATCTGATTAATGGCAGCGAGGTTCATGTGGATATATTTGATGACCGTTTGGTAATCTATTCTCCAGGCGGAATGCCTGACGGCACACAGATTCAGGAACGTGACATTGACGATATTCCATCCACCAGAAGGAATCCTATCCTTGCCGATATTTTTGCCCGCCTTGGATATATGGAACGTCAAGGCAGTGGTTTAAGTAAAATCTGCACTGCATACGAAAATGCTGCAAATTATCAACGGGGTTTAGAACCAACCTTCCGATCCAATCGAGTGGAATTTACAGTAAAGCTTCCGAATCTGAATTTTAAAGCATCAAGTGATGAAGCTTTAAATGAGGTATTAAATGAAGCTTTAACTGATAATCAGAAAACATTGCTTGATATACTGCGCAATAATCCAACAATTACACAAAAAGAAATTATTGAGCTAACCTCTTTGTCGAGAAGCACTGTTCAGAGAACGATCAAAGAGTTATCTGAATTGGGTCGACTGGAAAGAGCTGGTTCAAAGAAAACTGGCAGTTGGAATGTAAAAGAGTAACAAAGCAGTAGAATTCTAAGGGACAGCAGATATATGGAAGAGAATGGGAGAACAGAGATGATGAAAGCCTATGTCGCTTTTTATAAAAGCATTATAGATCAGGACAGAGCATCTGTTGTGATCTGCAGCTTAAAGCATGAGATCATATACATGAATCCGGCAGCAGCTGCCAGCTATGCCAAATATGGTGGAGATAAGCTGATTGGACGAAGCCTTCTGGAATGTCATAATCCTGAATCAAGGGAGAAAATAAAGCAGGTAATGGACTGGTTTGCAGCAGACGAAAGCCACAATATAGTCTATACCTTCCATAATGAAAAACAGAATAAAGACGTTTATATGGTGGCGCTCAGGGAAGAGGGAAAGCTGATCGGATATTATGAGAAGCATGAATATCGAAATGCAGAAACCATGAAGCAATACGACTTGTGGTAAGGTATGTTTACAAAAAAACTGCATAATGATACGATAGACATAGTTGAAAGTCTACAGAAAAAGGAGCGTGTGCATGCAGAAAAAAAAGTACGACAGTCTTTCCATGGAGTTGCAGGAGAGGATTCTGGAGGATCGGAAAAATCATGTGGAGAATCCTTACGCATTTCCGGATGAAAGGGTGATCAGAAGAAGACCAGATCATGACAGAGCCAATCTCTGGCGGCCTGCTTTTGTCAGGGACTGTGAAAAGATCATGCATATTCCCTATTACAACCGGTATGCAGATAAGACACAGGTTTTTTCTTTATATAAAAATGACGATATTTCAAGGCGTTCCCAGCATGTACAGTTAGTAGCCAGGATTGCCAGAAATATTGGAAGAGTCCTGAATCTGAACCAGGATCTGATCGAAGCCATTGCCCTGGCACATGATATCGGACATACTCCGTTTGGCCATGCCGGTGAACGGATGCTGAATGATCTTTATCATGCACATACGGGACGGTACTTTAACCATAATATCCAGAGTGCAAGGGTGATCGACAGAATCTTTCCTTTAAATATCAGCCTGCAGACACTGGATGGTGTGATCTGTCACAACGGAGAACTGGAGCTGAAGGAATACAGGCCGGTGCCTTATGAGGATTTTGCACTGTTTGATCAGAAGATGGAGCAGTGCTATACCGATACGGAAGCGGTGAAGAGGCTGGTGCCGTCCACTCTGGAAGGATGTGTTGTGAGGGTATCTGATATTATCGCATACCTTGGCAAGGACAGACAGGATGCCATGAAGCTTGGCCTGTTTGAAGAAGACCCTGACTATGAAATCAGCAGTATCGGAACGACCAATGCGGAGATCATCAATAATATTTCTGTCAATATCATGGAGAACAGCTACGGACAGAATTATCTGAAGATGGATGATCAGTATTTCGAGGCACTGAAGGGAAGTAAAAAAGAGAATTACAGACGGATCTATGGAAATGAGAAGCTGGAAGCTGTTTACCGGGAGCAGATCAGTCCCATGTTCCGTGATATTTATGAGAAGCTTCTTTCCGATTATGAAAAGAAGGACAGAAGCTCTGTGATCTTTACTCATCACATGGATTATCTGTATGATATGACCCATTATTATGCGGATTTTGCAGCCTATGAGGCAGAGGATGCCAATGATATCGTAGTGGATTATATGGCGAGCATGACGGATGATTATTTTATTGACCTCTATCATTATCTGTTCCCGAAGGGCAGGTATCAGGTCAGCTATGTGGGTTATTTTGACCACGAGAAGAAGATGAAGGGGGAAATTTAGATTGAATATTATTTTATTGTCAGGAGGCAGTGGAAAGCGTCTGTGGCCCCTGTCCAATGATATCAGATCCAAACAGTTTATTAAGATCTTTAAGACAGAAAATGGAGACTATGAATCCATGGTTCAGCGGGTATACCGGCAGATCAGGGCTATGGATGAGACAGCTACAGTAACGATCGCTACCTCAAAGACACAGGTATCAGCGATTCATAATCAGCTTTCGGAAAATGTCAACGTCTGTGTGGAGCCTACGAGAAGAGATACCTTTCCGGCCATTGCCCTGGCAACGGCATATCTGCATGATGTGCTTGGTGTATCCAGGGATGATTCTGTAGTAGTATGTCCGGTAGACCCTTATGTGAATGAAGATTATTTTGCAGCAGTAAAGCGTCTTTCCGATATGGCAAAGGAAGGAAGCTCGAATCTGGTACTGATGGGAATAGAACCCACTTACCCAAGTGAAAAATATGGATATATCATCCCGGGGGATAAGGAAGAGGTCAGTCCTGTAGTTGCCTTTAAGGAAAAGCCGGATCTGCAGAAGGCAAAAGAATACCTAAGCCAGGGGGCACTTTGGAATGGAGGCGTATTCGCTTACAGACTTTCCTATGTGCTTAAGAAAACGGAAGAACTGATCGGTTTTTCTGATTATCAGAAGCTGTTTGACGGTTATAAGGATCTGAATAAGATCAGCTTTGATTATGCTGTGGTGGAAAAGGAACCGGATATCCAGGTGCTGCGTTTTGGCGGTCAGTGGAAGGATATGGGAACCTGGAACACCCTGACAGAGGCTATGGAAGAGCCAAGTATCGGAGAGGTCATGCTGAATGAAAGCTGTGAGAATGTCCATGTCGTGAATGAACTGGATGTGCCGGTACTCTGTATGGGACTGAAAAATATGGTCGTGTCTGCCAGTGCGGAGGGAATCCTTGTTTCAGATAAGGAACAGTCCAGTTATATCAAACCATTTGTGGATAAGATCAGTCAGCAGATCATGTTTGCAGAAAAGTCCTGGGGAAGCTTCCGGGTACTGGATGTAGAAGAAGAAAGTATGACGATCAAGGTCATACTGAATCCTGGGCATAAGATGAACTATCACAGCCATGAGCACAGAAATGAGATCTGGAATGTGATCGCAGGAAACGGAAAGGCGATCCTGGATGGCAGGGAGCAGACGGTAAAACCGGGTGATGTGCTTTATATGCCGGCAGGCTGCAGGCATACCATTATTGCAGATACAGAGCTTAAGGTCATTGAGTCACAGCTTGGAAGGGATATTACCGTACAGGACAAGATCAAGTATCCGATGCCCTGAGAAGAATTTGCAAGACAGTACAGTTTGAGGTAATATAAAAAGAAAAGATAGAATACCACTGCGAAGGCAGGGATAAGAAAGGTAAGAATAAAATGAAGATAGCAGTAGCAGGAACCGGATATGTAGGACTGGTAGCAGGTGTATGCTTTGCAGAGAAAGGTTATGATGTTACCTGCGTAGATGTAGATGAGAAGAAAATAGAAATGATGCGTCAGGGGATTTCGCCTATTTATGAGGACGGACTGGAAGAACTGATGCAGAAAAACAATGCAAGAGGAACGCTGCACTTTACCACTGATCATGTAGCAGCTTATAAGGATGCAGATGTTATTTTTATCGGTGTCGGCACGCCGGAAATGCCGGATGGCAGTGCCAATTTAAGCTACATTGCCACTGTATCCAGGCAGATTGCAGAATCTGTGGAGAAGGACTGTCTTGTTGTTGTGAAGTCCACAGTACCTGTAGGAACCAATGACAAGGTAGAGCAGTTTATCAAGGATTTCCTTGTCCATAATGTGGAAGTGGAGGTTGCTTCCAATCCGGAGTTCCTGGCACAGGGAACTGCAGTCCATGATACTCTTCATGCAGCAAGGATCATCATCGGTACAGAGAGCAAAAAGGCAGAAGAGCTGCTGAAGAAGATCTATGAGCCGTTCGGACTTCCCATTGTATCTGTCAAGAGAAGATCAGCAGAGATGATCAAGTATGCCTGCAATGATTTTCTGGCACTTAAGATTTCCTATATGAATGATATTGCCAATCTCTGTGAGCTGGTTGGTGCAGATATCAAGGATGTGGCAGAAGGCATGCGTTATGATGAAAGGATCGGTTCCCGTTTCCTGAATGCCGGTATCGGCTATGGCGGAAGCTGCTTCCCCAAGGATACCAAGGCACTGAAATTCCTGGCAAGAGAGCATGGCTACCAGCTTCGGACGGTGGAAGCCTGCGTGGCAGTGAACAGTGACCAGAAGACCAGACTGTTTGAAAAGGCAAAGGACAGAATGATCTCCTTCAGCGGACTTAAGGCAGCAGTCCTTGGACTTACCTTTAAGGCCGGAACAGACGATTTAAGAGAAGCACCTTCCATTGACAATATCAGACTGCTGTTACAGAACGGTGCTGACATCTATGCGTATGATCCCAAGGGGGAGGCAAGGGCAAAGACTCTTTTCCCGGAAGGAAAGCTGGATAAGGGAACCATGAATTATGTGTCCTCCCCGGAGGAAGCACTGGAAGGAGCCAATATCTGCTTTGTGTTTACCGAGTGGAAGGAAATGAAGGAGCTGACACCGGCAGATTATAAGAAAATGATGCATACACCACTGGTATATGATGGACGTAATCTTTATGCACCGGAGGCTATGAAGGCAGCAGGTGTTGAGTATTACAGTATCGGACGATAGAGGGCAGGCATATGGAAAGAGATAAGCTGGATGAAAAACGGATTTTTCTGTTTCTTGCAATTACATTCCTGATCACTTATGTAATAGAGATTGTTTTTATAGCACCTATGGCGGGAAGCGGGGATGCAAGCAGAGCCATGATGGCACAGAGCCTGATCGCAGCGGTGATGTTTGTGCCGGCGGTCAGTGTGGCGCTGACAAGGCTGCTGACGAAGGAAGGCTTTGCCATTAAGGAGCTGCATCTGGCATTTAAGTGGAAGGGCAACCAGAAATATTATATGCTGGTCTGGCCGGGACTTGCCGGAATGATCCTTCTTGGTGCTATCCTGTATTTCCTGATCTTCCGGGAACAGTTTGACAGTAACCTTGGTTATATCGGGGCATTGCTTACTGCACAGGATGGAAATACCTATACGACAGGACAGCTCTGGCAGTACATGTTCTTTCAGCTTCTGATCGGAGTGGTATTGTCACCGCTTGTCAATCTTGTGAACTGCTTTGGTGAAGAGTGGGGCTGGCGGGGCTATCTGCTTCCGAAGCTTTTGAAATGTATGCCGGTGGTACCAGCGGTACTTCTGGATGGTGCGATCTGGGGACTTTGGCATGCACCACTGATTGCTCTGACCGGCTATAATTATGGAATCGGTTATGCAGGATATCCGGTGACCGGAATCCTCGCAATGTGCGTATTCTGCATGGCAGTGGGTACGATCTTTTCCTACACAGAGATCAAGACGGGAAGTTGTATTCCTTCCATTCTTGGACATGGAATGATCAATGGTTTTTCCATGATAGGAGTATACTTTACTTCTTTAGCACATCCTTACAATGTATTCCTTGGACCTATGCCGCTTGGCTTCATTGGAGGTCTGTTTATCCTGATCATGGCCGGGGTACTTCTGTATCAGCTGGATCAGGAGGAAAAAGCCGCAAAATCAACAAAGGAACAGGTAAAAGATTTGTAAAACCCTTGCAATTTGTAGACAGGAGTGCTACAATGCAGATGTTGTTAAATGATTACAGTTTTAAGTGGACTTGCGAGAGTCCACTTTTTTACTGCCGTGTGTAATGAAAATACAGGAGAGGAAGAGAGATGTCCAAGAAGGAAAATTATGAATCAAAGACAGAAGCGCTTCTTCTTCCCATCGCAGAAAAGAATCATGTGGAGATCTATGATGTGGAGTATGTGAAGGAAGGAAGTGAATGGTATCTTCGAGCATATATTGACAGGGAGGGCGGCGTCAGTATCAATGACTGTGAGGCTGTGAGCCGGGAGCTGTCCGATGCCCTTGACAGAGAGGATTTCGTAGAGGATGCCTATATCCTGGAGGTAAGCAGTCCCGGACTTGGAAGGGTACTGAAGAAGGATAAACATCTTCAGAGAAGCCTGGGAGATAAGGTAGAGCTTAAGACCTATAAGCCGGTAAACGGAAGCCGTGAGTTTGAAGGGATCCTGAAGGGCTTCGATGGCAGTACAGTGACAATACAGAATGAGGAAGAGGAACTGCAGTTTGACAGAAAAGATATTGCCGTAATAAAACTGGCATTTGATTTTTAGCGAGGAAAGGATAAGAAAATGAACAAGGAATTAATGGAAGCACTGGACATTCTGGAAAAAGAAAAGGAGATCAGCAAGGAGACACTGTTTGAGGCAATCGAGAATTCACTTCTGACAGCCTGCAAGAACCATTTCGGAAAGGCAGATAATATCAAGGTAGAGATTGACAGAGATACCTGTGATTTCCTCTGTTATGCAGAAAAGGAAGTAGTGGAAGAGGTAGAAGATGACTGTCTGCAGATCTCTCTTGAGGATGCACAGAAGATCAAGGCAGATGCCAAGATCGGTGATATGATCCACGTAGAGATCAAGTCCAAGGAGTTTGGACGTATTGCTACCCAGAATGCAAAGAATGTGATCCTGCAGAAGATCCGCGAGGAAGAAAGAAGCGTGATCTATAATCAGTATTATGAGAAGGAAAAGGATGTTGTTACCGGTATTGTACAGCGTTATGTAGGAAGAAATATCAGTATCAATCTTGGTAAGGCAGACGGTATCCTGAATGAGAGTGAGCAGGTAAAGGGCGAGGTATTCAAGCCTACCGAGAGAATCAAGGTTTACATCCTTGAAGTAAAGAATACACCTAAGGGACCGAGGATCCTGGTGAGCCGTACCCATCCTGAGCTGGTAAAGAGACTATTTGAGGCAGAGGTAACTGAGATCAAGGACGGAACTGTAGAGATCATGAGCATTGCCAGGGAAGCAGGAAGCAGGACTAAGATGGCAGTACGTTCCAATAATCCCAATGTAGATGCGGTAGGTGCCTGCGTAGGTATCAACGGTGCAAGAGTAAATTCCATTGTAGATGAGCTGCGTGGAGAAAAGATCGATATCATCAACTGGGATGAGAATCCTGGTAATCTGATTCAGAATGCACTTTCACCGGCTAAGATCGTGGCAGTATTTGCAGATCCTGATGAGAAGACAGCCAAGGTAGTTGTTCCGGATTATCAGCTTTCCCTTGCAATTGGTAAGGAAGGACAGAATGCAAGGCTGGCAGCAAGACTGACAGGCTATAAGATAGATATTAAGAGTGAGACCCAGGCAAAGGATGCTCCCGGCTTCCGTTATGAAGATTATATGGACGAATATGATGAATATGACGATGAAGAATATGAAGAGGGATATGCAGAGGAGTCTGACAGCACACAGGAATAGGAAGGAGTATTTGCATGGCGAAAAAAATTCCGGTAAGACAGTGTGTTGGCTGTGGTGAGATGAAGAACAAGAAGGAAATGATGCGGGTTCTTCGTACACCGGAGGGAGAAACCGTGCTTGACAAAACAGGCAAGAAAAATGGCAGAGGCGCATATCTTTGCATATCGAAGGAATGCCTTCAGAAAGCCAGAAAAAATAAAGGACTGGAACGCTCCTTTAAAATGAGTATTCCAAATGAAGTTTATGACAGCCTGGAAAAGGAGTTTGATGAAGAGAATGGATAGGATCTTATCCCTGCTGTCACTTTCCGCAAAGGGAAGAAATCTGGTCAGTGGAGAATTTTTGGCAGAAAAAGCGATAAAGGAAGGAACGGCGAAGGTCGTGATCGTATCAGAGGATGCCTCGGAGAATACGAAGAAGCATTTCCGTGATATGTGTAATTACCGGAAGATACCGGTTTTCTTCTATGCCACAAAGGAAGAGCTCGGAAAGGCAATAGGCAGGGAAATGAGGGCATCTCTTGCAGTAACAGATGCCGGAATGGCAGCAAACATAATCGGACATTTGGAAGAAAGGTAATGAGACGGAGGTAGTAGAATGGCCAAAATGAAAGTGCATGAATTAGCAAAAGAACTGCAGAAGCAGAGCAAGGAGATCCTTGCATTTCTGCAGGAGCAGGGAATAGAAGCCAAAGCACCTCAGAGTACACTGGAGGAGGATACCGTGGCACTCGTGAGAAAGAGCTTTGGGGCAGATACAGGAAAAACAGAAGAAAAGAAAGCAGCTCCCGTGAAGGAAGAAAATGCAAAGGCACAGACAGCACCGGCAAGGGATCAGGGCACAGAGGAAGCTCCGAAGAAGAAAAAGAAGATCATTATTGTCAGCAACAATAATGGCAGTAATAATTTTTCCTCTCAGAGACCGGGTAATAACAGACCGGGGCAGGGCGGCAATGGCAGACAGGGAAACAATGGCGGAAACCGCCAGAACAGACCTGCGCAGGAAACCCATCACAGGATCATCAAGCCTCTGACTGCACCTTCCATGCCCGATACCATGAAACCGGACTTCAAGCAGAATGCAAGGAGAATGGAAGAAGAGAGAAATGCAGCCAGAAATCAGGCAAGAAGAGAAGCTGAGGCTGCTGCAGCAGAGAGCGCGCAGAGAAGACCTGCCCCTTCCCAGAATCAGGGTCAGAGACAGACACCGAATCAGAATCAGCAGTCAAGGGAACAGGCACCTGCCAGACAACAGGGCAGAGAGGAAAGATATCAGAGAAATGAAAGATCACAGGAGCAGAGACCGCAGAGAAATGACGGCAGAGGAAGCTTTTCAGGCAATCGCCCGAATAATGCGGGCGGCAGGAACGATTTCCGCAGGGATGGCGCTCCTTCAAATGGCAGCAGACCTTCGGGAAGTAACGGACGTCCTGAAAGAAGCAATGGCGGGCAGGACAATCGATTTAAAAAGCCTGAAAGACAGGGTAAAGGTTTCATGGCAGATACCCCGATTAAGGATGCCGAGAAGCATAGAGATGAAGAAAAGCGTAGGAACAGCCAGGAGCGTGACAAGAAGTCCAAGAAGGACTTCATGTACGAAGAGGACGAAACTGCACTGAAGAATAAGAACAAAGCCGGCAGATTTATCAAGCCTGAGAAAAAGCAGGAAGAGCCGGAGGAGCAGATCAAGGTGATCACTCTGCCGGAATCCCTTACGATTAAGGATCTGGCGGATAAGATGAAGCTGCAGCCTTCTGCGATCATCAAGAAGCTGTTCCTGCAGGGACAGATCGTGACTGTTAATACAGAGATCTCCTACGAGGAAGCTGAGAACATTGCCATTGATTATGATATTATCTGTGAGCAGGAGGTCAAGGTAGATGTGATCGAGGAGCTTCTGAAGGAGGATGAGGAGAAGGAAGAGGATCTGGAGAGAAGACCTCCGGTTATCTGCGTTATGGGTCACGTTGACCATGGTAAGACATCACTTCTTGATGCCATCCGTAAGACCAATGTAACAGATAAGGAAGCAGGTGGTATTACACAGCACATCGGTGCGTATACTGTAAATGTAAAGGGTCAGAGCATTACCTTCCTGGATACACCGGGACATGAGGCCTTTACAGCAATGCGTATGAGAGGTGCAAACTCCACGGATATCGCTATTCTGGTAGTAGCAGCAGATGACGGTGTTATGCCTCAGACGGTAGAGGCGATCAACCATGCCAAGGCAGCCGGTATTGAGATCATTGTTGCAGTCAACAAGATCGATAAGCCTGGTGCCAATATTGATAAAGTAAAGCAGGAAATGACAGAATATGAGCTGATCCCTGTAGACTGGGGCGGAAGCACAGAGTTTGTGCCCGTTTCAGCCAAGTCCGGGGAGGGAATTGATACCCTGCTTGAAACAATCCTTCTGACAGCAGAGATCATGGAGCTGAAGGCAAATCCTCACAGACGTGCAAGAGGTCTTGTGATCGAAGCAGAGCTTGACAAGGGACGCGGACCTGTGGCAACAGTTCTGGTACAGAAGGGTACCCTTCATGTAGGAGACTTTATTTCTGCAGGAGCGACTCATGGCAAGGTAAGAGCCATGGTAGATGATAAGGGCAGAAGAGTGAAGGAAGCACTGCCTTCCACACCAGTTGAGATCCTGGGTCTTTCTGATGTACCAAGTGCAGGTGAAGTATTTATCGCACATGAGAGTGATAAGGTAGCGAAGTCCTATGCAGAGACGTACCTTGCACAGAACAAGGTGAAGAAGCTGGAAGAAACGAAGGCCAAGATGTCCCTGGATGATCTGTTCAGCCAGATCCAGGCAGGCAATCTGAAGGAGCTGAACATTATCGTGAAGGCAGATGTCCAGGGTAGTGTAGAAGCAGTAAAGCAGAGTCTGATGAAGCTTTCCAATGAAGAGGTTGTTGTAAAGTGCATCCATGGCGGCGTTGGTGCCATCAATGAATCCGATGTTTCCCTGGCAAGTGCATCCTCAGCGATCATCATCGGATTTAATGTACGTCCGGATGCCATGGCGAAGACCATTGCGGAAAGAGAAGGCGTAGATATCAGACTTTACAGAGTAATCTATCAGGCAATCGAAGATATCGAAGCTGCCATGAAGGGTATGCTGGATCCTGTTTACGAGGAGAAGGTGATCGGTCATGCGGAAGTAAGACAGATCTTCAAGGCATCAGCAGTTGGAAATATTGCAGGATCCTATGTTCTTGACGGTGAGTTCAGAAGAGACTGTAAGGTTCGTATCACCAGAGAAGGGGAACAGATCTATGAAGGCGAGCTGAAGTCCCTGAAGAGATTCAAGGATGATGTGAAGGAGGTCAAGGCAGGATTCGAATGTGGTCTCGTGTTCGAGGGCTTTGATCAGATGCAGGAGCTTGATATCGTGGAAGCCTATATTATGGTGGAGGTTCCAAGGTGAGAAAGAACAGCATGAAAAATACAAGGATCAATGGTGAGGTGCAGCGGGTTCTTGCCGAGATCATCAGAGGTGGCATCAAGGATCCAAGGATCAGCCCGCTTACCTCTGTGCTTTCCGTAGAGGTGGCACCGGATCTGAAGACCTGTAAGGCATGGATCAGCGTGTATGGAGATGAAAAGGCAAGGGAAGATACTCTTGCCGGGCTGAACAGTGCCGAAGGATATATCAGAAGCCGTCTTGCAAAGGAGATCAATCTTCGGAATACACCGGAGATCCGGTTTATCGTGGACGAATCCATTGCTTACGGTGTCAGGATGTCCAAACTGATTGATGATGTCATCAAAAAGGACGAAGAAGGGCAACATGAAAGTAATTGATATTTATGAAGAAGTAAAAGCCGCAAAGACCATTGGGATCAGCGGACATATCCGCCCTGATGGGGACTGTGTCGGTTCCTGCCTTGGATTATATCTTTATCTGAAAAAGAAGTGCAGTGGGGCAAGGGTACAGGTAATGCTGGAGAAGCCGGGAGATATTTTTTCCTGTATCAGCGGCTTTGATGAGATTGACAGTACCTTTTCCGGGCAGCAGGAACCATATGATGTGTTTATCGCACTGGACTGTGAAAAAAGCAGGCTGGGTGAAGCAGAGAAATTTTTTGATCAGGCAGGAAAGAGGATCAATATCGATCATCATATCAGCAATGAAAATGGCTGTGGGGATGTAAATTATGTGATCCCGACAGCAAGCTCAGCCAGTGAACTGGTCTATGATGTGATCCGGAAGGAAGAGCTGGATGCAGAGATTGCAAAGGCGCTTTACATAGGGATCATACACGATACTGGTGTGTTCCAGTATTCCAATACATCACCAAAGACCTTGCAGACCGCATCTCATCTGATCTCATATGGGTTTGATTTCCCGGCACTGATCAGCAGTACCTTTTATGAGAAGACCTATATCCAGAATCAGATCCTGGGAAGGGCGCTCCTGGAAAGCATTCTCTTTATGGATGGCAGATGTGTGGTCAGCATGATCGATAAAAAGACCATGGCATTTTATAATGCAGATTCCCATGATCTGGAGGGTATTGTAAGCCAGCTCCGTAATACCAGAGGTGTAGAATGTGCTATCTTTATGTATCAGACGGGGACTTTGGAGTATAAGGTGAGCCTGCGGTCAGCCGGGATCATAGATGTAGCAAGAGTAGCAGCCTTCTTTGGAGGTGGCGGACACATCCGGGCAGCCGGTGTGACCATGCAGGGAACGTTTCATGATATTGTGAACAATCTTTCCGCGCAGATTGCACTGCAGTTTGAGGAAAACGCAGATAAAAAAGAAGCAGAGTGAGAAAATATGTACCACGGAATTATCAATGTATATAAGGAGAAGGGCTTTACTTCTCATGACGTAGTGGCAAAGCTGCGTGGCATTTGCAAACAGAAAAAGATCGGACATACAGGAACCCTTGACCCGGAAGCGGTGGGGGTTCTTCCTGTTTGTCTTGGGTCAGCAACAAAGCTCTGTGATATGCTGACAGATAAAACCAAAGAATATGTGGCTGTACTTAAGCTTGGAGTAGTGACAGATACACAGGACCTGACAGGAACGATACTGGAAGAGCATCCGGTCACTGTGACAGAGGAACAGATCAGAGAGGTCATTTTCTCTTTTCAGGGGGATCAGCTGCAGATTCCACCCATGTATTCTGCCCTGAAGGTGAATGGAAAGAAGCTGTATGAGCTGGCGAGGGAAGGAAAAGAAGTGGAGCGGGCAGCAAGACCCATTACCATCCATGAGATCGAGATTCTTAAGGAGGAGCTGCCGGAGATCACAATCCGGGTGAGCTGTTCTAAAGGAACCTATATCCGTACTCTCTGCCATGATATCGGACAGGCACTTCTTTGCGGCGGAGCCATGGCATCTCTGACAAGGACCAGGGTAGGAAGCTTTCAGATCGGACAGGCTTATCCACTTGCAAAGCTGCAGCAGCTTTCGGATGAAGGAAGGCTTTCAGAAGCCGTTCTTCCGGTAGAAGAGGTGTTTTCGCATCTTCCTGTCATGCATGTGGAGGAAGCGGGCATGAAAGCACTGCTGAATGGAAACCAGCTCAAAAAGTCGGAGCTGGAAGCAGCGGGAACAGAAAAGGCTGCGGCAGTAAAAACGGAAGAGGCATCGGGATACCGGGTGCGGATCCACGGGCTGGATGACAGGTTCTACGGCGTTTATGAATATATAGAAGAAAAGGGACTGTACTGTCCTGTGAAGATGTTTTTCCCGGAATAGAAAGGCCGGTATGATATGCAGATTATTCAAGGCACAACAGCGTTTGAAATAGAAGGAAAAAGTGCAGTAGCAATTGGAAAGTTCGATGGCATCCATGAAGGACACAGACTGCTGCTTTCCCATATTCTGAAGGAAAGGGAGAACGGCAGGAGGTCTGTCGTATTTACCTTTGATCCGCCGGCTTCTGTTTTCTTTGGAAAATCAGGAGAAGGACAGCTGACGACCAGAAGGGAAAAAAGGCAGATCTTTGCAGAACTGGGGATAGATGTGCTGGTGGAATTTCCACTGACTGCGGAAACTGCTGCTATCAGTCCGGAGAAATTTATTGAAGAGATTCTTTGCGGGCAGCTTCATGCAGCTTATGTAGCAGCGGGAACAGATCTGTCCTTCGGGTACCGGGGACAGGGAAATCAGGAGCTGCTGCAGAAGATGGCAGATACCTTTGGCTATGAGGTGGATATCGTAGATAAGATCAGAAAGGATGGCAGAGAGATCAGCTCATCCTATGTCCGTGAGGAGATCGAACAGGGACACATGGAGATGGCAGCTGAGCTGCTTGGCAGTGCATATGAGGTTTCAGGCGTGGTGGAAGAAGGAAAACGGCTTGGAAGAAGACTTGGGATGCCGACCTTAAATCTTTATCCGGAGAAGGATAAGCTTCTGCCGCCAAGGGGAGTATATTATTCCATGGTCTTCTGGGATGGAAGGGAATATCCGGGTATTACCAATATCGGACACAAACCAACGGTGAATAATACGTCTCTGATCAGTGTGGAAACCTATCTTTATGATTTCAAAGAAGATATGTATGGAAAAGAGATCCGGACGGCACTTCTTCATTTTAAAAGACCGGAGCAGAGGTTTGGCAGTGTGGAAGAGCTGAAAGCACAGATGGAAAAGGATATTGCAGCGGGAAGAATATACCACAAATTGCCAGTGCAGTATATTTGACAGATAATATATAATTTGTTATAGTGTTGTTGCAAATTTGTAATGATTTTGTAACAAAGTGATATCTGGAGGAATGTTTTTTGAATAGGAAAGTAATAAATGGAGTCGCAGCTCTCTGCATGGCTGGTATGCTTCTGGAGCCCGTCATGACGGTAAATGCAGAAGAACTCCTGACAGCGGGAGTAGGGGATCTGTTTTCCAGCGAGTTGACAGAGGATCAGTACAAAAAAATCGCAAAGGAAGCAGAAGGCACCAGATGGGGATATACGGAGCTTGGGATCTGCAACGTGGAAGAGAATAATCTGAACGTGCGTCAGGAGCCTGATGAAAATGGAAAACTGGTCGGAAAGCTTCCCAAGGAAGCCGCATGTGAGATACTGAAGGAAGAGGGAGACTGGACTTATATAAAGTCAGGAAAGGTAGAAGGCTATGTGAAGACGGAATATCTGCTTTCAGGTTATCAGGCGGAGAAAAAGGCAAAGGAGACAGCAAAGACAGTGGCTGTTTCTTCAGCAGATGCTCTGAATATCAGGGAAGAGCCTGATACAGCGGCAGAAGTGGTAACACAGGTGGCAAAGGGAGAAGAGCTGGAGATCTCCGAGATCATGGAGAATGGCTGGATCAAGGTATTCCTGGATGATGAAGAGGTGTACGTTTCCGGTGATTATGTGGATGTGAAGTCAGATCTTGTAACAGCAGTCACTATGACAGAGCTTCTTTATGGACAGGGCGTATCTGACGTGAGAGTGGAGCTCTGCCAGTATGCCAAGCAGTTTCTGGGGAATCCCTATGTATGGGGCGGCACCAGCCTGACAAAGGGGGCAGACTGCTCCGGATTTGTCATGAGTATTTTCAAGAAGTACGGGGTCAGTCTGGCTCATTCTTCTGTAACTCAGTCAAACAGCGGCAAAAAGATCTCAGCAGATGAGCTTCTGCCGGGAGATCTGATCTTCTATGCCAAGGGAGGAAGGATCAATCATGTGGCTATTTATATCGGAGGCGGACAGGTGATCCATGCCAGCAGTCCAAAGACGGGGATTAAAATATCTAATTACAATTATCGGACACCTGCCAAAATGGTACGTGTTCTGCAGGCATAAAAGGCGGAATGACAGCTGGAATACCGGGGCGGATATCGAGCTGGATATCAATAAATTTTCACTTTACAGTCAGCAAAAAATGTGCTATCATTCAAACGTATGAATTGAGCCCGGACCCAACTTGTGGAAACTCCAACCCTGGTTTAGTCTGTGGCGGTTTAAGAATAAGGAGGAGAAATCAATGATTTCAAAGGAAAAGAAAACCGCGATTATGAAAGAGTATGCTACCTGTGAGAACGATACAGGATCACCTGAAGTACAGGTTGCAGTTCTGACTGCAAGAATTCAGGAGCTTACTGAGCATTTAAAGCAGCATCCCAAGGATAACCACTCCAGAAGAGGTATGTTCAAGATGGTTGGTCAGAGACGTGGTCTGCTGGATTATCTGAAGAAGAAAGATATCAACAGATACCGTGCACTGATCGAAAAACTGGGATTAAGAAAGTAATATCGGTTTTTAAGGCGGAGCGCTGAAGAGATTCGGTTTCTCCGCCTTTTAATTCATGCAGCAGGTTTGCCATGGAAGCATGGAGCTGTTATGCATATGGCCGGAACAGGGGTCTGTACCGGCTGGTAAGGATGAAGAGAGAAAAGGAGAAGATTATGTACAAGACGTTTTCAATGGAACTTGCCGGACGTACACTCAGTGTTGATGTCAACCGTGTAGGCAAGCAGGCAAACGGATGCGCATTCATGCATTATGGTGATACTACCGTATTATCCACTGCAACAGCATCTGAGAAACCAAGGGATGGAATTGATTTCTTCCCACTTAGTGTAGAATATGAAGAGAAGCTTTATGCCGTAGGTAAAATTCCCGGAGGCTTTAATAAGAGAGAAGGAAAGGCAAGTGAGAATGCGATTCTGACAAGCCGTGTTATTGACAGACCCATGCGTCCTCTGTTTCCCAAGGATTACAGAAATGATGTTACTCTGAATAATATGGTTATGAGTGTAGATCCTGCATGCCGTCCCGAGCTTGTTGCCATGCTTGGTGCTGCAATAGCAACCTGCATTTCCGATATTCCTTTTGATGGACCCTGTGCTATGACTCAGGTTGGCATGATAGACGGAGAATTCGTTATCAACCCAAGCCAGGAGCAGTGGAAGAAGGGAAATCTGAACCTGACAGTTGCCTCCACCAGAGAAAAGGTGATCATGATCGAAGCAGGAGCCAATGAGATTCCGGAAGCTACTATGATCGAAGCAATCTACAAGGCTCATGAGATCAACCAGACGATCATTGAGTTTATTGATAAGATCGTTGCTGAGGTTGGAAAGCCAAAGCATACTTATGAGAGCTGTGCAGTTCCGGAAGAGCTGTTTGCAGCGATCAGGGAGGTCGTAACTCCTGAAGAAATGGAAGAAGCTGTATTTACAGATGAAAAGCAGGTTCGTGAAGAGAATATCAGAGTGATCACTGAGAAGCTGGAAGAAGCTTTTGCAGAGAACGAAGAATGGCTTGCCCTTCTTCCTGATGCAATCTATCAGTATGAGAAGAAGACTGTCCGCAAGATGATCCTTAAGGATCACAAGCGTCCTGATGGACGTGAGATCACACAGATCAGACCTCTTGCAGCAGAAGTTGATATTATCCCCAGAGTTCATGGCTCTGCAATGTTCACAAGAGGACAGACACAGATCTGTAATGTATGTACTCTTGCTCCTTTGTCAGAACAGCAGAAGATCGATGGACTTGATGAAAATGAAGTAAGCAAGCGTTACATGCACCATTATAACTTCCCTGCATATTCTGTAGGTGAGACCAAGGTTTCCAGAGGACCCGGAAGAAGAGAGATCGGACATGGTGCACTGGCAGAGAGAGCACTGATCCCTGTGCTTCCTTCTGAGGATGAGTTCCCTTATGCGATCCGTACAGTATCTGAGACCTTTGAATCCAACGGTTCTACATCTATGGCATCTACCTGTGCATCCTGTATGTCACTGATGGCTGCTGGTGTACCGATCAGGAAGATGGTTGCAGGTATTTCCTGTGGACTTGTTACAGGTGAGAGCGATGATGATTTTGTGCTTCTGACAGATATCCAGGGACTTGAAGACTTCTTTGGAGATATGGACTTTAAGGTGACAGGTACTACAGAAGGTATTACTGCGATCCAGATGGATATCAAGATCCACGGACTGACAAGAGCGATCGTAGAGGGCGCTATTGCAAGATGCCGTGAAGCAAGACTCTTTATCATGGATAATTGCATGAAGAAAGCGATCGCAGAGCCCCGTAAGGAGGTTGGTCCTTATGCACCGAAGATCATTTCCCTGCAGATCGATCCTGAGAAGATCGGTGATGTTGTTGGACAGAGAGGAAAGACCATCAATGAGATTATCGCCAGAACCGGCGTTAAGATCGACATTACTGATGAAGGTAAGGTATCTGTATGCGGAACTGATCCTGACATGATGGCAAAGGCGCTTGAGTATATCAAGACCATTGTGACAGATTATCAGGAAGGGCAGATCTTCACGGGTGTTGTTGTCAGCATCAAGGAGTTTGGTGCATTCGTTGAGTTCGCACCCGGCAAGGAAGGAATGGTTCACATTTCCAAGATCGCCAAGGAAAGAATTAATCGTGTAGAAGATGTTCTTACCTTAGGAGACAGGGTAACTGTTGTATGCCTTGGCAAGGATAAGATGGGCAGAATGAGCTTCTCCATGAAGGATGTAGCACAGCAGTAAAGAATTATCAGAAAACATTATAAATAAAGAAATACGAAACTGCCGGCAGGGTAAAAACCTGCCGGCTTTTTTGCACTCCTTTGGCAGAAAGTCAGCCGGATCATTTATCTGTCTGTCATATATCCGGGGCTTTTTCATATACTGAGATATAGGAAAAGGAGGACAAGATGAACGCAGAGGAGATTTTACATATTTTTCCGCAGGCGGTCAGGGGACGGTTCAGAATGGCTGCGGAAAAAGCAGAAGGTCTGCAGGAAATCAGATTTGCAGTAGGAAGACCGGTACGTGTCATTATGGAGGAAGGGGAATTTTTCCTTAGGAATACCGGAAAGCTGACAAGGATCATAGCAGAAGACTGCTGGATCCTGCAGGAAAAGGAAATGGCGCAGTTTCTGGATCATGTCTGCAGCTATTCCCGGTATGCCTACGAAGAGGATATACGGCAGGGATTTCTCACGGTTCCCGGCGGGCACCGGATCGGGATCGCAGGACAGGTTATCCTGAAGGAGGATGGAGGTATAAAAAATATGAAATATATCAGCTATGCCAATATCAGGATTTCCCATGAAATTCCGGGAGCTGCCGGTCTGCTGATGCCATATCTTTATGAAAAGGGAAGGATACTGAACACAATTCTGATCGGACCTCCGTTAAGCGGCAAGACAACGGTGCTCCGGGATATGATCCGGCAGCTGTCCTATGGCGGCGGGGCACACAGGGGGAGGCAGGTGGCAGTTGTAGACGAAAGATCCGAAATTGCCGGCTCCTATATGGGGATACCGGGAAATGATCTGGGACTTCGGACAGACATACTGGATTCCTGCCCGAAAAGTCTTGGTATGCTGCTTCTTGTAAGATCCATGGCACCGGAGGTGATCGCAGTAGATGAGATCGGGGGCAAAAGGGATGCAGATGCGATCCTGGAAATCATCAGATGCGGCTGCAGTGTGATCGCTACCATGCATGGAAGCTGTATGGAAGAAATGAAGGAGAGGGGAATACCGGAGACACTGTTTGACTGTGTGGTACTTCTTGAAAGGCGTGGGAGGGAAGGAGAACCTTTTTCTATTCTGAAACGGGATGGGGAAGGATATGATAGGTAAAATTCTTGGGGTATTCGGACTGCTGACAGGATCGATCGGATTTACAGCCGAAATCTGTATGGGTAGGAAAAACCAGATTCTGCTGCTGAAGGAGATCAGGGAAATGTTTTGTCTGATCCAGGGAGAGATTGACTATACAGCATTACCGCTTCCTGAAATTTTCAAAAATCTGTCAGAAAAAATAAAGGAACCGCTTTCAGGTGCGCTGAGGGAAGCTGCTGGCAGGCTTACGATGGAACAGGGGGAAACAATCAGGGAGCTCTGGCAGAAGGAGATGGAAAAGGCGCTTGCTTCTTATCATTTGTCCGGGAACCAGAAACAGATCCTGTTTTCCTTTCCGGACGGATTTACAGAAAACGAATACAGAGGACAGGCAAGAGCGATAGACCGGTACATAAGGGATATGGATCGTGAGATACAACAGTGTGAGGAGGAGCTTAAGAGTAAGAACAGAATTATAATGAGCCTTGGAATTGCAGCAGGACTGTTTCTTGTGATCGTTTTGCTGTGACAGGAGCAGGAGGAGCAATGGGAGTAGGGCTGATATTTAAAATAGCTGCAGTGGGGATACTGGTGACAATCTTAAGTCAGGTACTGAAACATAGTGGAAGAGAGGAACATGCCTTTCTGATCAGTCTTGCCGGACTGATCCTTGTGCTGACATGGATCCTGCCATATATTTATGATCTGTTTATAATGGTACAGGATCTTTTCCAGTTCTGAGAGGAGGATGACAATGGATATGCTGAAAATTGGGATTCTTGGGCTGACGGGTGTTATGCTTGCGATCCAGTTTAAGGGTACCAGGGCAGAGATCAGTCTGTATATGGGAGTAGCGCTTTGTATTCTTATTTTTGCTTTTTCAATGGAAAAGATCGGTAGTATCATATCCCAGATCCTGTCCCTGAAAAAGTATATCGGAGGAAGTGAAGCCTGGCTTGCCCTGATCCTGAAAGCAGTAGGGATCACCTATATTGGGGATTTCTGTGCCAGTGTCTGTAAGGATGCCGGATATCAGGCTGTGGCCGGACAGATTGAGATCTTTGCCAAGCTTTCTGTTCTATGCTTCAGTCTGCCGGTCATGGCTGCGGTCGTTGAAAATATCAGTACAATTGTAGGGGGATAAAATGAACGACTATTTAACGGAACAGATGGAGGAGCTTAATCTGACCGCTGCATCAGAGTCATTTACGAAGCTGTTTCCGGGATATCAGATCGATATGAATTCTCTTTTTAATCTGATACTGGAAGGACAGGCAGGGGAGGCTTTTAAGATGATCACACAGGCGGTAAAGGAGGGATTTGCCGGGGATCTTGCAGGTATGAAGACATTGCTGGTGAGCATTTTGCTGATCGGTATCTTTTCTGCATTGTTGTCTGATTTCTCGGATGTTCTGGCGAAGGGGAATACAAGAGGAACAGGATTCTATCTGCTGTATCTGATTCTTCTTTCCACATTGACAGGAGCTTTTACCGTGATCTCCAGGATTACAGTTGCCACCTTTGAAAATATCATTCTTTTTGTAAAGCTGTTTGTCCCATCATGGGCAGTGAGTGTTTCCGTTTCACTTGGAACAACGACAGCCTCTTTTTACTATGGAATGATGCTGCTTCTTGTATGGGGGATCGAGGAGATCCTTCTTTCGGTCATGGTTCCTTTTATTTACAGCTATGTGATCCTGGCACTCCTCTCAGCCCTGTTTCCGGAAGAAAGACTGAATCTCCTGCTGGATTTCATGAAAAGGATCGCAGATTTTGCCTTTAAGGTCATGCTGGCGCTTGTTACAGGAATGTCCTTTGTACAGGCACTGATCATACCGGCAGTAGACGGACTTAAGGTATCGGCAATGAAGAAGGCCATGCAGGTGCTCCCGGGGATTGGCGGAGCAGTAGAAGGCGTGGCAGAGCTAGTACTGGGGTCAGCAGTGCTTATCCGGAATACTATGGGAATTTTATTTCTGGTACTGCTTCTCCTGATCTGTGCATTGCCGGTTTTTAAGATCCTGGTGCTTTCCGGACTGATCCGGTTTGGCGCTGCGCTTTGCAGTGTGGTTGGAGATAAACGGCTGTCCGGATGCGTGGACAAGGTAGGAGAAGGGTGTTTTCTGCTTCTTCGCTGTGTTCTTACCGGCATGGCATTGTTTCTGATCGTGGTGGCAATCGTGTCGTGTATTGTGAGGTGAGCATTATATGACAGAGATTATCCGGGAAACAGGAATTTTTATCATCGTGGCAGAGGCTATGGTTTGTCTTGCCCCGTCAGAGGTATACAAAAAGTATATCAGGCTGATCGTTGGAATGGTTCTGGTGGTACAGCTGGCATTGCCGGTTCTTTCCCTGTTTTCAAAAAATGGAGCCTTATCTGATCCCGGTAAAGTCCCTGCTTATGAAATGGAAATAGAATTTCGTACAGATGGGAAGCAGAAAGATCCTGTGCAAAGACAGATGGAAAAGGAGATTATGCAGAGACTTGGGCAGCTGGAAGAGGTACAGATCCTGGATATAGAGTTGAAGGAAAGAGAAGACGGAAACATGTATCTTCTTGTCGTACTGGAAGCACCGGGAAAAGATGGCCTGTGGGCAGAAAACAGCACGATAGAGGGAAAGGAAGAGTGGCTGCAGCAGAAAAAGCAGTATATTGCGGAAATGCTGCAGATGGATATGTCGGATATGGAGGTTGAAGTGTCTGAATGGAGATAAAGAGGAAAGAAAAGCTGTTCAGATCCCTTGCAGGGAAAAAAGAGAATTTTCTGATCCTGTTTCTGGCCGGGATTCTGCTGCTTGTGATCGCATGGCCGGCAGAAGAAAAAAAGAAGGAAAGCAAGTACGGTTTTTGGGACAGCCAACATGATACGATAGTATCAGAGGGAAGTGAGGATGCCAGTCTTCCGGAGATGACGGCGGATGCAGAAGCAATGCGGGAGTATGCGACTGTGATGGAAGGACAGCTGGAGGATTTCCTGTCTTCTGTGGAAGGAGCAGGTGATGTAAAGGTATTCCTGACGCTGAAGGGATCCGGTGAAGCTGTAATAGAAAAGGATACAGAGTCATCTCTGGATTCCAGTACGGAGGTAGAGGGAAGCGGCAGCAGGAATGCGGCAGAATCTACTGAAAAGATGGTTTCAGTTTACACAGAGGATGGCACAAGACCCTTTATAAAAAAGGTGATCTATCCAGAAGTAGAAGGTGTTGTTGTCTGCGTAAGCGGCGCAGATCAGGGGAAAATAAATAAAAACATTACGGAGGCAATTCAGGCATTATTCGGGATAGATGTACATAAAATAAAAATAATCAAAATGAGTTCCAGATAAGGAGAAACGGCGTTGAAAAATATGATGAAAAAGAATCAGATCATGATCACGGCTCTGGCAATTATGATCGCAATTGCGGGATATCTGAATTTTGCAGGTTCTAGGATCTCGGAGGAGGAGATCATGGAAACCGGTGCAGATTCTGCTGTGACTGCAAAAGAAGATGCACCTGATACGGAGGATACACAGGTGGCCTCACTATTTGAGATCTCTGACGAAGATATGGAAGCAGCGGAAAACTATGATATTGCGAGCCTGGATTCGGATGTAGTCAGTGAGGAACCTGATTACCTTGATGAGACCATGCAGGAAAGTATGGCAGAAAACACAGGGGATGAGCTGTCAGATCAAAGTGTACCGGGGGAGGCTGTATTTACGTCATCCTCCAGTCTTGACAGCCTGTCTGGTGCAAAGCTTTTGAAGGAGCAGGTACGTGCCAGAAATAAGGAGACGCTTCTGGAGATCATCAATAACGTAAATATCAGTGATGAGCAGAAGCAGGAAGCTATTGACGGCATGATCGCGATCACAGATGCGGCAGAAAAGGAAACAGCGGCCGAGATCCTGCTGCAGGCCAAGGGCTTTGATGATGCGGTTGTGAGTATTGCAGACGGCATGGTGGATGTGGTGATAAATACCAGTGACCTGACCGAAGCACAGCGTGCCCAGATCGAGGATATTGTAGTGCGCAAGACAGGGATCGGAGCGGAAAATATTGTAATCAGTACTACTACAGCAGAATAAAATGTGATATTCTATACAAGGACAGAGAAAGAGAGGAATTCTGTAATGGCAAGAGTATTTTTGATCGTGCTTGACAGTCTCGGGATCGGAGCAATGCCGGATGCAGGTCAGTTTGGAGATGAAGGAACCAATACACTGCGTTCTGCAACCGGCGGTTCTGATGCACATTACCCTAATCTGAAGGAAATGGGGCTTTTTAATATTGATGGTGTGGATTTCTCGAAAGGTACCAGAGAGCCATCTGCGGCATATGCCAGGATGACGGAGAAATCCAGAGGAAAGGATACCACGATCGGTCACTGGGAGATTGCGGGAATTATTTCAGAAAAACCGCTCCCGGTTTACCCGGATGGATTTCCGGAGGAGATCCTTGCGCCGTTTAGGAAGATGACGGGCAGGGGTGTTCTGTGCAACAGACCTTATTCAGGCACAGAGGTTATCAAAGATTATGGAGATGAACATGTAAGGACAGGAGATCTGATTGTCTATACTTCGGCAGACAGTGTATTTCAGATCGCAGCCCATGAGGATGTGGTTCCGGTAGAAACGTTATATCATTACTGCGAAGAAGCAAGAGGGCTGCTTACAGGGAAGTATGGTGTCGGAAGAGTGATCGCAAGGCCCTTTACGGGGGAGAGCGGTCATTATGTGAGGACGCCAAGAAGACATGATTATTCACTTCTGCCACCTGCAGAAACGATGCTGGATGCATTGAAGGCAGCAGGCAGGGATGTGATCGCAATAGGAAAGATCCGGGATATTTTTGCCGGAAGAGGTATTACGGAAGCAGTATACACCAGTGGAAATACAGAGGGCATAGCCAGGACACTTGCCTGTATGGATCGGGATTTTGACGGATTATGCTTTACGAATCTTGTTGATTTTGATATGCTGTACGGGCACAGAAATAACTGTGAGGGCTATGGAAGGGCACTGGAGGAATTTGACAGGGCTCTGCCTGGGATGATGGCGAAGCTTGGGGATGGAGATGTTCTGATGATCACAGCCGATCACGGATGTGATCCCGGTTATACGGTGTCTACGGATCATTCCAGAGAATATACGCCTTTTCTGATGTATGGAAAGAAAATCAAACCTGCGGACTTAGGAACGAGGGATACCTTCGCAGATATCGGTGCAACTGTGCTTGATTATTTCCAGGTACCATCAAAAATCGCAGGCACATCCATGCTTTAAATACAAAACGATCACTTGGAGGAAAAAACGTGGGAAATTACGATAAAGAAATCAACAGAAGACGTACGTTTGCGATCATCTCGCATCCTGATGCAGGTAAGACGACGCTGACAGAGAAATTCCTTTTGTATGGAGGCGCTATTAATCTGGCAGGAAGTGTAAAGGGAAAGGCGACGGCCAGACATGCTGTATCTGACTGGATGGAGATCGAGAAGGAGAGAGGTATTTCCGTTACTTCTTCTGTTCTGCAGTTTGAATATGACGGCTTCTGCATCAACATTCTGGATACACCGGGGCACCAGGATTTCTCAGAAGATACTTACCGTACACTGATGGCAGCTGACTCAGCAGTCATGGTCATTGATGCATCCAAGGGTGTAGAGGCACAGACAAGGAAGCTGTTCAAGGTCTGCGTCATGAGAAAGATCCCGATCTTTACTTTTATTAACAAAATGGACAGGGATGCCAATGATACCTTTGAGCTTCTGGATGAAATTGAAAAAGAGCTTGGTATTGCCACCTGTCCGGTTAACTGGCCTATTGGTTCCGGTAAGCGTTTCAAGGGAGTATATGACAGGCATAAGCAGGAGGTGATCACCTTTTCAGATACTGAGAAGGGAACCAAAGAGGGGGAGACTAGGCATATTCCTGTGGCCGGAAGAGAAGAGCTGGATACAGTGATAGGAGAGGAAGCAGCAGAAACGCTGATGGATGAGATTGATCTTCTGGACGGTGCGAGTGCGGAATTTGATCTGGAAGCCGTGCAGGCAGGTGAGCTGACACCGGTATTTTTCGGTTCAGCCCTTACCAATTTTGGCGTGGAATTTTTTCTGCAGCATTTCCTTAAGATGACAACAACTCCGCTGCCAAGAAAGGCGGATATCGGACTGATCTCACCTACAGAGAATGACTTTTCTGCTTTTGTGTTCAAGATACAGGCCAATATGAATAAAGCACACCGTGACAGGATCGCATTTATGAGAATCTGTTCCGGTAAATATGAGGCAAGCATGGAAGTCAAGCATGTACAGGGAAATAAAATCATGCGTCTTTCACAGCCCCAGCAGATCATGGCGAGCGAAAGAAAGATCCTGGAAGAGGCCTATGCCGGTGATATTATCGGGGTATTTGATCCTGGTATTTTTTCTATCGGGGATACGCTGTGTATGCCAAAGGAACAGTTCTGCTATGAGGGGATCCCGACCTTTGCCCCGGAGCATTTCGCAAGGGTAAGGCAGATCGATACTATGAAGAGAAAGCAGTTTGTGAAGGGGATCACCCAGATTGCACAGGAGGGTGCAATCCAGATTTTCCAGGAATTTAATACCGGTATGGAAGAGATCATTGTCGGTGTGGTAGGTGTATTGCAGTTTGATGTCTTAAAATACCGTCTGGAAAATGAATATAATGTTGAGATCAAGCTGGAGCCGCTGCCTTATGAGCATATCAGATGGATCGAGAATAAAGATATTGATCTGACAAAGCTGACAGGTACCTCCGATATGAAGAAGATCAAGGATCTGAAGGGAAATCCGCTTCTGCTGTTTATTAATTCCTGGAGCATAGGTATGACTCTTGAGAGAAATGAAGGACTTGTATTATCAGAGTTTGGACGTGATTAAATGAAAAACAGATGGCTTTCGACAGCCCTGATCCTTTCTTTGATGCTTACCGGATGTACGTCTGGTGAAATGGGAATGGATCAGGAACAGGCGAAGGAAACTCCGGCCGTGGAAGAACAGATTCCAAGAACCGGTGAAATGAATAGTGATGTGGCGGAAAGCCTGAAAAAAAGGCAGAATGGCCAGTTCTATTTTGATCAGCTTCACAGTGAGGATCAGACTGTATATGTGGAGATTTTGGACATTCTGCAGCATTTTCAGAAGGATATTCCGTTATCCTGTCTTGAAACAGACACCATAGAGAGGATATTCCAGTATGTGCTGAACGACCATCCGGAGATATTCTATGTGGAGGGATATACATTTACCAGATATACCCTTGGCAGTGAGGTAAAGAAGATCACATTTTCCGGAACCTATACCATGGATGAGGAAGAAGCAGAAAGCCGGAAGAAGCTGATCCGGGATTATGCAGTAAACTGCCTTACGGGCATCACTCCTGACATGGACGACTATGAAAAGACCAAATATATTTACGAGTATATCATTAATTCTACAGAATACGATTCAGAGGCGCCGGATAATCAGAATATATGCTCTGTTTTTTTGTATGGAAGGAGTGTGTGCCAGGGATATGCCAAGGCAACACAGTATCTGCTGAATCAGGCAGGAATAGATGCAACGCTTGTGATGGGAAGAGTGCTTTCCGGAGAGGGACATGCCTGGAATCTGGCAAGACTGGATGGAAGCTGGTATTATATAGATACTACCTGGGGGGATGCTTCCTATCAGATGGTAGAGGGCAGCACAGAGGGTGAGGAGAGCATACCGCCGATCAATTATGATTATCTGTGTGTAACAACAGTTCAGCTGACAGCGACACATTCTATTGATACGGGTGCGTCCATGCCGGTATGTGATGACATGACGGATAATTATTATGTCAGGGAAGGCAGATATTTTACTTCTGTAGACAAACAGAAGCTGGAAGAACTGTTCCAGATGGCATATGATACGGGAAGCACTTATGTGACGCTGAAATGTTCAGATGAGGCAGTTTATGAGGAGATGATCCGGTATCTGATCAAAGAACAGGGGATCTTTTCCTACCTGCATGGTGCAGAGGGCACAGTATCCTATGCGGATAACAGGGAGCAGCAGAGCCTGAGCTTCTGGCTGTAAGAGGAAAATTGGATTTAGGCTTTCCAAAAAACGTATTTTTTGGTATGATGAAAGTCAGATGACTGACATAAAGAAAGGAACAGGATCATGGAAAAGACAATGGAACAGAACACTTATGTATTACAGGATGATGATAGTTTTGGAACCGTCAAGATCGCTGATGATGTAGTAGCAGCTATTGGCAGTATCGCTGCAACTGAGGTTGAAGGCGTAGTTTCCATGGCTGGAAATATCGGCAATGAGCTGGCAAGTAAAATGGGAGTTAAGAGTCTTGCAAAGGGCGTAAAGGTAGAGGTCAATGGCAAGAATGTGAAGGCAGATATTACCCTGATCGTGAAATATGGATACAGCATTCCGGCGATCTCCCAGAAGGTGCAGGACAAGGTAAAATCTACGATCGAGAGTATGACAGGTCTGAATGTAACAGATGTGAATATCAGAGTTGCCGGCGTTGGCATGTGAGAAAGAATACAGGCAGGATAAACAAATGACCAGAAGAGAACTGAGAGAGCAGATATTCAAGCTTCTTTTTCGTGTGGAGTTTAATAACAGAGAGGAAATGCCGGAGCAGACAGAGTTTTTCTTTGAAGAAGAGGAAAATCAGGCTGATGTGGCAGATACTGCTTATATTACAGACAAGCTGAACAGGATTCTTGAGAAACTGACAGAAATCGATGCTGCATTGAATGAAAAGGTGGAAGGCTGGGATACAGGCAGAATGGGTAAAGTGGATCTGACAGTCCTGCGTCTTGCTGTTTATGAAATCTTATTTGATGAAGAGATACCTATAGGAGTAGCAATTAATGAAGCTGTAGAGCTTGCCAAGAAGTTTGGACAGGATTCTTCATCTGCATTTGTCAATGGTGTTCTGGCAAAATTTGTTCAGGAAGATAAATAATGCAGAATGTTTACACTGTTGGACAGGTAAATTCATATATTAAAAATATGTTTTCCCAGGATTTTTTATTGCAGTCCCTTTTTGTGAAGGGAGAGGTAAGTAACTGTAAATATCATTCCTCGGGACATATTTATTTTACGCTGAAAGATGGAAAAGGAACGATTTCCTGCGTGATGTTTGCTGGAAACCGTTCCGGTCTTGCGTTTCGGCTTACTGAAGGAATGCAGGTCATTGTACAGGGAACAGTTGATGTTTATGAAAGAGACGGAAAGTATCAGCTGTATGCCAAAAATATTACCAGAGACGGTGCAGGTGCCCTGTATGAGAAATATGAACAGCTGAAAAAGGAACTGGAAGAAAGAGGGATGTTTGCAGCCGAGTATAAGAAGGCGATCCCTCCTTATATTAGGACACTTGGTGTTGTCACAGCACCGACGGGTGCGGCAGTCAGGGATATTATCAATATCGCGACCAGGAGAAATCCCTATGTGCAGATAATCCTTTATCCGGCAATTGTACAGGGAGACGGTGCAGCAGAAAGCATTATCAGGGGAATACATGCACTGGAGAAACAGAAGGTAGATGTCATTATTGTAGGAAGAGGCGGTGGCTCTATAGAGGATCTCTGGTGCTTTAATGAAGAATCAGTAGCAGAAGCTGTTTTTGACTGTGGGATCCCGGTCATATCAGCGGTGGGACACGAAACAGATACTACGATCATTGATTATGTATCGGATCTGCGGGCACCTACACCATCAGCGGCAGCGGAGCTTGCTGTGTATGATGTGAAGGCATTTATGGAGCGGCTTTCCGGGCAGAAAACGGTCTTAAACCGTACACTGGAGCGGAAGCTTACCTATTGCAGGCTGCAGCTTAAAAATCAGGAAGCCAGACTGAAAATGAATTCTCCAATTTCCCGGATCCGTGAAAAGAAAATGTGGCTGTTACATACAGAAGAACAGCTTATGGCGCTGATGAATGGCAGAACAGGGGAAAGCAGACATCAGCTTGCTTTATATATTGAGCAGCTTAAGGGGCTGTCACCACTGGATAAACTGAACCAGGGATTTTCCTATGTGGAGGATGCAGAGGGCAGATGCGTAAATGATGTAGAACGTGTCCATACAGGAGATGAACTGAAGATCTATGTGAAAAATGGAAGTTTGTATGCTTCTGTAACAGGAAAGGAATAAACGAATGGGGGAAGAGAAAGAGATCTCACTGGAAGAGGCCTTTACCAGGTTACAGGAAACGATTGAAAATCTGGAAAAGGATGATATTACGCTGGAACAGTCTTTTCAGGAATATCAGAAAGGTATGCTTCTCGTCAAAAAGTGTAATGAAATTATTGATAAAGTAGAAAAGAAAGTTCTGGTGCTGAATGAAGATGGGGGTACAGATGAATTTTAATGAACAGCTGCAGCAGAAGGCTGCTGATGCAGAAGATATTCTAAAAAAATATCTTCCGGAAGAGGAAGGGTATCAGAAAAAAGTGATCGAGGCCATGAACTACAGTGTTCTGGCAGGGGGAAAAAGACTCAGACCGGTTTTGATGAAGGAGAGCTTTCTTCTGTTTGGAGGGCAGGGAGAAGTGATCGAGCCTTTTATGGCAGCTCTTGAAATGATCCATAATTATTCTCTTGTACATGATGATCTGCCGGCTATGGATAATGATGAATACCGGAGAGGAAGGAAGACGACCTGGACCGTATATGGAGAAGGTATGGCAGTACTTGCAGGAGATGGACTTCTGAACTATGCCTATGAGACAGCTGCCAAAGCTTTTGACAAGGCTGATGACCTGGAAGAAATGAAGCGTGTTGCCAGGGCACTTCAGATCCTTGCAGAGAAGGCCGGTATTTATGGAATGATTGGAGGACAGAACGGGGATCTGGAAGCAGAAGAGGGAAAGCTTCCACTTACAGAGGAGCTGCTTCTGTTTATCCATGAAAAGAAAACAGCGGCATTGATCCAGGCAGCTCTTATGATCGGTGGTATTCTTGCAGGAGCATCAGATACAGAGATCAGGTCTCTTGAGAAAGCGGCTTATGATATTGGAATCGCATTCCAGATCCAGGATGATATCCTGGATGTAACAGGCAATGAAAAAATCCTTGGAAAACCCATTGGCAGTGATGAGAAAAATCACAAGCTTACCTATGTATCATTAAATGGACTCGAAAAATCAAAGGAAGATGTAAAGCGGCTTTCTGGAGAAGCAGAAGAGATCCTTAGTTCCTTTCAGGAGAAAAATCCGTTTCTGATCAGCCTGATAGATTCCCTGATCACACGGCAGAAATAGACCGGACAGAAGAAAAGAAGGTGTTTATATGTTACTTGACCGAATCAATGCGGTAAATGATATTAAGAAAATCGATCCGGAAGATTATCCTGCACTGGCGGAAGAGATCAGGCAGTTCCTGATCGGACATATTTCCAAAACCGGAGGGCATCTGGGCTCAAACCTTGGTACGGTAGAGCTGACAATGGCACTGCATCTTTCTTTTCAGCTTCCGGAGGACAAGATCATATGGGATGTGGGGCATCAGTCTTATACTCATAAGCTTCTGACAGGCCGTAAGGATCAGTTCGACAATTTACGTAAGTTCGGAGGTATGAGTGGATTCCCCAAGAGGAAGGAAAGCAACTGCGACAGCTTTGATACCGGACACAGTTCAACCTCTATTTCTGCAGGACTTGGTCTTGTCAAGGCAAGGGATATCCAGGGGCAGAAGAACAGTGTCATATCTGTGATCGGGGATGGTTCCCTGACAGGCGGTATGGCCTATGAAGCGCTGAACAATGCAGCAAAGCTGGAAACCAATTTCATTATTGTTTTAAATGACAACAATATGTCCATATCAGAAAATGTAGGCGGCATTTCCAAGTATCTGAATAATATCCGTACAGCGAATGCCTATCTGGATATCAAAGAGGGTGTGTATAATACTTTGAAGGATATACCAAGGGGTGACCGGATCGTTGAGGGTATCCGTAAAGCGAAGAGTGGCTTTAAGCAGCTTGTGGTTCCTGGAATGTTTTTTGAGGACATGGGGATTACCTATCTTGGACCGGTGGATGGGCATAATATCCCCGCGATGCTTCGTATGTTCCAGGAAGCGAAGCGTGTGAGAAATACAGTTATTGTACATGTGATCACACAGAAGGGAAAAGGCTTTGAGCCGGCAGAGAGACATCCGGCAAGATTCCATGGAGCGGAGCCATTTGATACAGAAACAGGAATTCCCTTAAATCCGAGAACAACAGCTAATTATACCGATATTTTTTCAACTGTGATGTGTAAGCTGGGAGCAAGGAATGAAAAGGTGGTAGCGATCACGGCGGCCATGCCGGATGGAACCGGTTTAAGGCGGTTCCGGAATATGTATCCGGACAGGTTCTTCGATGTGGGAATCGCAGAAGAACATGCTGTCACCTTTGCAGCAGGGCTTGCTGTTGGCGGCTTGAAGCCAGTAGTGGCAATCTATTCTTCCTTCCTGCAGAGGGCATACGATCAGATCATCCATGATGTCTGCATCCAGAATCTGCCGGTTGTGTTTGCTGTTGACAGAGCGGGTATTGTAGGAAGTGATGGAGAAACACATCAGGGAATCTTTGACCTTTCCTATCTGTCTTCTATTCCCAATATGCATGTCATGGCACCGAAAAACAAATGGGAATTATCTGATATGATGAAATATGCGTTAAGCCTGAATGCACCGGTGGCGATCCGTTATCCGAGGGGGGAAGCTTATGCCGGATTAAAGGAATTCCGGGCACCGATAGAATCCTTCCATGCAGAGGCCATTTATCTGGAGAAGGATGTCTGTCTTTTGGCAGTAGGAAGTATGGTAAAGACTGCAGAAGAGGTCAGAAGGCTGATCCGGGAAGCCGGCTATGGATGCAGTCTGATTAATGCCAGATTTGTGAAACCGATCGATGAAAAGGCTGTAGAATATGCCAAGAAGCATCATGGTATCACAGCTGCCATGGAGGAGAATGTGGCGAGCGGCGGCTACGGAGAAAGAGTCAGAGAGTACTTTGATACCCTTCCGGGTGAAGGGGAGCTGCTGAATTTTGCAATTCCGGATGAATATGTAGAGCATGGCAACGTAGATCTCCTGAAAAAGGAGATTGGTATTGATGCAGAAAGTATTGCTGGTGCAATACTTGCCAGATTAAAGGAAAGAGAATGACAGGAAGCTGGGAATCATAGATGAAAGAACGACTGGATGTGATATTAGTTCAGGAGGGATATGCTGCCTCCAGGGAAAAGGCAAAAGCCATTATCATGGCAGGAGATGTTTTCGTGGATGGACAGCGGGAAGACAAAGCCGGAACTACGTTTGAGCTTTCAAAGATCAGACTGGAGATCCGGGGCAATACACTGCCCTTTGTCAGCAGAGGGGGCTTAAAGCTGGATAAGGCAGTGAAAAAGTTTGGATTTTCCCTGCAGGATAGAATATGCATGGATATTGGTGCATCGACTGGGGGATTTACAGACTGTATGCTCCAGAATGGGGCAAAAAGGGTTTATTCTGTAGATGTCGGACACGGGCAGCTTGACTGGAAGCTTCGGAATGATGAGCGGGTTGTCTGTATGGAAAAAACGAATTTCCGTTATCTGAAACCAGAGGATATTGAGGATACACCGGATTTTGCATCAGTGGATGTTTCTTTTATATCCCTGACCAAGATCCTGCTGCCGGCAAGGGCGATCCTTTCAGAAGAAGGGGAAATGGTATGCCTGATCAAGCCGCAGTTTGAAGCTGGACGGGATAAGATCGGGAAAAAGGGTGTTGTCAGGGATAAAGCGGTACATGAGGAAGTCATCCGCAAGATCATTGATTATGTTTATATGATCGGATTTGATGTGCTCAGCCTTGACTATTCACCGATCAAGGGACCGGAGGGAAATATTGAATATCTTGTCTATATCCGTAAGAATGAAGAGCGGATCAGGGGAACAGAAGCTGTGACAGAGACAGAAGCAGAAGAAATGTTAAAAGAGATTACAGAAAAGAAAAGTGGTTATTCTTATCAGGAAACAATGAACAAACTGATCACAGAGACTGTTCTGCTGGCACATGAGGGGCTGAATGCAGGAGAATAGAGCCGTGGAAAATTTTTATATCATAACGAACCGCTCCAAGGATCCGGATTATCAGGTTACAAATCAGATCCGGGACTTTCTGCAGAAAAAAGGAAAGAACTGTTATATCCAACAGGATAATCAGAAGAGGAAGGAAAAGGGGCATACAGACAGCACAGGGGTGCCAGAGAACATAGACTGCGTGCTTGTTCTAGGTGGTGATGGAACCATGCTGCAGGCAGCGGCGGATTTGGCGGATCTGACAGTGCCATTCCTTGGGATCAATCTGGGTACCCTGGGATTTTTGGCAGAAGTCAATAAGACGGATATTGAGCATGCTCTGCTTCGTCTGATCGAAGGAGATTATGAGATCGAGAAGCGTATGATGCTGACGGGGGATGTATTTCAAGAGGACAGGGATATGCCGGAGGATTCCACGCAGGCACTCAATGATATTGTGATTACCAGAAAGGGAAGCCTGCAGATCATTATATTTACGATCAGTGTTAACGGGCAGTTCCTGCACAGATACAGTGCAGATGGCATGATCGTGGCAACACCTACAGGCTCTACCGGTTATAATCTGTCGGCAGGAGGTCCCGTGGTGGATCCCAAGGCGCAGCTCATGGTGATCTCACCGATCTGTCCACATTCCATGCAGCACAGCAGTATTGTGCTCTCACCGGAGGATGAAGTGACTATCAGTATAGACACAGGACATGATGGGACAGTTCAGGAGGTCGAGGCAAGCTTTGATGGAAATCACAGAGTGACGCTCCGTACAGGAGACAGGATCGTGATCAGACGCTCCAGCAGGACGACAGGGATCATCAAGCTGAGCAGGGTCAGCTTTCTGGAAAGCCTTCATAACAAGATGGGATAGAAAAATGAAAAAAAGCAGACATGAAAAAATTAAAGAACTGGTAGAGCAATATGAGATTGAAACCCAGGAGGAGCTGGCAAATCGTCTGAAGGAAGCCGGCTATCATGTGACTCAGGCTACGGTATCAAGAGATATCAGAGAGCTGAAGCTTTCCAAGATCTCCGGTGGGGATGGAAGACAGAGATATACGATACTGCCACACAATGATCATTATCTGAGCGATAAATATATCCGTGTATTAAAGGACGGGTTTGTTTCCATGGATATGGCACAGAATATACTTGTAGTGAAGACAGTATCCGGTATGGCCATGGCAGTGGCAGCGGCAATCGATGCCATGAAGCTGAAGGAGATTGTCGGATCTATTGCCGGGGATGATACGATCATGATAGCAGTCAGAACAACAGAGGAAACGGAGACCGCTATGGGAAAGATCCGCAGTGTACTGGAAGAATAACTGTTTTGCACTGGCAGGAGGAATAAAAATGCTGGAAAGCTTACATGTAAAAAATCTGGCTTTGATTGACGAAGCAGAAGTGGAATTTAAAAAAGGACTGAATATATTAACCGGTGAAACAGGTGCCGGAAAATCTATTATTATAGGATCTGTCAATCTGGCACTTGGCGCAAAGGCAGATAAGGACTATATCAGAACCGGTGCTGAATATGCACTGATCGAGCTTGTTTTTTCCCTGAATGAAGAGCAGAAGAAAAGAATAGAGGAGCTGGAGTTCCCTATAGAGGATGATACACTGATCCTGCAGCGTAAGCTTATGCAGGGGAGGAGTATATGCCGGGTAAACGGAGAGAGCGTGAGCATGGGACAGCTCCGGCAGCTTTCAGGTGTACTTCTTGATATGTGTGGACAGCACGAGCACCAGCAGCTTTTAGGCAGGGAGAAACCGGCACAGCTGCTGGATGCTTTTGCAGGGAAAAAGCTTGCAGAACTGAAAGATAATCTGAAAAAGAGTTACCGGGAATACAGGCAGCTGCAGAAGGAGCTTTCGGAGAATGCCCTGGATGAGCAGACAAGAAAAAGAGAAATGGATCTGCTTTCCTTTGAAGTAAATGAAATCGAAGAAGCAGCATTGATTCCAGAAGAGGAAGAAGAACTGGAAAAAAGCTATCGTAAAATGAGCAGTGCCAGACAGCTTCAGGAAACGGCAGGTCTTGTTTATGGTATAACCGGCTATGAAGAGGATGGCAGTGCCGGAGAACTGATCGGAAGGGCAGTCAGGGAACTGAAGAATGTGATCATGCTGGATGAAGAAGCAGGGATACTTGCAGACCAGCTTCTTGAAATAGACAATCTGCTGAATGATTTTAACAGATCCATGGCAGATTATCAGGAAAGCCTTACCTTCGATGAGGAAGAGTATGCAAGGATAAGAGACAGACTGGATCTGATCAACCATCTGAAGGGAAAGTATGGACAGACTGTTGAAGCAGTGCTTCAGGAGCTGGAAGAAAAGAAAAAGAGGCTGATGCAGCTTTCAGATTATGAGGAATATTATCGGCAGCTTTCGGGAAAGCTGGCAGAAGAAAAGGAGAAGCTTCTTCAGTGTTGTAAGGCGGTATCCGGGATACGGAAGGCGGAAGCAGAGGAATTATCAAAGAAACTGGCAGAAGCAATGAGAGATCTGAATTTCCTTAATGTAGATTTTGCAGTTACCGTTATAAGTGATGAGGAATATCTTTCCGAGCAGGGCTATGACAGAACAGAGTTCCTGATCTCTACCAATCCTGGAGAAGCAAAAAAGCCTCTTTCCCAGGTAGCAAGCGGGGGAGAGCTTTCCAGAATCATGCTGGCATTCAAATCGGTGTTCGCGGATACAGAAGAAACACCTACTCTCGTGTTTGATGAAATCGATGCAGGGATCAGCGGAAAAACAGCATGGAAGGTATCAGAAAAGCTGGGACAGCTCTCCAGGGAGCATCAGATCATCTGTATCACTCATCTGCCGCAGATCGCAGCCATGGAGGATGTGCATTTTCTGATCGAGAAACAGATCGAAGGGGAACGGACGGTGACAAGGATCCGGGAGCTTAAGGAAGAAGAGAGTGCTCTGGAGCTGGCAAGACTCCTTGGCGGGGGCGAAGTGACAGAGGCTGTTATGACTAATGCCAGAGAGATGAAGCAGATGGCTTTAAAATCCAAGAATTAGTAACATAAAAAAATCCATATTTCACATACTAAAAGGGACATGCAAAGAGCGTGTTCCTTTTTCTTTGAGTTTGAAGGGATACGGGAAGTGCCGGCAGAAGTGAGAAAAATTATTTCAAAAACCTTCTGTATGGAAAAGAGAAGGATGTGAAGGCTTGGAACAGATCAAAAGGAATAATAGAAATAAACTGGCAGCCTACCGGTTTTTCTTATATATACTGCTGATATTTGGAACAGGAATGACGACTGCATTTGGATATTATAGTCTGTGGTGCAGAATTCCGGCGACTATTATGGTGAAATCAGGTATGGAGGAAACATTTGATTTCCAGGTACCTGCCAAAGGCATTCTGTATAAGGAAGCGGTGGAAACATCGGCGGCCGGACAGAAGACGATCGCAGATAGTGGGCTGATGGTAGATTTCAGCAGACCGGTAACGATGAAAGCAGAGCAGATTGACAGCTATAAGCTGAAGGTAAGACTGTTTGGTGTCATACCGCTCAAGGATGTTTCTGTGGAAGTTATTGATGATGTCAGATTGAAACCGGTGGGAATCCCGATTGGGATATATGTGAAGACTGAAGGCGTTCTGGTGGTTGGTGTTGGGGAATTTGAGGGAGAAAGCGGGGAGAGCTGCAGTCCTGCCCATTACATTCTTCAGCCAGGGGATTATATCCTTGAGGTCAATGATGAACCGGTAAAAGGGAAAAAACAGTTTATGGAAACAGTGAGCTGTTGTGAAGGACAGAATCTGATTCTGAAGATAAAAAGAAATGAAGAGGAACTGTATGTGATGACAAAGCCGCAGCTAAATGAACAGGGAGAATATAAGCTTGGCATCTGGATCAGAGATAATGCACAGGGGGTTGGAACCATGACCTATATAGATGAAACGGGACATTTTGGAGCACTCGGACATGGGATCAATGATGTGGATACCAGCACGCTTATGGCTTTGCAGAAAGGAACACTGTATCATACGGAAATCATCGGGATCACAAAGGGAAGCAATGGATCACCAGGAGAATTGACGGGGTTTATCGAATATGATGACAGAAATATTCTGGGAACCATAACGGAAAATACGACAAGAGGGATCTTTGGTGTCTGCTCTCCGGATATTGCAGGTGAGGAGCAGGAAGCCCTTCCTGTAGGACTGAAGCAGGAGATCGAGGCTGGTCCTGCACAGATACGCTGTTCTATTGGTGGTGATATTGAAAACTATGAAGTAGAGATCACGGATATCAATCTCGGAAATGATAATATCAACAGGGGAATTGTCCTGCAGATCACAGACGAGAGGCTGTTATCTGAAACAGGTGGGATCGTACAGGGAATGAGCGGCAGTCCGATCATCCAGAACGGAAAGATCATCGGTGCTGTCACTCATGTTCTTGTACAGGATTCCACAAAGGGATATGGTATCTTTATTGAACGGATGCTGGAGAAAAACTGATTAGATTCTTTTTACCAGATCCGCAACAAGGCGGGCAGAATGTCTGGCAGCTGCCTCTTCAAACACAGGATAGTCTACTTCTGCTGAGCCGTCCGCCTTGTCTGAGATTGCACGGATGATAACAAAGGGAATATGGTTCAGATAAGCACTCTGGGCGATGGAAGCACCTTCCATTTCAGCACAGTCACCGTGGAAGACCTGGATCAGGCGTTCCTTTACCTTAGAGGAGGAGATAAACTGATCTCCACTGACAACACGTCCAAGATGAACCTGCAGATCCGGATTTACTTCCCTGCAGGAAGCAATGGCAAGGGAGGCAAGCTGATCATCAGCCACAAATTCACAGATGCCAAGCTGGGGTACCTCGCCTGGCCTGTAACCAAAGATGGTAGCATCCACATCATGATGCATGGCGTCCCTTGATACCAGAATATCTCCGATATCCAGTGCGGCATTTAAGGAACCGGCAACACCGGTATTGATGATATGTGTTACAGTAAATTTATCTGTGAGGATCTGTACGCAGAGGGCGGCATTGACCTTGCCTACACCGGAACGTACGATAACGACAGCAGCGTCATTTAAAGTACCTTCATAAAAGTCCATGCCGGCACAGGTGGTAACAGAGGAAACGGTCATGGCTTCCTTCAGTGTGCTGACTTCCAGCTCCATGGCTCCGATGATTCCGATTTTTTTCATATGTCTATAGTCCTTTCTGTATTTGCTTTGAAAATTTATTCCGGATAGATCAGACGGTCTTCCCTGATCCCGTATAAAACCTGATCCAGATATTTCCTGGCGAGATAGTTTGCCATGGAAAGGTTCATGTCCAGATAGTTGCCGCAGTCTCTTTTTGCAGCGCCGGGTACTTCACCTTTAAAATCTCTGACAAATTCAAATAATTCTGTTACAAGAGGAACTACCTCTTTTGAACTATAATCCCCTGCAAGAAGCATATAAAAGCCGGTACGGCATCCCATGGGACCAAAGTAAATGGTCTTGTCTTTAAAAACGGGATGGTTCCTGAGGAAGGTGGCACCAAGATGCTCGATCGTGTGAACCTCTGCCGTGTTCATAACAGGCTCTTCATTGGGGCTTGTCATGCGCAGGTCAAAGGTAGTGATCGTTTCAGCACCGACAGAGTCCTTACGGGAAACATAGATACCTGGCTGGAGCTTTATGTGATTGACGGTAAAACTTGCTATTTTTTCCATAGGGTTGATCCTTTCTTTTAATATGAAATATTTCACAATAATGTCCATGCCCATTATAGCGAAAAAGGGAAGGCTCCGCAACCGGAAAAGCAAGTGGGGATTAGGGATAAAATAATTATTCCAAGAGAAGGAAAAATAGAGTATAATCACCTTAAAATGGTACTGGGGTCACAAGCCACAGAAGTTAATGATAACGGGGAAGAAAAAGTTGACAGAAGAGAAATATACGATCAACAGGTATAAAAAAGAGGAACTGGCAGAACAATAGAATTTACTAGGGAGGAAATAGAACAATGGGAGAATATACTGCAAGTAAAACAAGATATCAGGAAAATGATAATACAGGCTTTTATAGAAGATGTGGAAGGAGTGGACTGAAGCTTTCTTCCCTTTCGCTGGGGTTCTGGCATAATTTTGGTACGAATGATAATTACGAGAATATGAAGCAGATGTGTTTTGCAGCCTTTGATCATGGTATTACCCACTTTGATCTTGCCAATAATTACGGACCGGTACCGGGAAGCGCAGAGAGTAATCTGGGACGGATCCTGAGGGAAGAAATGAATGCCTACAGGGATGAACTGATCATCAGTACCAAGGCAGGCTATGATATGTGGGAAGGACCTTACGGTGATTTTGGCAGCAGAAAATATCTGATCGCCAGTCTGGATCAGAGCCTGAAGCGTATGGGACTGCCTTATGTGGATATTTTTTATCATCACAGAATGGATCCAGAGACACCACTGGAAGAGACCATGGAGGCACTTGCACAGATCGTAAGGAGCGGAAAGGCATTGTATGTGGGACTTTCCAATTATGATGGAGAGACGATGGCGAGGGCAGAGAAAATACTGGATGAGATGCATTGTCCATTTGTGATCAATCAGAACAGCTATAATATCTTGAACAGAACGGTAGAGCACAACGGTATCCTGAAGCAGGGCTACATTTCCGGTAAGGGCATGATCTGCTTCTCACCACTGGCACAGGGTATGCTCACAGACAGGTATCTGAAGGATATACCGGCTGACAGCCGAGTGCTGAGGGATGGTCGTTTCCTGCACGAGGATCAGATACTTTCCACAAGACCGCTGCTGCTTAAGCTGGATGAGATCGCAGAAAGCTATGGTATGTCACTGTCAGAGCTGGCAATCGCATGGCTCTTACAGAAAAAGGAGGTTACAAGTGTCCTGATCGGAGCTTCCAGGCCGGAACAGATCCTGAAGAATCTGGAAGCAGTCAGAAAGCATGAAAAGGCTAAGCTTCCGGAGGAAGAACTTCAGAAAATAGAGGAAGCTATAAAATAATAATGACAAAAAAGGGCTTCCTATTCGGGAGCCTTTTCTGCTACAGACACATTGATGCCATTGACTTCCACCTGATCATTGATCTCAATGACAAGACAGCGTCTGCCGTCTACCATCATGGTGTTGACAAGATCGGCACGGTCAGGGTTGACCTTTACGACAACATCAGGGGTTTTGACCTCAAAGGATCTTGTGCTTGCCACATTGCTGACAAAGAGAGCCGTGTCATCACCGGCAGCAGCATCATAAAGAGCATCAAAGTCCTTCAGCTTTTCTTCTTCCACACCGCTTTTTTCAAGGAGGTTCTTGACTTCCTTTTTATCAAGAGTAAGCGGCTCAGGGATTTCTTTATGCTCTTCGATCATTTCAGCAAGGTTTTCGTGGATGTTTTTTACAACTTCATACTCGCAGTCTTCACCGAGAGTTTCCTCGATAATGGTCTGGAAGGTTTCCTTCTGGCTTCCTGCAGATAAGGGCAGAGAGCAGCCAAGGATCCCTTCTACGAACTCACTGTGTGGTTCTTCCGGGTTCTTGTTAAAGAACAGCGTGCTGTGGATATCGGTCGCTCTGTCGTTAAAGGAAGGGAAGAGAAAGCCTGTTTCCGGCATATTGACAACCCAGTCCCTGATCCGGTTATGGAATTCATTTAGGGAGGCATCATAGCTGAGACCCGGCTTTGACAGGGCTACAGGACAGATGCAGCAGAGCAGATATTCAAATACAGTATCGGAGGCGTCATCCATGGTCATGCCATCCAGCGCCTTTCCGGGAACATCATAGGCATCATGGATCAGCAGGATCAGATAGTTGCCTACATATTCGTAGGAGCCGATCACACGGTCATAAAATTCCTCCAGGAGGGCATCATCCTTCAGCTTGCTGTCACGAAGCTTTAGGAGAAATTCCTGGGTGCCGCCTTCAAGCTCTGTATCTGTCGGAAACTCCAGATTCAGCAGATTCTTGCCAATGCTTCCGGAAAGAGTTTTCCGGAGTAGTTCAAAATATTTGAAGATTTCTTCTTCAGGAAGAGAAAGAAATGCTTCCTTAAAATCAGTTTTTTTATTCTTTTCACCGTCTATATAGCAGCCGCAGATTCTGGTGATGGAGCAGCTGCTTGGGGTAAACAGTCGTTTGATCTCATTGATTTCCTGTTTGATCATAAGAATTCCTTTCTCAGTCTGCCTGATTCTGTGCTTTTAAATTCTTCTGGGCGGTGGAAAGCATCAGCTTGATACGGTTTAACTGGTTTACCTCGCTGGCACCAGGATCATAGTCGATGGCTACGATATTACTTAACGGATAGTGCTTTCTCAGCTCCTTGATAACACCCTTGCCTACGACATGGTTTGGCAGGCAGCCAAAGGGCTGTGTACATACGATGTTATTGACGCCGCTGTGGATCAGCTCGATCATTTCACCGGTCAGGAACCAGCCTTCACCGGTCTGATTGCCGATAGAAACGATTTCCTTCGCATATTCTACGGTCTGGTAGATCCGGCAGGGCGGCTCAAAGTGGACACTCTTTTCAAAGGCCTTTCTGGCACCGCTGCGCAGATATTCAAGGCCATCAATGCCAAGCCTTGAAATGAAAGCAGTTTTCTTACTCATGCCTAGCTGGTCTGCCTTGTAAATCTGGTTGTAGAAGCAGTAGAGCATGAAGTCCAGAAGATCCGGAACGACAGCTTCGGCACCTTCTGATTCCAGCAGCTCGACCAGATGGTTGTTGGCTGCAGGTGCATATTTGACAAGGATCTCACCTACTATGCCGACTCTTGGTTTCTTCCTGTCAGTGATGGGGATGGCATCGAACTCCTCAATCATCTGACGGCACATCTTCTGGAAGGTGAAGAAATTCATATGCTTTGCAGAAACAAAGGCACAGCATTTCTCAACCCATTTCTGGTGGACAGCTTCGACACTGCCGGGTTCCTTTTCATAAGGGCGCATACGGTATACACAGCGCATGAAAATATCACCAAATACGGCAGCATAGGCAGCACGCATCAGCATTTCCAGATTCAGGTGGAAGCCGGGGTTGCTTTCGATACCGGCCATGTTCAGGGAAATAACAGGAACCTGTGGCATACCGGCCTTTTCCAGGGCACGGCGGATAAAGCCTACATAGTTGGTAGCACGGCAGCCTCCGCCTGTCTGGGTCATGATGACAGCAACCTTGTTGACATCATATTTGCCGGACAGAAGGGCATCCATGATCTGACCTACTACCATAAGGGAAGGATAGCAGGCATCGTTGTTTACATATTTCAGTCCAACATCTACCGCATGGCGGTTGTCATTGGAAAGCACTTCAAAGTGATAGCCGCAGGCCTTAAAGGCAGCGGAGAGTACATCAAAGTGGATCGGAGACATCTGGGGACAGAGGATTGTATAATCCTTCCGCATCTCCTCGGTAAAGGGTACTTTATAAATAGCGGAGGAGTGGATCTCACGCTCCTGATGCTTCTGCTCCCTGACACGGATCGCAGAGATCAGGGAACGGATACGGATTCTTGCCGCTCCCAGGTTATTAACTTCATCGATCTTCAGACAGGTATAGATCTTGCCGGAACCGGAAAGAATATCATTTACCTGATCCGTAGTAACAGCATCCAGTCCACAGCCAAAGGAGTTAAGCTGGATCAGATCCAGATTGTCCACGGTTTTTACATAGCTTGCTGCAGCATAGAGTCTTGAGTGGTACATCCACTGGTCGGAAACGATCAGTGGGCGTTCCGGCTTTGCCAGATGGGAAATGGAATCCTCAGTCAGTACAGCAATATGATAGGAGTTGATAAGCTCTGGAATACCGTGATTGATCTCAGGATCGATATGGTAAGGACGGCCGGCAAGAACAATACCGCGGTTACCGGTCTCCTTCATCCATTTCAGAACCTCTTCACCCTTATGCTGCATATCCCTTCTGGCCGCTGCCAGCTCCTCCCATGCAAGATGAACTGCTTCAATAATCTCAGAAGATGGAATTTCTTTAAATTCCTTGATCAGGGCATCGGAGATCGTCTTCTCATCCTGGAAGGACATAAAGGGATTACGGAGAATGGCTTCTCCCCGCCCGATCTCCTCCACATTATTCTTGATATTTTCAGAATAAGAGGTAACGATTGGACAGTTATAGTGATTGTTTGCCTCGTCAAATTCCTTTCTTTCATAGAACAGCGCCGGGTAGAAGATAAAGTCTACCTTCTGGTCGATCAGCCACTTCACATGTCCGTGTGCCAGCTTGGCAGGATAGCATTCGGATTCACTGGGAATGGATTCAATACCAAGCTCATAGATCTTGTGCGTGGACAGTGGGGAAAGGATAACCCGGTAGCCGAGGCGTGTAAAAAACGTAAACCAGAACGGATAGTTTTCATACATGTTCAGGACTCTGGGGATACCGACATTGCCACGCTTTGCCTCGTCAGCGGGAAGCGGTTCGTAGTCAAATACCCGCTTTAGCTTATATTCAAACAGGTTTGGCATATTGTCGGCATTTTTCTGCTTGCCAAGACCTCTTTCACAGCGGTTTCCGGAAATATACTGTCTGCCGCCGGAGAATTTGTTGATGGTCAGACGGCAGTTGTTGGTACAGCCACGGCACTTTGCCATGCTGGTCTCAAACTGCAGGGAAAGGATCTTGTTCATGGGAAGCATGGTGGTTTCCTGTCCGCAGGTATACCGCTCCCTGGCAACGAGGGCAGCACCAAAGGCTCCCATGATACCGGCGATATCCGGACGGATGGCTTCGCAGTCTGCGATCTTTTCAAAGCTTCTGAGGACGGCGTCATTGTAGAAGGTACCGCCCTGTACGACGATGTTTTTTCCAAGCTCGTCAGCACTGGATACCTTGATAACCTTAAACAGGGCATTCTTGATAACAGAGTAGGCAAGTCCGGCGGAAATATCCGATACGGAGGCGCCCTCCTTCTGTGCCTGCTTTACCTTGGAGTTCATGAATACGGTACAGCGGGTACCAAGGTCAATGGGATGCTCCGCAAAGAGAGCAGTCTTCGCAAAGTCTTCTACGGTATAGTTCAGGGACTTGGCAAAGGTTTCAATAAAGGAACCGCAGCCGGAGGAGCAGGCTTCATTTAACTGCACGCTGTCTACGGTCTGATTTTTGATCTTGATGCACTTCATATCCTGACCGCCAATGTCGAGGATACAGTCTACATTGGGATCAAAGAAAGCGGCTGCATAGTAATGGGCTACCGTTTCTACCTCTCCGTCATCCAGAAGGAAAGCTGCCTTCAACAGGGCTTCGCCGTAACCGGTAGAGCAGGAGCGGACAATATGTGCCTTTTCGGGAAGCAGCTCACTGATCTCCTTCATGGAGCGGATCGCTGTCTTTAAGGGGCTTCCATCATTACTGCTGTAGAAGGAGTAAAGGAGCTTTCCTTCTTCGGAAACCAGAGCGATCTTGGTGGTGGTACTTCCGGCATCGATACCAAGGAAGCAGTTACCCTCATAGGTGGAAAGGTCAGCAGTCTCTACATGGTGGCTGGCATGACGCTTCTTGAAGGCTTCATATTCAGCCTTACTTGAAAACAGAGGCTCCATACGTTCCACCTCAAATTCCATTTTGATATTGGAAGAAAGCTTCTTCACCATTTCTTCCATGGAGTAGGAGACATCTTCTTTGGCATTCAGGGCAGAACCGATAGCGGCAAACAGATGGGAGTTTTCCAGGTCAATGGTGTGTTCCTCATCCAGCTTCAGGGTACGGATAAAGGCAGCCTTCAGTTCAGATAGAAAGTGAAGGGGACCGCCAAGGAAAGCAACGTGGCCACGGATCGGCTTGCCGCAGGCAAGTCCGCTGATGGTCTGGTTGACAACTGCCTGGAAAATGGAGGCAGAAAGGTCTTCCTTGGTAGCACCTTCATTGATCAGGGGCTGGATGTCGGATTTGGCAAATACACCGCAGCGGGCTGCAATGGTATATAATGATTGGTAATTTTTGGCATATTCATTCAGACCGGAGGCATCTGTCTGCAGAAGAGAAGCCATCTGGTCAATAAAGGAACCGGTACCGCCGGCACAGATTCCGTTCATACGCTGTTCCACATTGCCGCCTTCAAAGTAGATGATCTTGGCATCCTCACCGCCAAGCTCGATGGCAACGTCTGTTTTGGGAGCGATTTCCTTTAAGGAAGTGGCAACAGCTACAACCTCCTGTACAAAGGGAACTTTTAGATGATTGGCAAGGGTCAGACCGCCGGAGCCTGTGATCACAGGATGGACAGTCAGGTTTCCAAGCTTCTGATAGGCATCCTGAAGGAGGGAAGAAAGGGTCTCCCTGATGTTGGCAAAGTGCCTTTTGTAATCAGAAAACAGGATTTGATGCGTTTCATCTAAAATTGCGATTTTTACGGTAGTGGAACCAATGTCGATTCCAAGAGTATATGTATGGTCCATGAAAATAACCACCTTTTTCTTCTTATTTTATGTGTCCGACAAAGCTGGACATATTTAGTTATTATACGACAGCACTTTTTAAATTGCAATGTGGATAAATTAACATTTTGTTAAGAAAGGATAGTCTGTTTCTTAAATTTCTTCCGTGAGTTTACAATTTACCGGCAGAATGATAAAATGTAGCATATTAAGCTGAAAAGAAAGACCGGAGGAGCTCTTTTATGAAACCTATGAGTAATTTTGAAAAAAAATTCGGCAAATATGCCATCAGGAATATTTCCCTGGTACTGATCCTGTTTTATGCCTGTGGATATCTGATCAGCTGGATTAATCCGGTGATGCTGAATTATCTGACTTTAAATCCCTATGCGATCCTGTTTAAAGGACAGGTATGGCGTCTTGTTACCTGGCTGATCGTACCGCCGGAAAGCTTTGATTTCTTTACCCTGATCATGCTGTATTTCTATTATTCGATCGGGACCAGCCTGGAAAGGGCATGGGGAACCTACCGGTATAATGTATACCTTTTGCTTGGTATGGTCTTTACGGCGGTGGGCGCCTTTGCCATGATGGGCTTTGTTTATCTTTTCCAGGGAGAAGTGCTGGTAGCAGTTGGCGCAGAGAATTATTTCACTCTGATTTCCGGTATGTTCAGCACCTATTATGTGAATATGTCCATATTCCTTGCGTTTGCAGCAACCTTTCCGGATATGCAGGTCCTGCTGTTTTTCTTCATTCCGATCAAAGTCAAGTTCCTTGGTATTATCTACGGACTGATTCTGGTGTATAATTTTATTGCAGGCTATGGAAATCCTTACCTGACAGCAGCAAACCGTTTTGTCATAGCGGCGTCTCTGCTGAACTTTGGTGTATTTTTCTTTACCAGCAGGAGCAGGATCCATATGTCACCAAAGCAGATGAAGAGAAGACAGGAATTCAAACGGGAGGTAAAGAATTCTTCTAAGATCACAAGACACAAATGTGCGGTCTGCGGAAGGACAGAGGAAACCAATCCGGAGCTGGAGTTCCGTTTCTGCTCCAAGTGCGATGGCAATTATGAATATTGTCAGGAGCATCTGTTTACACACGTGCATGTAAAGCGTAATTCATAAAGAAGGAAGAAAAGATGGAAGAAAATCAGGAGATTTTATTTGCAAAAACACTGGAGAAGGTAAAGCGTCTTGCCAGAGAACAGTGCAACAGTATCCGGAAGGAACAGGTAGAAGAAGCGTTTCAGGTGCTGGCTCTTTCAAAAGAGCAGCTTGCCATGGTGTTTGAATATCTGGAGAAGTATCATATCACGATAGGAGAAAGCGCTGCAGAGGAGGAAGATATCCTTTCTGAAGAGGAGATCGATTATCTGGAAGAGTACAAAAAGGAACTGCTGGAGCTTCCTGTGTTTTCAGACGGAGAGAAGGATGCTTTTACGTTATCTGCCATGGCAGGAGAAACAGATGCACAGGGCAGGCTGATCCAGGTGTATCTGCCTAAGGTGGTGGAGATCGCAAAGCTTTATGCGGGGCAGGGTGTTTTTGTGGAGGATCTGATCGGAGAAGGCAACGTGGCACTTTCCATGGGTGTGACCATGCTTGGATGCCTCGAAAAGAAGGAAGAAGCCGAAGGAATGCTGATGAAAATGGTCATGGATGCCATGGAGGATTTTATCAGTGATAGCATGGAAGAAACCCAGAAGGACAATAAGGTTTTAAAAAAGGTAAACCAGGTGGCAGAGAAGGCAAGGGAGCTGTCTGAGGAGCTGCGCAGGAAGGTTACAGTAGAAGAACTGTGCACAGAGACAGGGCTGAGCGAAAAGGCAGTCAGGGATGCCATGCGTCTGTCAGGTTATACGATAGAGGATATCGAAAATCCCTCATGAGAAAGACCTGTAAAGGAGAATGGAATGGACGAGAGGCAGAGAATGGAAGAACTGCAGGATACGGACTTTAAATATGTGATGCAGGATACAGGCAATATTTATATTGGTGCCAGACTGACCTATGCGGAGCTGATGGATCAGGAGATGCTTCCCTTTAAGATGAAAACGATCATACAGCATTATTTTCTGAAGGAAACCTCGCTGGAAACTACGCTGGAAAGTGAATTTTATTACCTGGAAAAGGGCAGCTTTTTATATGAAACCTTTGCACAGCTCCGGATCAAAGTAAAGGTCAATGTACTGACAGAGAAGAAATCCCTGTTTGGAAAGAAAAAGATGGTTTACACAGAGAAGATCCTGACCCTGAAGGAACTTACGGAGATGAACCTTGCAAGGAAGAAAGCTTCCGGGATGATCATCAGGGAAATCATCGTATCAAAGCTTGGTCTTATGACCTTCAGTGTATAAAAGAAAGGATAGCATTTATGTCACAGAATCTTGAAAAATTAACAGCCTATGAAATTCTGGAAAAGAGACAGATCAAGGATCTGAATTCCGAAGGATATCTGCTGAAGCACAAAAGGACAGGAGCACATATTACCCTGTTATTAAATGATGATGAGAACAAGGTATTTTATATTGGCTTTAGGACACCGCCAAAGGACAGCACGGGGGTTGCCCATATCCTGGAGCATTCCGTACTTTGCGGTTCTAAGAATTTTCCGGTGAAGGATCCCTTTATTGAGCTTGCCAAGGGTTCCCTGAATACCTTCCTGAATGCCATGACCTATCCAGATAAGACAGTTTACCCGGTAGCGAGCTGCAATGACACAGACTTTAAGAATCTGGTTCATGTCTATCTCGATGCCGTATTTTATCCGAATATCTACAAGGAAGAGAAGATCTTCCACCAGGAAGGCTGGCACTATGAGCTGGAAAATAAGGAAGATGACCTGAAGATCAACGGTGTTGTTTATAACGAAATGAAGGGTGCCTTTTCTTCCCCGGATGATGTGGCAGAGAGAGAGATCATGAATTCCCTGTATCCGGACATCACTTACGGACTGGAATCCGGCGGAGATCCTGAGGATATCCCTGATCTTACCTATGAAGAATTTCTTTCCTTCCATCAGAGATATTATCATCCGTCCAACAGCTATATTTACCTGTACGGTAATCTGGATGCGGAAGAATATCTGACCTTCCTGGAAGAGAATTATCTGAAGGATTTTGACAGCCTTACGATTGATTCAGAGATCCGGCAGCAGGAGCCTTTTGCAGAGAAAAGGGAGATCGTAAAGGAATATTCCATTATGGAGGATGAACCTGTCAGGGAGAACACCTATCTGACCTATAATGTTTCCATGGGAAGCAGCCTTGACAGAAAGCTGTATGCGGCAATGGATATTCTTGACTATGTGCTCTGTTCTGCACCGGGAACACCGGTAAAGCAGGCTCTGATTGATGCAGGGATCGGCAAGGATGTTTACAGCACCATGGAAAATGGGATTGCACAGCCCTACTTCAGTATCGTAGCCAAGAATGCGGATGAAGACCAGAAGGAAGCCTTTGTTTCCGTGATCGAGGATACTCTGAAAAAGCTGGTGGAGGAAGGTATCGACAGAAAGGCACTGCAGGCGGCTGTCAATTACTTTACCTTCAAATACAGAGAAGGGGATTTTGGCTCCTATCCGAAAGGACTGATGCTTGGTCTGCAGGCAATGGACAGCTGGCTGTATGATAAGAAAGAGCCTTTTATGCATATCGAGGCCAATCAGACCTATGAGGAGCTGAAGGAGGCTATTACAGAGGGCTATTATGAGGAGCTGATTGACAGATATCTGCTGAAGAATCCGCATAAGACGATCCTTACCGTAAAGCCGGTACAGGGACTGACCACAAGGAAGGATGAAGCCCTTCATGACAGACTTCAGGCATATAAGAATACACTTTCCGAAGAAGAGGTTCTTGCTATTGTGGAGAATACAAAAGCACTCCGGGAATATCAGGAGGCACCTGATACGAAGGAAGCGTTAGAGACGATCCCTCTTCTGAAACGGGAGGACATGAAGAAAGAGGCCACTCCTTATATCAATGAAGAAAGAAAGCTGGCAGGAAGTACCCTGCTTGTGCACGATATCTTCACCAATGGGATCGCTTATATCAAGCTTTTATTTGATCTGAAACAGGTGCCGGCAGAGCTGTTCCCTTACGTTGGTATCCTGAAAAGTGTTCTGATGGGTGTCAACACAGAGCATTACAGCTATGGAGAGCTGTTTAATGAGGTCAACTGCAAAACCGGTGGGATTGATGTACAGGCAGGAACCTATGGCAATGCAAAAGATCTTTCAAAGTTCCTGGCTACGCTGGAGATCAAGACCAAAGTATTTTATGAAAACAGGGATGAGGCACTTGACCTGATCAGGGAGATCCTGCTGACATCTGATTTTACAGATGATAAGAGGCTGAAGGAGATCATTGCCGAGTGCAGAAGCCGGATGCAGGCTTCCATGACAGGATCAGGACATACTGTTGCTGCACTGCGTGCACTTTCCTATTTCTCCCCGACAGCAGCCTGTGCACAGCAGCTTTCCGGTATGGTACAGTGTAGACTCCTGGAAGATCTGGACAGCAGCTTTGAGGAGAAAAAGGAATTCCTGAAAAAGAACCTGAAGGCACTGATCCATTATATTTTCCGTCCGGAAAACCTTCTGATTGACTATACAGGCACGGAAGAAGGACTTGCCGGTATTGAAGAGAAAATCGCAGAGTTCAGAAGTACTCTTTTCACAGACGAGGTATCAGGAACTCCTTATGTACCGGAGCTTTCGAAGAAAAATGAAGCCTTTATGACAGCCGGACAGGTACAGTATGTATGTCGTGCCGGCAACTTCCTGAAAAAGGGACTTCCCTTTACAGGAGCACTGAAGGTTTTAAAGGTCATGATGGGCTATGAATATCTGTGGACGCAGGTCAGGGTAAAGGGAGGAGCCTACGGATGTATGTGTACCTTTTCAAGAAGCGGAGATTCCTACTTTGTTTCCTATAGGGATCCGAACCTCGAAAAGACCATTGAAACCTATCAGGAAGCTGCTGATTATGTGAAGAATTATGTGGCTGATGAAAGAACGGTAACACAGTTTATCATAGGTGCGGTCAGTGAACTGGATACACCTATGACACCAAAGGGCAGAGGAAATTATTCTCTTGCAGGGTATCTGACCGGTCTTACGATGGACAGGATCCAGCAGGAGAGGGATGAGCTGCTGGCAACTACAGCAGAAACGATAAAGGGACTTTCCTGTTATATCGAAGCCTTTATGAAGGATGACTGTCTCTGCGTAGTAGGAAACGGAGAGAAGATAAAGGAAGAGAAGAAACTGTTTCTTTCTGTGGATCAGCTGTTCCATTAAAGGGATCAGCTTCCCGGAAGGAAGTAAATGCAAAGGAGGGGAAAGGATGAAAAAGGAAAACACAGAAACAGGAAACAGAACCGGAGAATGGAAAACCAGAAGACGGACAGGCTTTCTGGCAGCAGGACTGGCTGCTGCATTACTGACATTTACGGGCTGCGGCAGTGCGTCTTCGGATATGGCTATGATGACCACATCCAAGTCAGCAGACGGTGCTTATGAAAGTGCTTTTTATGATACCGGGGATGTGTATGCCAACGAATATGAGTATGATACTGCTGAGGCGGTGGCAGAGGAGGGTGCCCCGGAGGAGGTCGCCGTACAGGATACCAGCCGGAAGCTGATCCGTAATGTTTCCATGGATGTGGAAACAGAGGAGTTCGAGACACTTTATGCAAGGGTGAATGAAAAGACAAAGGCGTATGGCGGCTATGTGGAATCCAGCAATGTTTATAATAACAGCAGTTATTATGGGGAGAGCCTGCGAAATGCCAGCCTGACTATCCGGATCCCCCAGGATAAGCTGGACAGCTTTCTTTCCAATGTGGCAGAAATCTCCAATGTAACAAGCAGAAGTGAAAATGTGACAGATGTGACGCTGCAGTATGTGGATATGGAAAGTCATAAGAAAGCGCTGGAGGTAGAGCAGGAAAGACTGCTTGACCTGCTGGAGCAGGCAGAAAGTGTAGAAGATATCATTACAATAGAGAGCAGGCTGTCTGATGTGCGGTATCAGATCGAAAGCATGGAGTCCCAGCTCCGTACCATGGACAATCAGGTAAATTACAGTACTGTGAATCTTTATATTAATGAAGTGAAAAAGCTGACACCGGTAGAAGAACAGGATACCTGGGAGAGGATCAGCAGCGGCTTTATAAACAGTCTGGAAGATGTAGGAGAGGGACTTTCCGAGTTTGGAATAGGTGTTCTGATCGATCTGCCTTATATTGTTGTATTCCTGATCGTGCTTCTGATATTTGTACTTGTGATCAAGGGGATCGTGAGAGGACATAAGAAAAGAAAGATAAAAAAGGCACAGAGAGCAGAGGAAAAAGCAGCGAAGAAGGCTGCAGATGCTGCCAGGGCTGCAGTGCAGAATACAGAGAGCACAGAAAAGGAAGAAAAACATGAATGACCAGTATAAATCCGGGTTTGCCGCACTGATCGGCAGACCCAATGTAGGAAAATCCACTCTGATGAATAATCTCATCGGACAGAAGATCGCGATCACCTCAAGAAAGCCGCAGACTACCAGAAACCGGATTCGCACGGTTTATACCTCTGATGAGGGACAGATCGTCTTTACCGATACACCGGGTATCCACAAGTCCAAGAACAAGCTTGGGGAGTATATGGTGGGAACGGCAGAAAGTGCGATCAGGGAGGTGGATGTGATCCTTTTCCTGGTAGAACCCACCGATTATATCGGAGCAGGGGAGAAGCATATCATTGAGCAGCTTTCAAAGCAGAATACACCGGTTATCCTTGTGATCAACAAGATCGATATGGTGAAGAAAGAAGAGCTGCTGCACTTTATCGATGTGTACCGGAAGGAAATGGATTTTGCAGAGATCGTTCCGGTTTCTGCCCTGAAAAAGGAAAATACAGAGGAGCTGATCTCCTGTATTATGAAATATCTGCCCTATGGACCTGCCTTTTATGATGAGGACACCGTGACTGACCAGCCACAGCGTCAGATCGTAGCGGAGCTGATCCGGGAGAAGGCACTGCGCTGTCTGGATGAGGAGATCCCACACGGCATAGCGGTTACCATTGAGAAGATGAAGTGGAGAAAAGATATTGTAGATATTGATGCGACCATTATCTGCGAAAGAGAATCCCATAAGGGGATCATCATCGGCAGGCAGGGCAGCATGCTGAAGAAAATTGGTACAGAAGCCAGAAAAGATATTGAGAAGATGCTGGGTTCCAGAGTGAATCTGCAGCTCTGGGTCAAGGTCAAGAAGGACTGGAGAGACAGTGATTTCCTGCTGAAAAATTTCGGCTATAATCAGAAGGATTACGAATAGAAAAATAAAAAAAGCAAACCCTAATAGGAAACAGGATCAGGGGGCGCAAGATGAAGGAAACAGATTACTGGGAGCAGTTTTTAAAGACAGGAAAGGTAGAGGATTATCTTTCCTACTCAGCCGGAAAGCAGGAAGAAGGCAGACAGGAAGAGGGAGAAGAGAAAGGTGCAGGATTTGTGCAGCGTTACCGGCCTGATACTGAAGGCGGAACCTTTCGGGGAATATGACAGAAGAGTTGTGATGCTGACGAGGGAAAGGGGGAAAATAGCAGCCTTTGCCAAAGGGGCAAGAAGACAGGGCAGCAGGCTGCTTGCTTCCACCAATCCCTTTTGCTTTGGAGAATTCAGGCTGTATGAGGGAAGAACATCCTACAGCATATCCGAAGCATCGATCCAGAATTATTTTGCCCCCTTAAGGGAAGATTTTGAAAATGCCTGCTATGGAATGTATTTCCTGGAAGTAATGGATTATTATACCAGAGAAAACAATGATGAAAAGGAAATGCTAAAGCTTCTCTATCAGTCCCTCCGGGCTCTGTGCCATAAAAACCTGGATAACCGGCTGGTACGGTACATATTTGAGATCAAGGCGCTTGCGTTAAATGGAGAGTATCCGGGATTGCCGAAGGATAAGAGCTATGAAGAATCTACAGCTTATGCAGCTGCGTTTATCGTGGGAACACCAGTGGAAAAGTTGTATACTTTCACAGTGACAGAAAAAGTACTGAAGGAACTGCAGGAAATTACGGATGAGTTCCGAAAGCGGTTTATAGACAGAAATTTTAAAAGTCTCGAAATATTGATTGAAAAACCATAATAAGTCATATATAATAGTTGGGTATAAATTGCAGGCGTGGGAGGAAGAGTTCAGCATCTATGTGGAGAAGCAGATTAGTTTCACCAAAGAAAAAGACGAATGCCCTTCTTGTACTGCTGCTGGCGACGGCTTTGACCAGTGGGTGTGGCAGTGAAACAGAGGAAAGCAGGGCAGAACTGCAGAAGGATGGCAGCGTGAAGAGTGTCATAAGCGAAAGCTTTGACAAGTCAGATTATGATATTAATGAGCTGCAGCAGATGGTTCTGGAGGAATCGGCCTCCTATAACAGAAGTGTGGGAGACAGTGCAGTTTCCGTAGAGAAGGTTTCTGAGAAGGATGGGACAGCCAGTGTGAAAATGACCTATAGGAGTGCAGCGGACTATGCGGCCTTTAATGACGGCATTTTTTTTGTGGGTTCACCGAAAGAGGCAGAGGAAGAGGGCTACAATCTGAATAAGGTTCTGAGCAGCACCAGGAATCCTCTGGAAACGGTAGGGGAAGCTGACATTCTTGACATGGACGGTGATGTAAGGATCCTGATCACGGATATGAAGGATCCGGTGGTTCTTGACGGCAAGGCGATCTACACAAGTGACAATGTGCAGACAGATAAGAAATATAAGACAGTTACCCTGAAGGAAGAGTCTGGGGAGCCTGCCTATATCATCTATAAATAATTAAAACAAATGAAAGGTATGTGTGTTATGGAAAAGACAATGGACAAAATTGTTGCTCTGGCGAAATCAAGGGGATTTGTACATCCTGGCAGTGAGATCTACGGAGGACTGGCTAATACCTGGGATTTTGGAATTCTCGGTGTGGAACTGAAAAATAATATCAAGCAGGCATGGTGGCAGAAGTTCGTAAAGGAAAGTCCAACCAACGTAGGTGTGGACTGCGCCATCCTTATGAATCCCCAGACATGGGTTGCATCAGGACATCTGGGAAGCTTTTCAGATCCCCTGATGGACTGCAAGGAATGTCATGAGAGATTCCGCGCAGACAAGATCATTGAAGATTATGTACAGGAAAAGGGAATCAGGCTGGAATCAGCAGTAGATGGCTGGACACAGGAGCAGATGAAGAATTTCATTGAAGAGAATCAGATCCCCTGCCCGAGCTGTGGCAAGCACAATTTCACCGATATCAGACAGTTTAACCTGATGTTCAAGACCTTCCAGGGTGTTACCGAGGATGCGAAGAATACCGTATATCTCCGTCCGGAAACAGCACAGGGTATTTTTGTAAACTTCAAGAATGTACAGAGAACGTCCAGAAAGAAGATTCCTTTCGGTATCTGTCAGGTAGGCAAGTCCTTCCGTAACGAGATCACACCCGGCAATTTCATTTTCCGTGTCAGGGAATTTGAGCAGATGGAAATGGAGTTCTTCTGTGAGCCAGATACAGACCTTGAGTGGTTCGCATACTGGAAGAAATACTGTATCGACTGGCTGAAGTCCCTTGGCATGAAGGAAGAGGAAATGCGTGTCCGTGACCATGACAAGGAAGAGCTTTCCTTCTATTCCAAGGCTACTACAGACGTAGAGTTCCTGTTCCCCTTCGGATGGGGCGAACTGTGGGGTATCGCAGACAGAACCGATTATGACCTGACACAGCATCAGAATGTATCCGGTCAGGATCTGACATACTTTGATGACCAAAAGAACCAGAAATATATTCCTTATGTTATTGAGCCTTCCGTAGGTGTGGAGAGACTGTTCCTTGCATTCCTCTGCGGCGCTTATGATGAAGAAGAGATCGGCGAGGGAGATGTACGTACTGTGCTGCATTTCCATCCGGCTCTTGCACCGGTCAAGATCGGTGTGCTTCCGCTTTCCAAGAAGCTGAATGAGGGTGCTGAGAAGGTATTTAACCAGTTATCCAGGAAATACAACTGTGAATTTGATGACAGAGGGAATATCGGAAAGAGATACCGCCGTCAGGATGAGATCGGAACACCCTTCTGCATCACCTATGACTTTGATTCTGAGACAGACGGCTGTGTAACTGTCAGATTCAGAGACTCCATGGAGCAGGAGCGTGTAGCGATTGCTGATCTGGATGCTTATTTTGCAGATAAGTTTACTTTCTAATATGAGGAGAATAAGGAAATGAAACAATTCACTTCAAATGAACTGAGAAATGCCTGGAAGCAGTTTTATATTGAAAGAGGACATGTGGATGTAGGAGCAGTTTCCCTGGTATCTGACGGGTCTACCGGTGTACTTTTCAACGTAGCCGGCATGCAGCCCCTGATGCCGTATCTGCTTGGAAAGAAGCATCCTCTTGGAACAAGACTTTGTAACGTGCAGGGCTGTGTCCGTACCAATGATATTGATTCCGTAGGTGACAGGAGTCATGTAACCTTCTTTGAAATGCTGGGAAGCTGGAGCCTTGGCGATTATTTCAAGAAGGAGCGTTGCCAGTGGAGCTTTGAACTGCTGACACAGGTATTCGGATTTGATGCAGACCATCTTGCAGCCACTGTATTTGAAGGTGATGAGAACGCACCAAGGGATGAGGAAGGTGCAAAGTACCGTATCGCTTCCGGATTTAAAAAAGAAAATATTTACTATCTTCCTGCAGAGGATAACTGGTGGGGACTGGAATACGGACCCTGCGGTCCTGACAGTGAGATGTTCTATATTGCAGACAGACCGGACTGCGGACCGGACTGCGGACCCGGCTGTGACTGCGGCAAATATACCGAGCTTGGTAATGATGTATTCATGCAGTATGAGAAGCACCATGACGGACATCTGACACCCTTAAAGCAGAAAAACGTAGATACCGGCTGGGGACTTGAGAGAATTCTTGCTTTCCTGAACGGTACAAGGGATGTATACAGAATTGACCTGTTTGCACCTGTTATTGCTTATATTGAGCAGGCTTCCGGTACAAAGTATGAGGAAGATGAGAAGCTGACCAGATCCATGAGAATCCTGGCAGACCATATCCGTACCAGCGTGATGCTGATCGGAGACGAAGCGAAGCTTCTTCCCTCCAATGCAGGTGCTGGCTATGTGCTGCGCCGTCTGATCCGCCGTGCGGTAAGACATGGAAGAGTACTGGGGCTCAGTACACAGAATCTTCTGCATATAGCAGAGATGTATATTGATACGATCTATGCAGAGAGTTATCCGCTTCTGAAGAAGAACAAAGAGTTTGTGCTGACAGAGCTGAAGAAGGAGATCGACCGCTTCGAAAGCACTGTAGAGAATGGTATGAAGGAATTCAAGAAGATCCTGGAGCAGAAGAAGGAAGCAGACTCTGGCCAGATTGACGGTAAATCCGCATTCTATCTCTATGATACCTTTGGATTCCCGATCGAGCTTACGGTAGAGCTTGCCGGTGAGGAAGGGCTCTCTGTAGACGAGGATGGATTTGCGAAAGCAATGGAAGAACAGAAGCAGAAGGCAAGAGACAATCAGAACTTTTCAACAAGGCTTTCTGCTGATAATGGATTATATGAGAAACTGGATGCCGGTATTGTGAGCGAATTTATCGGTTATGATACCCTGAAGGCAGAAGAGACCATCGCAGCAGTGAATAATGGCAGCGAGTGGAAGGATTCCTTAAAAGAGGGAGAAGAGGGAACTGTTATTACAGCAAAGACTCCTTTCTATGCAACCATGGGTGGACAGAAGGGTGACTTTGGTGTGATCATGACAAAGAACGGTACCTTCGATGTGCAGGAAACAGTGAAGCTTCCCGGTGGAAGGATAGGACATATCGGTAAGGTTGTTTCAGGAAGCATTGCAAAGGGAGAAACAGCAACGCTTGAGGTATCTGCCCTGAACAGAAGCAATACCTGTCGAAACCATACAGCAACCCATCTGCTGCAGGAGGCACTACGTGAAGTGCTTGGTGATCATGTAGAGCAGTCCGGCTCCTATCAGGACGGCGAAAGAACACGTTTTGACTTCAGCCATGGACAGGCTATGACGGCAGAAGAGATAAAGAAGGTTGAAGCGATCGTTAATGAAAAGATCGCAGAGGATCTTCCTGTGGAAACAAAGGTGATGAGCCTTGAGGAAGCAAAGAAGACAGGAGCCATGGCACTCTTTGGTGAGAAATACGGAGATACCGTAAGAGTTGTCATGATCGGTGATTTCTCCAGGGAATTATGTGGTGGTACCCATGTAGGACATACCGGAGATATCGCATCCTTCAAGATCCTTTCTGAGTCCGGTGTAGCTGCAGGAATCCGTCGTATAGAAGCACTCACAGGCAGAAATGTAACTGCTTACTATCAGGAAATGGAAGAGAAGCTGGCAGAAACAGCCAGGATCTTAAAAACAACTCCGGCCTCTCTTACTGAGAGAGCAGAGCATCTGATGGCTGAACTGAAGGCTCTGCAGAGTGAAAATGAGTCCTTGAAGAGCAAGGCCGCAAAAGAAGCACTTGGCGATGTCATGGATCAGGTTGTAGAAGTAAACGGTGTGAAGCTGCTGGCAACAAAGGTATCAGGCGTTGACATGAACGGACTGAGAGAGCTGGGAGACCAGTTAAAGTCCAAGATCGCAGAGGGCATAGTTGTTCTGATGTCTGATCTTGACGGTAAGGTAAACATGGTTGCCATGGCAACAGATGGTGCGATGAAGAAGGGTGCCCATGCAGGCAACCTGATCAAAGGAATTGCAGCACTGGTTGGCGGTGGCGGCGGTGGACGCCCGAATATGGCTCAGGCTGGTGGTAAGAATCCTGCCGGTATTGATGAGGCTATTAAAAAGAGTGCTGAGGTTCTGAAAGAACAGATCAAATAATTAAAATTCGTGATGAAATAGCAAATTATGGGTTGACTTACGAGTGAAATATGTATATAATCATTCATGTGTATGTGAATGCACAAGAATAACCCAATCAGTCAATGCTGCTAGGAAGGGACTGAAGGGAGGTCAGGTGCGAGATGTCAAACGTAATCGTTAAAGAAAACGAGACTTTAGATAGCGCTTTACGTCGTTTCAAGAGAAGCTGCGCAAAAGCTGGTATCCAGCAGGAGATCCGTAAGAGAGAGCATTACGAGAAGCCCAGCGTAAGACGTAAGAAGAAATCTGAAGCTGCAAGAAAACGTAAATACAACTAATTATAGCCAGGAAAGTCTCTGATGTATGTCAGAGACTTTTTTGCGCCAAAGGAAATTACTTAATGTTCCAATGACATAAAAAGCCTCCGGGCGGGACTGAAAATGTTCTTATTTGAGTTGCATGTGAAGAGTTTTTCTGATATGATTCGTTATGTCTTATAAAGGGGGACATGATTATGTGGACAAGAGAATTATTTGGCTCAGATGTATACCATCTGATTGCTGCTTTTATTATTTACAGTGTTCTGGGATGGTTTGTGGAATCAGCGTACATGTCATTCTGCAATCATAGGCTGACAAACAGGGGTTTTGCCAAAGGACCCTTCTGCCCGATATATGGATTTGGCGCAGTGATTGGATATCTGGTATTGAATCCGCTTTCTGGTCATTATGTAACATTGTATCTGACAGGGGCTTTCCTGGCTACTACTTTTGAATATCTGGTAGGGATCATGATGCAGAAGCTTCTGGGAGAGGTCTGGTGGGACTATACAGAAAAGCCGATGAACTATAAGGGGATCATCTGCCTCGAAAGTACCATTGCCTGGGGCTTTTATGCGATCATTATTACCATGTTTTTACATGAAAGGGTGCTGCATCTGATTGATGCTATGGATATGGCCTATGGACGGATTCTCTGTATTGTGATCCTTGCCATTGTGACTGTAGACTATCTGATCCGGCTTTACCTTCTTTTTAAAACCAGTATTCAGGAAGAAAAGGACAGGTTGATCGATAAATATCGCTCTTTCCGGGCGAGATGGTATTAAAGAAGGGATCCTTTGCATGCCAGACGTTTTCTCTGCATATGCATGAATATAGAATATCTGTCAGGAGCATATGCGTTGAGAAGAATAAAAAAAACGTTGCTGTGTTGTCTTGTGAGTGGAATGCTCTTTGTGATGAACGTCCTGCCGCTGCAGGCTTCCCCGGCAGTAGAAGCGCCGTCCTATCTCTTGATGGAGGCCTCTACCGGCAGGGTCATCTGTGAACAGAATGCAGATGAAAGAAGAAGCCCGGCCAGTATCACGAAGATCATGACACTCCTTCTTATTTTTGAACACCTGAATACAGGCAGGATCACATTAGACAGCCAGGTGGTCACCAGTGCCCATGCCAAGTCTATGGGCGGATCTCAGGTCTTTTTGGAAGAGGGCGAGGTACAGTCACTGGATACGATCATTAAATGTATAGCAGTTGCTTCCGGCAATGATGCCAGTGTTGCTGCGGCAGAGTTTATTGCGGGAAGTGAAGAAGAATTTGTGCAAATGATGAATAACAAGGCAAAGGAACTCGGTATGGAAAACACCCATTTCGAGGATTGCTGTGGACTGTCAGATTCGGACGATCATTATACCACAGCCAGGGACGTTGCCATCATGTCAAGAGAGCTGATCACAAAATATCCCCAGGTTTTTGAATATACCAGGATCTGGATGGAGGATATCACACATGAAACCAGTCAGGGAACTTCTGTATTTACGTTATCCAGTACGAATAAACTGCTTAAGATGTATGAATGGACAACAGGACTGAAGACCGGCTCCACCAGTAAGGCACTGTATTGTCTTTCAGCGACAGCAAGTAAGGATGATATTGATCTGATCGCAGTGGTAATGGGATCCCCAAGTAATAAAGTGAGGTTTCAGGATGCCATGACGCTTTTGAACTATGGCTACAGTGTCAGTGCCCTGTATGAGGATGAAAATAAAGATCCGCTTGGAAAACTAAAGGTGGCAGGCGGTGTTGAAGATGAGGTGCCGCTCCTGTATGAAGGTACCTTCCGATATCTTGATATCGATGGTCAGAACCTGAGCCAGGTGGAAAAGACCATCAGCCTGCCTGAAGAAATACAGGCTCCTGTAGAACGGGGAGAGGCAGTTGGAGAAGCGGTATATTCGCTGAATGGGAACCGGATTGGCAGTGTATCCATCCTGGCAGAGCTTTCAGTCGAAAAAGCCCGATATGGAGATTATTTGTTCAAGGTCTGCAAACTGTTTTGTAGTTTGTAAAAGAGAGTGGTAAGATGAAGCTGAATGACTGGAAAGGAATATGGCCGTGAACTGCCTGATAACTATTATCTGCGTGCTTGTACTGTTTTTTGTCATAGTAATGATCATTGACTGCAACCGCTTTGTAAAAAGAGAATATTGCTGTGAATCCGGCAAGCTGAAAAGGGAGGGGACTTTTGTTCTGCTTTCCGATCTTCATAATAAAAGCTTCGGAAAACAGAACGAAAGACTTTTTCGGGCAATAGAGCAGGAAAAACCGGATGCCATCCTGATTGCAGGGGATATGTATACTTCTTCAGCCAGGGAGGATAATCAGGAGATTGCTGCTTTTGTGCAAAGACTGGCAGAACGGTATCCGGTGTACTACGGAAATGGCAACCATGAGCAGAAGACGAGACTGTTTCCGGAGATCTTTGGTGACCGGTATACAGTCTTTGCAGATAGGATCTGCCAGGCAGGTGTGCGGCTTCTTGTGAATGATAAGTGGTATCTTCCCGATTATAATATGGAGATCTATGGATTGGAAGTGGGCAGGGAGTATTACCATAAGCCCACGAAAATGCTGATGAGTGAAGCTTATATGGAGGAGATGCTTGGCAAGGCGGATGAGAACAGATATAACCTGCTGATCGCCCATAATCCGGAGTATTTTGACAATTATGCTGCCTGGGGGGCAGATCTTACGGTTTCCGGACATATCCATGGTGGACTGATGAGACTGCCTGTGCTTGGTGGCGTGATTTCACCAAGGCTGTGCCTGTTCCCACATTATGATGGAGGACGCTTCACAAAGGCAGGCAGGGAGATGATCCTGTCGAGAGGACTTGGAACCCATACACTTCCGATCAGGATCTTTAATCCGGGAGAGCTTGTGGTGATCCATCTGAAACCAAAGAACCGATAACAGGAGCAGGGCAGCTTTCTTTGAAACAGGGAAAGGGATAGACTGTTGGTGTATCAGAAAGCGAGGAAAAAATGAAGTATCTTAAATTTAAAAATAGTCAATTAGAAGCATCTAATATTATTATGGGATGTATGCGTCTGAATTCATTAAGTGTAAAAGAGGCACAAAGGCATATTGAAACTGCTGTGGAGGCAGGAATTAATATGTTTGATCATGCGGATATATACGGAGGCGGAGAGTGTGAGGAGTTATTTGCCCGGGCTGTGGATATGCGGAGCTCCTTCAGAGATAAAATTATTCTGCAGAGCAAGTGCTCTATTCGAAATGGGTACTATGACTTTTCAAAGGAATATATTTTAGAGTCGGTTGATGGTATTTTAAAAAGACTTAATACAGAGTATTTGGATATACTTTTGTTACACAGACCGGATACTTTGATGGAACCGGAAGAAACTGCAGAAGCGATCTCTATATTGAAGAGAACAGGAAAGGTTCGTTATTTTGGTGTGTCTAATCAAAATGCAATGCAGATAGAATTGCTGCAAAAGTATTGTGAGGAGCGGATTATGTTTAATCAGATGCAGCTGAGTCTGGTTCATACACCTCTTATAGACAGTGGAATGACAGTGAATATGCAGGTAGATCAGGGAATTGACCGTGTGCTTGGAACATTAGAGTATTGCAGGCTTCGTGATATTACAATCCAGGCATGGTCGCCGTTTCAGAGAGGATTTTTTGAAGGGGCGTTTCTAGGCGACATGCAGCATTATGAGCGATTAAATCAGATGATTGACCGTTTGGCAGAAAAGTATCAGGTTACACCTGCAGCGATAGCGGTTTCATGGATTACAAGGCATCCGGCTGATATTCAGGTGATTTTAGGAACAACCAAAGACAGAAGGCTTCTAGAAAGTGCAGAGGGATCAGAGATTCCGCTTACCAGGGAAGAATGGTATGGTCTGTATCGTGAAGCCGGGAATATGATTCCATAAATAATGTGTTTTTGAGGCACGGAAGGGCGGGAAGGGAGATCATCCCGTTGACTGAAAATGACGGGCATGATAAAATAAACGCTGATATGCATAGAAAAAACACGGAGTGAAATGATGGATACGAAATTATTTGACCATACCATATTAAAGGCGGATGCTACCAGGGAAATGGTAGAGAGGGTCTGCAGAGAAGCAAGAGAGCATCACTTTATGTCCGTCTGTGTAAACAGCTATTATACTGGATTTGTGGCAGATGAGCTGCAGGGCAGTGACGTGAGAGTCTGTACAGTTGTTGGATTTCCGCTTGGACAGATGAGCACAAAGGCCAAGGCAGCAGAAGCCAGGATCGCAGTAGAGGATGGTGCAGACGAGATCGACATGGTGATCAATGTAGGAGCTTTGAAGGGTGGAGACGATGCTGTTGTCTTTGAGGATATCAGGGCAGTCAGAAAAGCCTGCGAGGGCAAGGTTCTGAAGGTGATCATTGAAACCTGTCTTCTGAATGAGGAAGAAAAGGTGAGGGCCTGCAGGCTTGCCATGGAAGCAAAGGCAGACTTTGTGAAGACCTCTACCGGATTTTCTACAGGAGGTGCAACGAAAGAGGATGTTGCACTGATGAGAAAGACAGTAGGCGATACCATGGGCGTGAAAGCATCCGGCGGGATCCGTGACAAGGAGAAAGCGGTGGAAATGCTTGAGGCTGGAGCGGACAGGCTTGGAACCAGTGCAACGATCGCAATCTGCAGTTAGGAAGGGTTTTTATGGCAATTCCTGTAAAGCTTGAAGTATTTGAAGGTCCTCTGGACCTTCTGCTTCATCTGATAGAAAAGAATAAAATAGATATTTACGATATTCCCATTGTGGAAATCACCGCACAGTATCTGGAATACATCAAAGCCATGCAGACTGAGGATATGAATGTGATGAGTGAATTCCTTGTGATGGCGGCCACTCTTCTTGATATCAAATGTCGGATGCTCCTTCCTAAGGAAGTGAATGAGGAGGGAGAAGAGGAAGACCCGAGAGCAGAGCTGGTACAGAAGCTGTTAGAGTACAAGATGTATAAGTATATCTCCTTTGAATTAAAGGACAGGCAGGTGGATGCAGCCTGTACCATGTACAAGGGGAGGACATTGCCAAAGGAAGTGGAGGAGTACCGCCCACCGGTGAATTACCAGGAGCTTCTTGGAGATGCTACCCTTGGCAGACTACAGGATCTGTTCAAGCTGGTCATGAGGAGGCAGGAAGAAAAGATTGATCCAGTCAGAAGTACCTTTGGAAATATTGAAAAGGATGAAATAGATATGGATGTCAAGACAGTTTATATCGAGGATTACATCCATACCCATAAGACCTTCAGCTTTAGGCAGCTTTTAGAGAAGCAGCATAGCAAGATGGAGGTGATCGTTACCTTTCTTGTGATGCTGGAGCTGATGAAGCTGGGAAAGGTTTCTATTGTTCAGGAGGATACGTTCGAAGATATTATGATAACTTCGAATGTGGCATAGGAGGATTGACAGTTGGAGAGGGAGAAGGCAAAGGCAGTGCTGGAGGCCGTATTGTTTTCCATGGGAGAGTCTGTGGAGCTGGAGCGGCTTGCAGAGGTGATCGAAGAGGATAAGAAGACCACAAAGGCATTGCTTCTTGAGATGAAACAGGCATATGAGGAAAGAGAAGGCGGCATTACACTGACAGAGTTTGAAGGCTCTTTCCAGATGTGTACCAAAAGCGATATGTATGATTATCTGATCAAGATCGTAGGGACACCAAGGAAATATGTTCTTTCAGATACCATTCTGGAAACACTGTCTATTGTCGCCTACAAGCAGCCGATCACCAGGCTGGAGATTGAAAAGATCAGAGGGGTGAGCTGTGATCATGCAGTAAACAGACTGCTTGAGTTTGGCCTGATCATGGAGGTGGGAAGAATGGATGCCCCGGGGCGTCCCCTGCTTTTTGGAACGACAGAGGAATTTTTAAGAAGCTTTGGTGTGAAATCCCTGGAGGAATTGCCGGAGCTGTCCCAGGTGCAGATCGAAGAATTCAAGGAACAGGCTGAAGAGGAGATCAAGCTTGCAACAACGGCTGATGAACAGGCATAGCAGAGCTCAGGGTGACATAGACTGTTAAAAAAGAAAGCGGGATGGAATATGATTTCTTACCTGCGATACATAAAAAGAGCTGTTGTGTTTTTTGTCCTCTTTGTTCTTTTGCTGACGGTGCAGAAGCTGCCGGTATCTGCAGAGGAAGAGGATGAAGGAAAAGACATGCAGTTATACGCCCAGTCGGCTGTTCTGATGGATGCCGGATCCGGGCGTATTTTATTTGAAAAAAATGGCAGACAGGTGCGGCCCATGGCAAGCACGACCAAGATCATGACCTGTATACTGGCTCTGGAAAAAGGGAATCCGGATGATTATGTGACAGTGTCCGCAAAGGCAGCATCCATGCCAAAGGTAAAGCTTTCCATGCTGCCCGGGGAAAGATACAGACTGAAGGATCTGCTGTACTCCCTGATGCTGGAATCCCATAATGATTCGGCAGTTGCCATTGCAGAGCATATCGGCGGCAGTGTGGAAGGCTTTGCAGACATGATGAATGAAAAGGCACAGGAGCTTGGCTGCAGGGATACTTATTTTGTGACACCGAATGGTCTTGACGGTACTGTGACAGAGGAATCCGGAAAAGTAAAAACACATTCCACAACAGCCTGTGATCTGGCAGGAATCATGGCCTATTGCATTACAGAGTCCCCAAGGAGGGAGGAATTTCTGACAATCACCAGAACAGAAAGCTACAGCTTTCCGGCTTATCAGGAAAAGGACGGTGTGATCACAGAAAACGGACGGGTATTTTCCTGTCAGAACCACAATGCCTTTCTGCATATGATGGAGGGAGCTCTTTCCGGGAAAACAGGCTTTACCGGAAATGCAGGATACTGTTATGTGGGAAGCCTCCGTCAGGGAGACCGTACATTTGTGGCAGCACTGCTCGCCTGTGGCTGGCCCTCCCATAAGGAATACAAGTGGAGTGATACAAAAAAGCTGATGCAGTATGGTCTGTCCCATTATGAGATCCATTTTCCGAAGGAAGAAGGGGCAGTGGAGGAACTGCCACAGCTCCCCGTGAAGAATGGGGCAGGAAGGTGGATCGGGGATATCTGCAAGGCAGAGCTTACTATACTTTCACAGGAACCGGCAGATGAAAAGGGTGTCCTGATGAAGGAGGGAGAAGCCTTTACGGTGGAGAAGAAGCTGCCTGATGAGCTGACAGCACCGGTCATGCCGGGGAATGTGGTGGGAGAGATCCGCTATCTTCTGGAAGGGGAAGAATATCTGGTAGAATATATAGGCACAGCAGAGGAAATTCCGGCAGTCACAGTCAGGTGGTGCGTCAGTCAGGTGCTGCAGCTTTACATGGTGTGAGAATAAAGCATAAAAGTACATATAATATAGAAGAAAGAAAAAGAGGAAGAAGCCATGAAAAAAATACTTGTACTGCTTACCGGTGGAACTATTGGAAGCAAAGTGGAAAACGGAGTGATAGATGTGGGAGAAAATTCGGTTTATCTGCTCACCAGTCTGTACGAGGAGAAGTTTGGGAAAGAGGACTTTGAGGTACGGGTACCTCTGCAGATCTTAAGTGAAAATATGACAATGGACAGTCTTCTTGTACTGCTTAAGGCGGTCAGGGATGTGAAGACAGAAGAGTATGCGGGTGTGATCATTGCGCATGGCTCTGACACACTGTCCTTTACTTCAGCTTTTATGGGACTCCTTTTTGACCATTACAAAATTCCCATTGTCCTGGTGGCAAGCAATCTTCCACTGTCAAAGCCGGAAGGAAACGGTCTTGCCAACTTTGCGGCTGCTGTTTCCTTTATCCGGAACAGTGCGCAGAAAGGAGCCTATGTGATCTACCGGGATCACAAAAGCTGCATGAAGGTATACCATGCCCTGACTATCTGCGAGGCAGATCCGGTACTGGACGATTACCATGACTTTAGCGGGGAAGCCTTTGGATATATGGAGGATGGAAGGTTTATTCCCTTCAGAAAAAATGAAAAACAGAAGGGGCAGACGGGACGAAGTGCAGTTTCTGATGGCACGGAAACACATCGTTACATTGTGCCAGACAGCTTTGACAATTCTGTTCTGGTGATCCGTCCTTACCCAGGAATGGATTATTCCTTCTTTAATCTGAAGGGAGAGAAAAAGCCTGTGGCAGTGCTGCATTATCTGTATCATTCCGCAACGGCCTGCGTAGTGGGAGAGCACACCGGCTTCCCGGAGTTTGCAAAAAGATGCCGGGAAAAGGCCATCCCACTATATACGGCTTCTTATAAGCAGACACAAGGGGATCTGTATGCCAGTGCAGACCAGCTCCTTAAGGAAGGAGCCATTCCACTGCTGAACCAGTCGGTAGAAGCAGCGTATGCAAGGCTCATGCTTCACTTTAATGGAGGCGAAATATAAGGAAAAAAAGAAGATGTTAAAATTTTGTGTAAAATCTGAAACTTTTTCTATGCGAATTTAGGCTTTTGTGTTATACTACCATAGACGCGTTTATGGGGATTCTATGCCCCTGCGAATTAAGTTATTATTTTTTTAATATAAAATGGAGGGCTGAAAAATGAGTACTACTTCACAGGCGAGTCAAAGAATTGCAGCTTTACTCGACGAAAACAGTTTCGTTGAAATCGGCGGTCTTGTTACAGCAAGAAGCACAGATTTCAATCTGAAACAGACAGAAACTCCTTCTGACGGTGTTATCACCGGCTATGGAGTGATTGATGGCAACCTTGTGTATGTTTACAGCCAGGACGCTTCCGTATTAAACGGTACTGTCGGCGAGATGCATGCAAAGAAGATTGTCAACCTTTACAATCTTGCACTGAAAATGGGCGCACCGGTAATCGGACTGATCGACTCAGCAGGACTGAGACTTCAGGAGGCTACTGATGCACTGAATGCTTTTGGCGAGATTTATATGAGCCAGGTTAAGGCTTCCGGCGTGATCCCCCAGATCACAGCAGTGTTCGGAACCTGTGGCGGCGGTCTTGCACTGATCCCCACTCTGACAGACTTTACCTTTATGGAAGGCTCCAAGGCAAAGCTGTTTGTTAACGCTCCCAATGCACTGGATGGCAATGTGATCACCAAGTGTGATACCTCTGCTGCTGATTTCCAGAGCAAGGAAGCAGGAATTGTTGATGTTGTTGCTGATGAGGCAGGAATCCTTGCACAGATCCGTGAGCTGGTTTCCCTTCTTCCTGCAAACAATGAGGATGGTTCCTATGAAGAGTGCAGCGATGATCTGAACAGAGCATGTGCAGAGATCGCAAACTGTGTTGGAGATACTTCCATCGCACTTTCCCAGATCGCTGACAACGGTGCAGTATTTGAAGTAAAGCGTGAGTACGCTAAGGATATGGTAACTGCTTTCATCAAGCTGAATGGCGCTACTGTTGGTGCTGTTGCTAACAGAACCGAGGTTTATGGAGAGGATGGAACCGTAACAGAGAAATATGATGCAGTTCTTTCCGCAGCTGGCTGCTACAAGGCTGCAGAATTCATTAACTTCTGTGATGCATTTGAAATCCCTGTACTGTCACTTACTAATGTAAAGGGCTTCAAGGCAGACAAGCAGAACGAGAAGGGCATTGCGAATGCAGCAGCAAAGCTTACATACGCATTTGCAAACGCAACTGTACCCAAGGTAAACGTGATCATCGGACAGGCTTACGGAAGCGCATATGTGACCATGAACTCCAAGGCAATCGGTGCTGATATCACCATGGCATGGCCGGATGCAAAGATCGGTACAATGGATGCAAAGCTTGCAGCCAAGATCATCTGCGACGGACAGGGAGCAGATGCGATTGATGCCTGTGCAAAGGAATATGAAGCACTTCAGACCAGCGCAGCAAGTGCAGCAAAGAGAGGATATGTTGACCAGATCGTTGAACCCGTTGATACACGTAAGTATGTGATCGGCGCATTTGAGATGCTTTTCTCAAAGAGTGAAGACCTTCCGGCCAAGAAGCATGGTACAGTTTAGAAAGGAAGATTACTTAATATGAAAAAATGGTTATTGATATTAGGTATGATTACCTGTATGGCAGGTCTGACAGCGTGCGGTGGGAAAGAAGCAGTTGAAGGCTTTATGACCCCGGAAACAGCAGAAACCTATGCGACAGAGAATATTGCCGCTATGAACCAGGTTGTAATGCAGGGCGCACAGGCTCAGGTTACTGATCCTGTATGGACAGCCGCTTTGGACAGCTGGGAAACAGCTTCTGAAGAAATGGGTAGTTATGTGGAAGTCATCAGTGTTACCAGCAGCTTTGATGACAAAGATGGTACGATCGATGCCGTGATTAAGGGAACTGACAGAAATGCAGTAGTTGAGTTTGTATTTGATAATCAGGCGATCACAGGTATTTCCGTCAATGTAGAATATACATTTGGCGAGAAGATGGAGAAGGCCGCATTAAACACTCTGCTCGGTATGGGAACCGTATTCGTAGTTCTGATCCTGATCAGCCTGCTGATCAGCTGCTTTACCTTCATTCCCAAGATTCAGGCTGCATTCAGCAAGAAGCCGAAGGAAGAAGCAAAGAAAGAGCCTGCAGTGGACAAGGCTATTGCACAGATTGTTGAAAATGAAGAATTATCTGATGATCTGGAGCTGGTTGCCGTTATTTCTGCAGCGATTGCAGCAAGCGAAGGTGCTGCATCCACAGATGGATTTGTAGTAAGAAGTATCAGACGTGCCAGCAAATGGCAGAGAGCATAATTCAGTAAAGGAATCAATTACAGGAGGAAATGAGTAATGAAGAATTATACAATTACCGTAAATGGAAACGTATATGATGTAGTAGTAGAAGAGGGCGCATCTACAGGAGCACCCGTTGCAGCACCTGCAGCACCCAAGGCTGCTCCCAAGGCAGCACCTGCAGCAGCTCCCGCAGCTAAGGCAGCCGGCGCAGGCAGCATCAAGGTAGAAGCCGGTGCAGCTGGTAAGGTATTCAAGATCGAAGCAAGCGTAGGACAGGCTGTAAAGAAGGGTGACGCTGTTGTCGTTGTAGAAGCAATGAAGATGGAAATCCCCGTTGTAGCACCTGAAGACGGAACAGTTGCAAGCATTGATGTAGCTGTTGGCGATGCAGTAGAAGCAGGCGCTGTACTGGCAACTCTGAACTAATTCAGTACAGAAGCATGCAGATGATTGCATGGTGAATGACAACAGGAGGTTAAAAAAATGGATTATATCGTATCTACACTGTCCAATCTGATCCATCAGACAGCCTTTTTCAACCTGACATGGGGCAATTACCTGATGATCCTTGTGGCATGTGTATTTCTCTATCTTGCGATTGCCAAGGGTTTTGAACCCTTACTGCTTTTGCCGATCGCATTTGGTATGCTGCTTGTAAATATCTATCCTGACATTATGCTCAGCATAGAGGATTCCCCAAACGGAACCGGCGGCTTACTGTATTATTTTTATCTCTTAGACGAATGGGCAATCCTCCCGTCCCTGATCTTCATGGGTGTTGGTGCAATGACAGACTTCGGTCCCCTGATTGCCAATCCTAAGAGCTTCCTTCTTGGTGCAGCAGCACAGTTCGGTATCTTCGCAGCTTACTTCGGAGCTATCGCACTTGGCTTCAATGACAAGGCTGCAGCAGCAATCTCCATCATTGGTGGTGCTGATGGTCCTACCTCTATTTTCCTGGCGGGTAAACTTGGACAGACAGCACTCCTTGGACCGATCGCTGTAGCGGCATATTCCTATATGTCACTGGTTCCGATCATCCAGCCGCCTATCATGAAGCTGCTGACAAGTGAAAAGGAAAGAAAGATTAAAATGGGTCAGCTTCGCCCGGTTTCCAAGCTGGAGAAGATCCTGTTCCCTATCATTGTTACTATCGTAGTCAGCCTGATCCTGCCTACCACAGCACCCCTTGTTGGTATGCTGATGCTCGGTAATCTGTTTAAGGAGTCAGGTGTAGTAAGACAGCTGACAGATACTGCAAGTAATGCATTGATGTACATCGTAGTTATCGTACTTGGTACATCCGTAGGAGCAACAACAAGTGCAGAAGCTTTCCTGAATGCAGATACCTTAAAGATCGTAGCACTTGGTCTTATTGCATTCGCATTCGGTACCGCTGCAGGTGTTCTGTTCGGTAAGCTGATGTGTGTTGTTACCAAGGGTGCTGTTAATCCGCTGATCGGTTCTGCCGGAGTATCCGCAGTTCCCATGGCAGCCAGAGTATCACAGAAGGTTGGAGCTGAATCAGATCCTACCAACTTCCTTCTGATGCATGCAATGGGACCTAACGTAGCAGGTGTTATTGGTACAGCAGTAGCAGCCGGAACCTTTATGGCTGTATTTGGAATATTTTAATTCATATAGGAGGATATTAAAATGGCTGAACAGGTTAAGAAACCAATCGGAATTATGGAAACCGTTCTTCGTGATGCACATCAGTCCCTGATTGCAACAAGAATGCCCACCGAGATCATGCTTCCGATCGTAGATAAAATGGATAAGGTTGGATACCATGCAGTAGAGTGCTGGGGTGGAGCAACCTTCGATGCATCCCTTCGTTTCCTGAAAGAGGATCCATGGGACAGACTTCGTAAATTAAGAGATGGATTCAAGAATACCAAGCTGCAGATGCTTTTCAGAGGTCAGAACATCCTCGGATACAGACCTTATGCTGATGACGTTGTATACGCATTCGTTGAGAAGTCTATCGCAAATGGTATTGATGTAATCCGTATTTTCGACTGCTTAAATGACCTTCGTAACCTTCAGGCAGCTGTAGATGCTACCAGGAAGATCAAGAAGCAGGAAGGCAGAGGAGAGGCACAGGTAGCTCTGTCCTATACACTGGGTGATGCTTATACTCTCGAGTACTGGGCAGATATGGCTAAGAAGATCGAAGAGATGGGTGCTGATTCTATCTGTATCAAGGATATGGCAGGTCTGCTTGTTCCTTATAAGGCTGGCGAGCTGATCAAGGCTATGAAGGAGAACACAAAGCTCCCGATCCAGCTGCATACACACTATACTTCAGGTGTAGCTTCCATGACATACCTGAAGGCAGTAGAAGCTGGTGTAGATGTGATCGACTGTGCAATTTCACCTTTCGCACTTGGTACATCACAGCCTGCAACAGAAGTTATGGTTGAGACCTTTAAGGGAACTCCTTATGATACCGGTTACGATCAGAACCTTCTGGCAGAAATTGCTGATTACTTCAGACCTTACCGTGAGGAGTGCCTTGAAAGCGGTCTCATGAGCACAAAGGTTCTTGGTGTTAATATCAAGACTCTGCTTTATCAGGTACCTGGCGGAATGCTTTCCAACATGGTCAGCCAGCTGAAAGAGCAGCATGCAGAAGATAAGTATCAGGCAGTACTGGAAGAGATCCCGAGAGTCCGTAAGGACTGCGGTGAGCCTCCGCTGGTTACTCCTTCTTCCCAGATCGTTGGTACACAGGCTGTATTCAACGTATTAATGGGTGAGAGATACAAGATGGCTACAGGAGAGTTCAAGGATCTGCTTCGTGGTAAGTATGGTCAGACTGTTAAGCCTATGAACCAGGAGGTTATTGACAAGGTTATTCCTGGAGAGCAGAGATTCACATCCCGTTCTGCAGATGCTGCAGGCTTAACAAACGAGATGGACAAGCTCGAATCCGAAATGAAGGAATGGAAGCAGCAGGATGAGGACGTTCTGTCCTATGCACTGTTCCCTCAGGTAGCAACAGACTTCTTCAAGTATCGTCAGGCACAGCAGGAAAAGGTTGATATGAGCCAGGCTGATACCAAGAATGCAGCATATCCTGTATAATCTAGGATTCTGAACAGAAATTAAATCATTAAATGCAAGCCCCTCTGGGTCATGGTATTTCAGATAGTGAAATGCCATGACTTTGGAGGGGTATTTCTGGTTCGCCAGATAGCATATGGAAGGATCTTAAGAAAATCTTCAGTCGGAATTAAGGAAGCCTACAGATAGGATAGAGAAAATACTGCTATAATCATGTTATTACAAAAGAGGGGTGACACGATGAGGCAGGCTTTGGAAAGACAGAGAACGGAAAGACAGGGGGAAGAGCTGGATCTGATCGACATTTCCAGAGCGGGAAAGGGCAGACAGAAAGCTTCACGATCCGGATACAGAAGCAGAACAGCAGAAGAAGTCAGAATCAGAAGAAAGAGAAGGAAAAGACGGAGACAGAAAAAGGTTTTCCATATCCTGCTTTTACTGATACTGACAGGACTGCTGGCTCTGTTTCTTTTTCTTTTGTTACGGAATATTGCAGGAAAAAACAGGATAGAGAGCACATGGAAGCTGCAGGAGATCATAAATGGGAGCAGACCAGAGAAGCCGGAGATCACAGAAGAATTTCTGACACCGAACCCCTATTCAAGACCACAGACAAAGCTGAAAAAGGTTAAAAATATCTTTGTGCACTATACCGCAAATCCGGGAACCAGTGCAGAGCAGAACAGAAGCTATTTTGAAAATCTGGGAGTGACGGGAGAAACATCTGCAAGTGCCCATTTTGTGATCAGCTATGACGGCTCCATTGTGCAGTGCCTGCCGCTTGATGAGATGGGATATGCAGTAAAAACAAGGAACGAGGATTCCGTTTCCATAGAGTGCTGTTATTTGGATGAGGACGGAAAGTTTACTGATGCAACGTATCAGTCACTGCTTAAACTGAGTGCCTGGCTTCTCTCGGAGTATCATCTGAAGCCGGCAGATATGAGACGGCACTACGACGAGGGCGGGAAAAAGTGTCCTCTTTATTACGTGGAGCATGAAGATGCGTGGGAACAGTTCCTGACAGATCTTGAAGACCTTAAGAATTCTTATTGACAGAAAAACGAAAAGATTCTAAAATAATAACAGATGTTATACAAAGGAGGGGAAACAGAATGGCAAGGAAAGAATCCATAACCAAAGATGCTCTTCTGACAGCGGCATTTGCACTTCTGCAGGAAGAGGGAAGTCTGCAGGTAACAGCCAGAAAGCTGGCGGCAAAGGCCGGATGTTCCACGCAGCCTATTTTCCGTATTTACAAGAATATGGATGAGCTTTATGAAGCTCTGTTTGAAAAGGCATGTGATTTTTTCCAAAATTATTATGACAGCTTTTCAAGGCAGACTGTGACACCGTTTGTCCATCTTGGAAATATTTATATCAGATTTGCGGCAGAGCATAAAAATCTGTTTTCCTATATTTTCCTGTCAGAAAACCGGTTTGGGAGAAGTATGTATGATCTGGTCAATGGCAGAAGCGGAAATGTGAGCAGAGAAATCCAGTCAGCAGCTTCCCAGGGGAGCAGAAACGCGCAGGAGCTTTTCATGAAGATGTGGATCTTCATTCACGGGGCAGCCTGTATGTCACTGACCGGTGATTATGACCTTCAGGAGGAAGAAACGATCCAGATGCTGAAGGATTCTTATCAGGCATTCAGATAGGGAAGAGGAACAGTATGGAGCAACAGGAATTTGATATTATAACCAGAATGAATGAAAAATATATCAAGATGAGTAAGGGGCATAAGGCTATTGCTGCTTATATTTCGGATCATTATGACCAGGCAGCCTTTATGACAGCGGCAAAGCTTGGTGAGACAGTAGGGGTCAGCGAATCAACGGTTGTCCGGTTTGCCATGCATCTTGGATATGAGGGTTATCCGGAGTTTCAGAATGCACTGGCAGAGTGGGTGAAGAACAAGCTGAACAGTGTGCAGAAGATGGGAGCCAAGTACGGGAAGAGTACCCAGTCGGAGATCCTGACTTCTGTGCTGAGTGCAGATATCGAGAAGATCCAGGATACGATCGTAAATCTGGATCCGGCAGCCTTTGAGGCGGCAGTTGATATCATTCTGGGAGCGCAGACGATTTATCTGATCGGAGTGAGAAGCTGTGAGCCTCTTGCAGATTTTCTGCATTTTTATCTGAATATGATCCGCGGCAATGTGGTACTTATAAAGACTACAAGTGTATCGGAGATGTTTGAACAGATGATCCGGGTGGGAGAAAAGGATGCCGTGATTGGTATCAGTTTTCCCAGATATTCCATGAGAACCCTGAAGGCTATGGAGTTTGCCAACGACAGAAATGCCAAGGTGATCACCATAACAGACAGCATCCATTCCCCCATGAACCTGTATTCATCCTGCAATCTTCTGGCAAGGAGTGATATGGTTTCCATCGTGGATTCCCTGGTTGCGCCCTTAAGCGTGATCAATGCCCTTGTAGTGGCGCTCTGCCTACGAAGACCGGATGATGTGAAAAGAAACCTTGAGACGCTAGAGGACGTCTGGAACAATTATCAGGTATACTTAAATGATGAGATCAATTTTATCGATGAAGAACCGATTTTGAACTATTCCCTGACGAGACAGGAAGAGGAAGATGGCAATGAATAAGGTAATCGTGATCGGCGGCGGTGCAGCGGGCATGATGGCGGCCATCGCAGCAGCTAGAAGGGGTGCCAGGGTAACACTTCTTGAAAAGAATGAGAAGACCGGAAAGAAGATATATATCACTGGAAAGGGACGCTGCAATCTGACAAATGCCTGTGAGACAGAAGACTTCTTTTCCCATGTAATTACCAATGGAAAATTCCTTTACAGCAGTGTTTACCAGATGGACAGCCATGCCGTTATGACGTTTTTTGAAGAGGCAGGATGCAGTCTGAAGACAGAACGGGGAGAGAGGGTATTTCCTGTTTCAGACCATTCCTCTGATGTGATAAATACCCTGAACCGTCAGATGGAAAAGTACCATGTGAAGGTGCTGCTCCATACGAAGGTGGAACAGATCGAGGTGGGAGAGGATCAGCAGACTCCTGGCGTGACGGGGGTTCTTCTTTCTGACGGGAAGAGACTTCCGGCAGATGCAGTCATTGTGGCTACCGGTGGTATGTCCTATGCTTCTACCGGTTCAACAGGAGACGGCTACCGGTTTGCAAAGAAGCTTTCCCATACTGTGAAGGAGCCGGTGCCGGCACTGGTGCCTCTGACAGTAAAAGAGGAATGGTGCAGGCTTCTTCAGGGACTTTCCCTGAAAAATGTGTCGGTGACGCTTTTTTCAGAAAAAAAGAAAAAGCTATACGAAGGCTTTGGAGAAATGCTGTTTACCCACTTTGGAATCAGTGGTCCACTGATTTTAAGTGCCAGCAGCTATTATGTGAAAAAGGGAAAGAAGGAACCGGTGTCCCTAGTGCTTGATCTGAAGCCGGCACTTTCCATGGAACAGCTTGATAAACGTATCCTCCGGGATTTTGAAGAGAATAAAAACAAACAGTTTAAAAACAGTCTGGATGCGCTCCTGCCTGCAAAACTGGTACCGGTGATCGTAGCGCTGTCCGGCATCGAACCGGAAAAGCAGATTAATGAGGTGACAAGACAGGAGAGGGAAGGACTCTGTTATCTGCTGAAGCAGCTGACCATGACAGTGACGGGAACAAGAGGCTTTAATGAGGCGATCATCACACAGGGCGGTGTGAATGTGAAGGAAGTCAATCCGTCCACCATGGAGTCAAAACTGGTCAGGGGACTGTATTTTGCAGGAGAGGTGCTGGATCTGGATGCAGTGACAGGAGGCTTTAATCTGCAGATTGCATGGTCAACAGGGAATCTGGCCGGGATCAGTGCAGCGGGATGAGGAGAAGAGTGAAAATGAGAAAATGGACTATGAGAATCAGCGCAGTGCTGATGGCAGCGATGATGCTTTCGGGATGTGGAAAGCAGCCAGCTGCAGACGCAACAGATGAGACAGCAGTACAGACAGAAGAAGTGTCCGGTGATGAGGAAATACCAAGTGATATTCCGAACTCTTTTGTAGAGGAACAGGCAGGAAAGACAGAGTTTGATTCCTATGATGAACTAATCAGTAATATGACAGCAGGACAGGCATATGCTTATGTAACACTGACAGGATACGAGGGAGACGTTCTTCTGATCACAGATCAGACATATGATGATAATGGAAGCACAGCGGCCATGATGGCATATGTTTATCTGAAGGAGAATGGAAAGGTGAGATTTGCTACTGTCGTTGGCGGCAGTGACACGGCTTATCCGGTCAGATATGCAGACCATGTGTTATATACAGCAGGAAATCATGAATTCTGCAGCTACTTTGTATCTGAAGAAACCCAGGGTGTTATGGTGAAGGACTCTGTTATGGAATCCTTTGATGAAAATGGCACAGCAACCTACATCGGATTTTTAAGAGAGAAAAACACCTTTGATAATGATGAAGAGATCGATACCGATTCAGATCAGATATTTAAGGAAAAAACGGCGGAATATGGTGCCGCTGCAGTAGTTGACTTTACGGTAGTGGAATAACAATAAAAGGGGGCAACGGTATTGCTATGAAAAGGGTTGTTATTTTCGGGGGAGGTACAGGGCTGTCCTGCATCCTGTCCGGCTTAAAGCTTTTCCCGATCGATGTGACGACAGTGATCGCTGTCAGTGATAATGGGAGCAGTACGGGGAAGCTGAAGGAAGAACTGAATATACCGGCAGTAGGTGATGTGGGAAAGGTTCTTCTTTCCATGGCAAATGTAGATGAGGATTTTATAGATCTCCTGAGCTATCGTTTTCAGAAGGGATCCTTAAATACACATCCTGTCAGAAACATCGTACTGGCAGCATTGATTGATCTTAAGGGGAATCTGACAGAGGCAACCAAATATATGTGTAAGCTCCTTGATATCAAGGGAACGGTACTTCCTCTGACAGGAGAGAAGATAGATCTTGTAGGAGAGAGCACGGGAAAGGAATACTTTGGAGAAGAGGCTGTCAGCCGGAATATCCGGAATATCAGCCGTCTGACCTATGATCACGATATTAAGATTGAGCAGGAGATACAGGAGAAGATCGGAGAGGCAGATCTGATCATTTTCAGTGCCGGAAGCCTGTACACCAGTATCATTCCCCATCTGCTTGCACCGGAAGTCAGAAATGCACTTGAAGAAACAAGGGCTCCGCTTTTATACATATCCAATCTGGTAACCCAGCCGGGAGAAACAGATATCCAGTCTGTCAGCCAGCATGTGGAGGTGCTGAATGAATACCTTGGTTCCAGAAAGATCGATCTTGTAGTTGCCAACAATGGGACCGTGGATGAAGAGGTCAGGGAACGATATTTAAGCTCCGAGAACAAAAGGATTGTCCAGGTTGATCATGATACATTGGAAAAAATGGGTGTCCAGGTCATAGAAGATGATATTTTCTGCATTGAGAATGAAAAAATCAGGCACAATGCATTGAAAACAGCTTTTCTGATTTTTTCCTATCTGATGGAAGGTTAAAAGAGAAAAGCAGGGGATAAGGAAACTATAGAAAATGGGAAAATTTAAAAAAATTCTGTTTCAGGATGTGGAAAACCCAAATGAAAGTGCAGATGGCCCGATCACACTTCGGATCAGTGCACTGGTCATGATGATCTATCTGCTGATCATATCTGTTACATTAGTAATGGTACATCATGTCTGGTGGATGGCCGGTAACCTGCTTTTTGTTGCAATATATGGTTATCTGCTGTATTTAACCTATGAGAATCATACAAGGACAGCACTGATTCTTTATAATATCGTTATGCTGGGAGCAGTCTGCTTTAATGTGATGCTGATCGGATGGGACAGTGGACTTCAGCACTTTCTTTTTACACTGGTACTGCTGGATCTGCTTTTTACTTATTTAAGCAAGTGGAGCCAGGGTGTGGTAGTGATGGGATTGTGTGCGGCAAGGCTCGGTCTGTATTTTTTCTGCCGTGAACACGGAAAAATAGTTCAGATTGATGGAGCCTGCGATATTTTTCTGCAGGTGCTTACAACAGTGGTAGTATTTGTTCTGCTTTATTTAAGTGGACTGATGCTTTCCAAGGACTCCCAGGCAGTTGAGAGAAAACTGATGAAATATAACAATGAGCTCCAGAAGGCAGCCAATACAGACACGCTGACGAAGCTGTGGAACCGGCATTATCTGATGCATTATATGGGAAAAAAGGTGGAGCATCCGGATGATTTTCTGTCCATTGCCATCGGAGATATTGATTTTTTTAAAAAGGTCAATGATACCTACGGACATGAATGTGGAGATGAAGTACTGCGTACACTGGCGAATATCTTCAAAAAGGAGATGGAAGGACATGGTGTGGCAGCAAGATGGGGAGGAGAGGAATTTATCTTCCTGTTTGAAGGGGCAAACGGGGATGAAGCAAAGATTCTGCTTGCACATCTCCAAAATGCGGTACGCAAGGCTACAATCACCTATGGAGAGGTGCAGCTTAGGGTAACCATGACCTTCGGACTTGTGGAGTACGATACCAAGCTTCGCCTGGATGAAAATATTAGCATAGCAGATGAGCGCTTATATATTGGAAAAGAAAATGGCCGGGACCGGATCATTTATTAACACAGAAAATCCTGGGGATAAGAATGAAAATTAAACTTGAATTCGGCAAGTACCGAATTATGGCATAGTTGCTCAACCGGATTTGATTTCATCAATAGAGGTTTCGCGGTACAACGCTTGTTATAGTCATTGAAAATCTCTGCTGTTGCTGTCTTTTGTGTTATACTCATTACAGAATCCTCCTTTGGTGAAGTGATGTTTGGTGATACTTACATTATACTTTACCATAATGTAGGATTCTATTTATTTTAGCAGATACCGCATCAAATTATCACAGCAAAACGTAGAAAGTGGCGTAAAATCAAGGAAAATCAGTATTTTCAAGGAGTTTTAAGGCATGATAAAATATTATTTGTGTGCCACGGCAAGCGAGTCGGTGTTGGCGCATAATGCGGAATATAACCGCTGAACTGGCGCAAATCGCGGTAAATGAAATAAACGATTTATACCGTTAATATATGTTTCAGAAAACTAAAAGATGCATATGTACAATCAAAAGAAAGCGCACAAAATCGCAATAATATGGAGTAATACACAAATTAACGATTTGAACTTTCTAACGTTAAATTTCGTTAAAAGGCATCAAGCGTTCACTTATTCCAAATCTACCTATACTATAGAGGCAGCATAATAATTCAAATTTTGAGTGGATTTACCACGTCGAGTATACGTTTGCTGATACATAAAGTGCTATTATACGTGTATATGGAAGGAAATATAAGCAGTGGACCAGTGGTTTGCTGCTTTAACTATAATTGATTTTGTTCGTGGTTTGGCATATAATAATGTTAAATTGTATTGTGTGCTTTTTTGAGAGAGGACATTATGGAATATTTATCAATTAAGCAAACCTCTGAAAAATGGGGAATTTCCGTCAGGAGAATTCAGGTCTTATGTTCAGAAAATAGAATTCCAGGTGCAACAAAGATTGGTTCCTATTGGGCTATTCCGGCTGATGCAGAAAAACCTAATGATGAACGTATTAAAAGTGGCCGTTATATAAAAACGCAGAAAAGAGAGGAATAATTCAATGAATATATACACAGCCAAAGATATGTCGCTGGATCAGATTCGGAGTGAATATCGTAAATATTTACAGCAAAAAGGACTTAGCAAGAATACCATTAACACTTCAGTAAATGATGCTTTTTATCTTTGGAAGAATGCAGGTGTAGATGTTTTCTGGAACAATATCCTTTCTGAAAATTTTAAAGCGGATTATAAGGCAGCTATGCTGTCAGCGCTGAGGGCACATTCCAAAGGTGATCCAAACAAGTTGGTAGGCGGATACATGTCTCATGGACGCAGGTTTAGAGAATTTTTGTTTGGTGACAGTTCTGCGATAGGTATAGCTGTTGAACCGATGAAGTATATTACAAAGAAGAAGGGCTCAGTTCAGGTTTCACAGCCTACTGTTGATGAAGTGGGTAAATATCTTAAGCGGTGGAATGCACTGGAAAACTATCATCTCCAGGAGGACGCGTTGGATAAGCTGTTTTTTAGCTTATGCCCGAACAATACAGATATTTCAGATATCCTGATAAAGGTATCAACGTTGAATGATTTTTATAGCACAAATATCTTTTCGGTGTATCCGGTGGCAAAACATATATTGTCTATGGATGTTGATGCAAGACTGAAAGCTGGAGATGTTACTTTAATCAGCGATATCCAGAAAGTTACTATCAATGGAGTGGAAAAGAATTTTTATTCATTTGCTACGAAATATTGCAGCCATCACAATCCGTTGGAATTCCCTATCTACGATAGCTATGTAGAGAAGGTTCTGAAGTACTTCAGGGATAAGGATGGATTTTCTGTATTCACAAATGTTGATTTGAAAGACTATATTCGATTTAAAGGTGTCTTAATAGATTTTAGAAAGTTCTATAATCTTGAACAGTACAACCTGAAGGAAATTGATAAATACATATGGCAGCTTGGAAAAGAGTATTTTCCTAATAACTACGGAAAGAGCAAGTGAGGTGATAGGTCATGAAGATACATTATTTTCAGAGATATCATGAGAAGGAGAATGTGGCTACAGCTAATACGATGCTTTTACTTTCGCGCCTTTATTCTTACTCATCAGATAAATTTTTCAGATTTCTGAAATCAGAATACTTTTCTGATTCCTTTAATCCAGAGATTATTTTTACATTGCAAGAGAAGAGCGTTGATAGCATTCCGGATGCAACAATTACGCAGGAGAGTTTTAAGATAGTAGTAGAAACAAAAATGTCAGATTGGTTCTATGAGGACCAGCTGCTTCGTCACCTAAATGCCTTCGGTGATGAGAAGTATAAGGTTATGATAACTTTGGCTCCAGAATTAATGGAAGAAAATAAGAAGGCTACTTTTGAGAAGAGGATCAAAGAGTATAATGAAAAGCAACATCATCCGGTAATCCACATAAATACCACGTTTGAAGCAATGGCTAATGCTATTAGTGATCCGGGAAGAAAATGAGAAGGCGCAGACGGAATGATTCTGTAATTCCGTCACTTCATGGGAGATAAATGTTATAGTGAATTTATAGTGAATAGAGAAACGCGATAGCGTAGTAAGCAATAATTTCAGATGATCCAGGTTTGATCAGAGAGGAGAAGAATATGAACAACTATTGTATGATCCAGAACTCCAAAACGTTTGCATTTTCCGCAGAGAATCCAACTGGTGTACGCGCAGGTGGTTCCCAGGGCGGTGACTGCACCAAGCTTCGTCCGACCGTGACGATTCCTGCAGGGGAAACCGTAACTCTGGTAGATGCTGCAGGACCGGGTGTGATCCAGCATATGTGGTTTACCGGATATGTCGGGCACCATTTTATCATCCGTATGTATTGGGATGATCAGGAATATCCGTCTGTGGAAGCTCCGCTCTCTGCATTCTTCGGATGTGCCTATGATGAAAATTTCGTGGACCGGGATGGCAAATATCCGGTGTTGAATTCTGCCATGATGCTGGTAGCTCCTGGTCGCGGCTATAACAGCTATTTTGAGATGCCGTTCCATAAGAGAGCTCGGATCACGATGGAAAACCGTGGTGACAAGGATGAAAATCTCTATTATATTATCACCGGAGCTTATCAGGAGATTCCGGCGGAGGCTGGTTATTTCCATGCTACCTATCGCCAAGAGCACCCGGTTAAGAAGGGTCGTACCTATACAATCGTTGACGGAATCGAAGGCAGGGGACAATTTGTCGGTGTGACTCTGGCAACTGGTATGAATGGCAACAATACCTGTTGGGTAGAAGGCGAAGCCCGCATGTATCTGGACGATGATCCGTATCCGTCTATCCACTATACCGGAACTGAAGACTACTTCGGCGGTTCCTATGGATTTGGAAATGACATCATCATCAAGAGCTATCAGACCTTCAGCGGCTTATATACCGGCATGTATGCAATCTATGGAGACAACCGGGAATTCTATAACGGACAGCAGAGATTCCTGCTGTATCATTTCCATATTGCAGACCCGATCCGTTTTGAGAATAAGTTTCGTATGACACTCGACAACATGGGCTGGACCGGACCGCGTTACGATGATTACACCAGTGTTGCTTATTGGTATCAGACCCTGCCGTCCGCACCGCTGATGCCACTGCCGACAGATGCAGAGATGTGTATGAGATAATAGAACCAGATTGGAGATGTCAGATAGATTGGTTTTAACCTTGCGACACGTCGCATCGGTTATATCGGACTGACATCAGAGATTTGCCGGAAAGGATAGAGGTATTATGTTACTGGAAGAGAAGTTTTTGGAATTTCATCGTTATGCCAGCAGCCACAATCTGCCGCTGGAAGCTATCAGTGTCGGAGATGAGAACAAGGTACTCTGTGAGATGCACTACGCAGCAAATGCACCGAGAAATATTTATTCACATACCAAGAGTTTTACGGTAACAGCAGTTGGACTCGCAATGGAAGAGGGAAAACTAAGCCTGGAAGATCATGTGGCGGAAGTGTTTAAAGATAAACTTCCTTCAAATCCGGATCCAAATCTGGAGAAGATTCAGTTGAAACATCTGCTCTGCATGTCCAGTGGCTTTGGTAAGGCACTTCTGATGAATGCGGACAGACGTCCGGGCGTCGGCGCACCGGATTATGAGAAATATATGATGGCACAGCCGGTTCCTGTGGAGCCAGGCAGTGCATTCTGCTATTCCTCTGCCGACAGTATTCTGGCTGCTCATATGGTAGAACGGGCCGTTGGCAAGCGGATGGGAGAGTATCTATATGAGAAGGTATTCCAGCCCCTTGATATGGGATGGCCGCTCTGGGAGCATGATCCACAGGGACATCCGAATGGCGGCGGAGGTATGTATCTGACTTGTACCGAGATGATGAAACTTGGACAGCTCTATCTGGCTGAGGGTAACTGGAAGGGCGAGCAGATTGTCAGCAGGGACTGGGTGCAGGAGGTGTCCACCCCGAAATTTACCTTCGAGCCATCTGCAGATCTCTGGCATGTAGGATATGGCTATCAGTTCTGGATCAGTCCATATCCAGGATCCTATCGTGCTGATGGCGCATTCGGACAGATTACAACGATTCTCCCAGAGAAGGGATTGGTTGTTTCCATCCAATGTCCGGAGCGAGGTAATTTCGATCAGGTGAAACGTGCGCTGCATGAACATTTTCTGATGGAATTGTAAGAATAGACTTGCAACAATATGCTATAATTTGCCCAGAAACCGTACTTTTGGCTGAAAAGTCTTAAAATCAAGGCTTTTAGGGAATGTGGATGGGATTTGTACCCCCATTGTACTCCTATTTTGTAAAACAGTAGGATCATCAACCGGACTTCCCTCGATAAAAAAGAATATGATTTGTGGTGAAAGGAGTTCCTATGGGGGACTTCTTTTCGTTTACATAAAAATGTCGGTTTGTTTATGATGTTTGACTGCAATACATACTATGTGGTTGTACTATTAATAATAATTGTATACCTTACCTAAACATGCATAAAAACCAAGCTGATCACAATAAAATAACATAAATGATTGGAAAGTAACAAATAATATGTTATCATATATAAAAACATGTTACAAGGAGACGTCATATGCAAAAGCAATTAGAGCAGTATTTCGGCTGCAAAGTAAAAATAGCAGAATACAAGAATAAATTACCATTGCCGATTTTTATGACTATGCGTGAGATTACGATGGTTGAAATATATGGTGTTAACTTTGCCATAATAGATGTTATGAAGGAAACGGAGCTAAGTGTTGCTGCAATGAAAAAGCAGAAAGCAAAGTATGAGGAAGCATTGCAGTGCCCGGTAGCATATGAAGTAGCGTTAAACAGCGTATCCATGAGAAATGCGCTGGTGAAAAGCGGAGTTCCGTTTGTGGATTTGCCGGGAAATGTATTTTTGCCATTTATGGGAATTGTATTGCAGGATGTGTATCTCAAGCAGCTTGTCAAGGCAGATAAGATGATGCCTGCAACACAGATGGTGTTCCTTGAATTGTTATATATGGAAGATGAGGAATCTGTGCTAAAAAGTGAGGTTGCGAACAAGCTGAATCTTACCAAAACGTCCATTACAAGAGCAACAGCCCAATTAGAGGGAATGGGACTTATCCGCCAGATGAAATCCGGAACAGAGATTGCTATTAAGAGAAATTACACACGCAAAGAGTATTATGAAAATGCAAAAGCATATTTGATTAATCCGGTCCAGAAAGAGATTACAATTATGCGATGTGAAGCAACCTTTGAATCATTTAGCGCAGGAGAAACCGCTCTTAGTCAGGAGTCAGAATTGAATCCGCCTAGAATTGAGGAACGGGCAATCTACAAGGGCGAGGAAGTTGTTGACCAGTTGGAAATTGTGGATGCCAGATCTGAAGACCCGGACGACTGCTTGAAGGTACAATTATGGAAATACAATCCTTCTTATTTTGCAAGAGAAGGATGTGTTGATCCTGTTTCGCTTGCATGTACATTCAAAGGTAACGAAGACGAAAGAATAAAAATGAGTGTTGAGAAACTGCTGGAGGAATTATGAAAGTACTTGTAATACCGGATATTCATCTAAAACCGTGGATATTTGACAGGGCAGAGAAAATCATAAAAGACGGTAAGGCGGATCGGGCTGTGTGCCTGATGGATATGCCGGATGACTGGAATATGGAATTTCAGATAGAACGATATAAAGAAACATTTGATCGGGCAATCGCATTTGCTGAGGACTATCCGGATACTCTCTGGTGTTACGGTAATCATGATGTCAGCTACTCGTGGGGAAGACTTGAGACCGGATATTCTCCCTATGCCGAGAGGACGGTAATGTCAAAGCTTGAAGAACTTGAGAACCGCCTTAAGAGTCCGGTACAGATAAACATAATGCATCGGATTGACAATGTGCTTTTCTCACATGGAGGGCTTACAGCTGATTTCCTAAGATGGCTTAACAAGGATCTGCTGGATGCTGATATAGAGGAAGTTATTGCAGCGGTAAACGATGCTCCACATGATTATCTCTGGAATGATGAATCACCCTTATGGTTCAGACCACAGTATGAGACCAGAGAGATATTCAGAGCAGATATATACAAACAGGTGGTAGGGCATACTCCGGTGGAGAGGATATTTGAAAAAGACGGCATCATATCGACAGATGTGTTCTCTACCTATAGAGACGGAAGACAGATTGGAGAGTCTGCGATGATGGTTATTGATTCGGAAACCGGAAAATACGAGAAGATAGGGGTTATGGGGAAACTGGGAGTGTGATAAGGATGAAGGAACCTACGCAACAATATTCAGATACAATCAAATCATTACAATCCAGGATACAGGCATTGGAGGATGAAAACCGACTTCTGAAAGAGCGTTTGGAAGAAGCCGGTGTTTCGTATGCGGATATTGTGTCAGGCGACGCTGGAGGAGTTGTGGAATTGTATGATCCTGATCAGGGTGCTCGTATTAAGAAATTTGATGTTACGGATAAGATTGCAAGTGACTTCTTTATGATGTTCTGCCGCGGAAGGAAGAATGTGTATGATCTTCGTTATACGAATCCAAAAACGGGGAAGAACGGGTATTATACGCAGTGCTTTAACCGCTGGGATCGTGGCTGCCATATACAGAAAAAGGATGGAGTTCGTTGTAAGGATTGCGAATTAAGGGCATACAAGCCGGTTACCCTGCCTTTGATAAAGGCGCATATGAATGGGACAGATCCAAATGGCAATGATGTCGTGGCGATATATCCGATGCTTGAAAATAACCTTTGTCAGTTACTTGTATTTGATTTTGATAACCATGCAAAAGGAGCGGAGCAGGAAGATTATGCGAATATTGATGATGGCTGGAAAGAAGAAATAAATGCTTTGCGGCGCATTTGTAAGAATCTGGATGTGGACGCGGTGGTGGAACGGTCAAGGTCGGGACGCGGTGCGCATCTTTGGATATTCTTCAAGGAAATGGTTCCTGCCAGATTGGCGAGAAGATTTGGCTTTGCGTTGCTAGAGAAAGGAGCTGAATCCGTCAATCTTAAGTCCTTCAAATATTATGATCGCATGATACCGACGCAGGATGTGCTTCCTGAGGGCGGACTTGGAAATGTTATTGCACTTCCTTTACAAGGAATGGCCTTGAAGTCCGGAAACAGTGCTTTTATTGATGAAAATTGGAACGCATATGAAGATCAGTTAAATGTTCTTGCCGGGACAAGGCGACTGACCAGACAGGGGATAGAGGACTATCTTTCTTTATGGTACAGTACGGGATTCACCAGCGAAGACAACGGTACTGATGCGCCATGGGATAAGAATTCTGAGATTGAAGCAGGCAGTGTTAAGGGCGTGGTGCGTATCGTGCTGGCTGACCGCATTTACATAGACTCAACAGGAATGTCCAATAAGACAAAAAGACAGCTTCGCCGTATGGCAACATTTTCAAACAAGCAGTATTTCCAGAATCAGGCTATGGATATGCCAAATTACGATGAATCCAGATTCATTTACCTTGGAAGTGACGAAGGAAAATATATTGTATTGCCTCGCGGACTTCGGGAAGAAATTCTAAAGAAGTTTGATAATGCGGGGATCAGTTATAAGATTGAAGACAAGAGAACCAAAGGGCAGGAACTCAATATTTCGTTTAGGGGAGAATTGCGTGAATCACAGATTCCGGCTGTGGAAACTATGCTTGGAAATGAAACCGGGATACTGCACGCCGCAACAGCGTTTGGTAAGACTGTAGTCTGCTGTGATATGATCGCAAGAAGAGGCATAAGTACCTTAATACTTGTAGACAGGGCAGATCTGATGAACCAGTGGATTAAGCGTCTGGAGGAGTTTTTGGATATTGATGAAGAACTACCTGAATATCAGACAAAGACCGGGCGTACACGAAAAAGAAAATCATTGATTGGAAATCTTCAAGGAGCGCATGATACACTGACCGGAATAGTGGATGTGGCCATGATACGTTCTCTTAAGAAAAAAGATGGATTTCATCCGAAGCTGAAAGAATATGCTCAAGTATATTTTGACGAATGCCATCACGCAGCATCGGATAGCGCGATAGAAGTGCTGCAGGAGATAAATGCAAAGTATGTGTATGGCGTGACGGCAACACCGAAACGTGGTGATGGAAAGGAAAAGATAAACGAATTTCTGCTCGGCCCTATCAGGTATAGGTTTACAGCAAAAGACAGAGCCGAGGAGCAGAATATTAATCATCTGGTATATCCCCGATTTACCCGGACAGTAAAGCCGCATCATTTGTCAAAAACACCATATGGTAATGATGCCTATGAACTGATAAGGAATAATGATGTTCGTGACGAACAGATTATCAGGGATGTGGCGGACTGTGTGCAAGCTGGAAGAACTCCGGTAGTACTGACGAAATATGTTGATCATGCCAAGAAGCTGTCTGAAAGGCTTAAGACATATGCTGACCGATTGATCTTGCTAACGGGGGCAAATGGAACGAAAGCGCGCAGGGCACAGGTGGAAGAACTGAATAAAGTTGATGATTCGGACAGTCTTATTCTTGTGGGAACGGGCTCTTTACTTGGAGAGGGCTTCGATTTTCCGCGACTTGATACTCTGTTCATGGCGACTCCCGTTTCAGGAGAAAATGTTGTGGAGCAGTATGTCGGGCGACTTAACAGGGATTATGATGGTAAAGAAAATGTCATCGTCTATGATTATGTGGACAGTCATATTCCAAAGTTCGATAAAATGTATTCAGCAAGGCTGAAGGCATATAAAAAGATCGGATATGAACTTTGCGTTAATTTGGACGGCGAAAAGCAGAAGGCAAATGCAATCTATGATATTGAAAACTATGCAGAAACTTATTGGAAGGATCTTGAGGAGGCTAATTCCGCGGTCGTTGTATCAAGTCCGAGGTTAAATAATCAAAAAGTGGATCGCATTATAAACATGCTTGGAAAGCGGCGGGAGTTGGGAGTTAAGGTAACAATTGTTACATGGCATCCGGATGCCTATAAATATGGCAAAGATGATGTCCGGATGGAGCTTATGGAGAGACTTCGAAAAGCCGGTTTTGAAATCAGGCTTGTAGAAGAGACTTGTGAGCATTATGCCGTAATCGATAATGAGATTGTCTGGTATGGAAGTGTGAATCTGCTGTCAAAGGAAGATGCCGAGGACAATCTGATGCGGGTATGCAGTAAAGATATCGCAGCAGAGCTTCTTGAGATGACATTTGGCTCTGAAGCAGAACTGCAGGAATGGTAAGTATGTGCGCAAAAGAAATTAAATATTGGATATTAGCTAGCAGGGTATCTTATGGGACATGCTGATATCGGTGTTACGTTAAATACCTATACGCATCTGGGAGCAGAGGATGCCAGGGAAGAACTTGGCAAATTTGCAAAAATGGCTTAAAAAATATACATACAACTAAAAGAAAACCTAAGTGAAAAAGTCTTTAGTAAAATCAAAAAATCCAGACATTTTACTAAGATTTTTACTAAATTTGGATGACAAAATATGCGAACTTATGCCACAATATGCAACAAAAGTGCATAAAACACTCTATCGTGACAAATCTTAGAAAGTGGCGTAAAATCAAGGAAAATCAGTGTTTTCAAGGAGTTTTTAAGGAATGATAAAAGTACTTTTCATCTGCCACGGCAACATTTAAAGTATGGCGAGAAAGACTAGATTTTGTAGGATTTTCTAGATAGAAACAAATAATTTACACCTTATTTATACCTTTGGAAGACCGAATCGGAATAATTAAAAAAGTTGTCATAATTCAGTTGGTCAAAAAATAATACTACACTCAAAATCAATTAAAAAATCAATCGTAAAAAAATACGATTGATTTTTTGCACATTTTTGCATATAATATAATCATTATGGTTGGAAAGGGAACGATTACTATGCGTGAAACAAGAATATTAGAATTCAAGGAAACGATTACGAATACTTTTTTGAAAACAGTTAGTGCCTTTTCGAATTACAATGGTGGAACAATTCTTTTTGGGGTTGATGATAATGGAAATGTGAAAGGATTGCTAGATGTAAAACAGGCCTGTCTGGATATCGAAAATAAAATCAATGACAGTATATCACCTCAACCAAACTATACACTTGAAATACAGAATAATGACCAGACGATAAAACTTACTGTAAAAAGTGGTCTTCAAAAACCGTATTTATATAAATCAAAAGCATACAAACGAAATGATACAGCAACGATAGAGGTAGATACATTGGAATTTTCAAGGCTTGTATTAGATGGAAAAAATATTAGCTTCGAAGAATTACCTTGTAAAGATCAGGAGCTATCTTTTAAAATTTTACAGTGTAAACTGAAAGAAAATATTCACATTGAAACTTTCAATCAAGATACTTTAAAGACATTGAACCTGTATGACAATATAAATGGTTATAATAATGTAGCGGGACTTTTGGCAGATAAAAATCATTTTTCAGGAATTGATATTGTTAAGTTCGGTGAGAATATCAGTATTATTCAAAAAAGAGTAACGTTTGAACATATATCGGTTTTAGAAATATATGAAAAAGCACTTGCTGTATTTAGAGATTATTACCAATATGAAGTAATACAGGGGGCTGACAGAAAGATGGTAGAGAAAATACCGGAAGTAGCTTTCAGAGAAGCAATTGCAAATGCTTTGATTCATAGGGTATGGGATATTAATTCACACACCAGAGTTTCTATGTTTGATGATAGAATAGAAGTAGTGTCTCCTGGTGGATTGCCGGCTGGAATAACGGCAGAAGAATATTTATCAGGTAAACTATCTATTTTAAGAAATAGAAATCTTGCAAATGTATTTTACAGACTGGGATTAGTAGAGATATTTGGAACAGGAATTACACGAATCAAACAACTGTATGCAGAGAGTTTGATAAAACCAGAATTTGAAGTGTCAGAAAATGCTATAAAAATTGTACTACCGATATTTGAAACGAATGTCAATTTAACCGAAGACGAAAAAGTGATTTACAAATTTTTAAGTAAGACGATGCTGAAACCAATAAGTGAAATTGCACCATATGTCCCATTTGGCAAATCAAAAACAACACAATTACTGAAAGCTATAGAGAAAAAGGGTGTGATTGCAGTTGAAGGAAAAGGCAGAGGAACAAAATATATCATTAAGTGATTGAGAACATAGAGGGTTCAAATTACACAATCTTTCAATAACACAAGGAGAAAATCATATGATAAGAATTTTATTTATCTGCCACGGCAGATTATGTCGTTTCTTCTAGAAAGCCAGTAATAGCAAGGGCTTGCGGGTATGCGAGGTTAAAAAATAACACAAAAATAACACTCTTGCGGGGATGGGAGAGGCTTATTAGAAGCTAAAACTGTAGGGGTGGACATGGAACTTGAAGACAAGGAAAATGGGGATGTGATAGAGGGAGAGGATCAGCTGGGCTGGTCCTTTTTCAGTGGAGTTAAACTTGTCTGAGTAATATGCTACAAACAAGTTTGTGGGCTGAAAAAACCAAAATAAAAGTGCCGAAAAATACAAGACGCAAAACATTAAGCAAACGCAATAATTAAACGCAAAATATCGAATTGATTTGACTTTTTGTGTTTTACTGAGGTATAATTTGCGTAAGATGAGGAATAATATTGCGAATGACAGGAGCTGATATATATATGAAAACTTGTAAAGAAAAGGCTTTAGAGTGGAATGTTTCTCCACGTTCCGTAAATGACATGTGCAAAAAAGGAAGAATACAGGGTGCAATAAAAGAAAAAGGATCTTGGTTAATTCCAGACGACTCTCCAAAGCCAATGGATGGAAGAGTGTCTAATGGAAAATACATCAAGAAAAATATGGTTGCGAAAGCAGAAGTTAAATCATTACCAATCGGCATCTCTGACTATGTTCGTGCGCAGGAAGAATATTACTATGTCGACAAGACGTTATTAATCAAAGAATTCTTGGATCAAAAGCCATTGGTATCTTTGTTTACGAGACCAAGGAGATTCGGAAAGACCTTGAATATGGATATGCTCAGAGTGTTCTTTGAAATATCAGATAAGAATACTAGTAAGTATTTTGTCGATAAAAATATTTGGCAATGTGGAGAAGAGTATCGTTCACATCAAGGAAAATATCCAGTCATATTCTTAACTTTTAAGGATGTTAAATTTGATACTTGGGACGCAACAATAGATAAAATAAGGGGACTACTTCAAGAAGAGTATGGAAGACATCAAGAGCTACTAAATAGTGATAAGCTCTCACAATATGAGAAGGAGTATTTTACAAAGATTATTAGCGCTACAGCTAATGAAGTGGAGCTTACTTCTTCGCTAGAAAGACTATCTAAAATGCTTGCTTCACATTATGATAAGGCTCCAGTAATCATTATTGATGAATATGATACTCTGATTCAAGAGGGATACTCTAAGGATTTCTACGATGAAATTATTGGATTCATGAGAAATTTCTTTTCAGGAGCATTTAAGGATAATAAGAATTTATCCTATGGTTTCCTAACAGGAATTTTGCGTATTGCTCAGGAAAGTATCTTTAGTGGTCTAAATAATTTAACAGTGAACTCCGTAATGGATGAAGAATACGATAGCTTTTTTGGATTTACAGAATCTGAAGTGAAAGCAATGCTCAGTTACTATGGAGTATCAGATAAAGAGGAGGAACTTAAAGACTGGTACGATGGATATTTGTTTGGTAGCGAAGAAATATATAATCCATGGTCTGTAATCAACTATATTTCCAAGGGATGCCTTCCTCAAGCATATTGGGTAAATACAGGAAAAAATGAAATCCTTGATGATGTACTAAGAGTGGCTACAGATGATATTACAGAAAGATTATATGACCTTTTGCAAGGAGAAAGAGTAGTTGCAAGAATTGATCAAAATGTGGTGTATAGATCGCTTGCGGAGGATCCAGCAAATATTTATAGCTTATTGTTGGTTACTGGCTATTTGAAAACTCCTAAAAAGGAACTGCAAGCAGATGGTTCATATTTATGTGAAGTATCAATTCCAAATAGAGAGATTGCAGCTGTATATAAGAGTGAAATCTTGTCACATTTCTTGCAAACTGGAGCAATTACAAGGACTACAGCAAATAAGATTGCAGAAAGTCTTTATGCCAATGATTACAAGAAGTTGCAGAGCGCTATTGGGGAATATATGGATAAATCAATTAGCTTCTTCGATGGTGGAGCTGAAGGATTTTATCATGGTTTGATGCTAGGATTAATAGCATTAATGGATAATCAGTATAAGATTAAATCGAACCGAGAATCTGGAGATGGCAGATTTGATGTTTCTTTAATTCCAAGAGAAAAAAGGTATCCTGGTATTATTTTGGAATTAAAGTGGAAAGAAAAATTAAGCGATGTTGAGCTTGAAAAATGGTCTAATGAAGCATTAAAGCAAATTGGTGAGTTGCGATACGATTCTGAAATGAAAGAGGATGGAATTACGGAAATCTTGAAGTTTGGAATTGCTTTTTCGGGGAAGAAAGTATGTGTAAGAACTGAGTAGAACAAGAATTTAGTGCAAAGGAGGCGATAGTATGTTTCCAACAATTAATAAAAAAGAAACAGGTGTTAATCTTCGAAGAATTATGGATATGAGAGGAGTAAAACCAAAAGATATTCAAGAATATTTAGGGTTTGGATGTGTGCAGAGTGTTTATCGATGGTTGGATGGCGTTAGTATGCCAACAGTCGATAATCTGTATGCAATTAGCAAAATGCTTCAAGTTCCTATGGATTCAATTGTTTGCGGAAATGCTGGAAGAACAAAAAGTCAAATGGATGCATGTCTTACGGATCAGGAGAGAAGAGTTTATACCTACTATAAGAAAATGAGAGAATTAAATGCAGCATAATTTTTGAACTACAAGTTCAATGACATTATTATAAAAGGTTTCAATATACTCAAATACAAGCCTATAGGCATGTTTGTAGTTAATGATATGAAATCTGTTAAGCCATTCTCTTTTGATTAAGGAATGGAAAGATTCGATGCAAGCATTATCGTAAGGATAACCACTATGAGAATAGCTTCGTTGCATCTTTTCTGTGGATTTACGCCACGCATTTGAAACATACTGGCTACCACGATCTGAATGGATAATAAGTGGTAAATCAGTATTACGACAGGCTTTTGCCTTGTTGATTGTTTCGATAACTGTAGATACTTCCATAGTGTCTGCAAGAGTCCAGGCAATGATTTTTCTGGCATACAAGTCCATAACGCAGTTAAGGTATGCAAAACCATCCTGCGTCCAGATATAAGTGATATCTGTGCACCAGACAGCGTTAGGACGTTCTGGATTGAACTGTTCATTGAGAATGTTGTGGAGTTCCATGCTAAAATCAGAATCTCTGGTGGTAGTAGTCCACGGTTTGGTCCACTGGGCACGAATGCCCATTTCACGCATGTATTTACCTACGGTGCGCTGACTGATGGTTTCACCAGATTTACGTAGTTCCTGAGCAATTTTAGGGGCACCGTAATTCTGTTTTGAATAATCATATATTTTCTGGATTTCCTTTTTAACAGCATCTTTTCGCTGACGGGAAGGAGATACCTTTCGATGAAGAAAGGATCTGTATTCAGAGCGGGACACGCCTAAAAATTTCAGCATTCCGGAGATAGAGATGCGGCGTCCGGTTACTTTGGCAGCCTCTACCTTTGCAGAATCTTTATGCGATAAAAGAAAAGTGCCAGCACGGATCCATTCAGGTTCCATACAGTTACTATGACTGCGGTATACCGGATTATTTTACGAGTGTACCGCTGCACTGGCACAGTGAAATGGAATTAAATTACATAAAATCTGGAAATGGTTTTTTCAAATACGAGGATCAGACCATCTCTGCCAAACCGGGAGACATCTTTCTGATCCAGCCCAACGTCCTTCATGCTATCATGTCGGATGAGCACAGCTCTTTTTTTTATGATACCATTGTTTTTCATCAGAATATGCTGGTGGGAAGTTACGATGACCGTTGTTATACAGATATTCTGCTGCCGATCTTTTCTTCCAGACGAAGAGTTCTGGTCCCTGTATCTCAGGAACCCCCGGGGTATCATGAACTCCATGATTCGGTCCGGACTATTATGCAGTGTGCGCACAAAAATCTTGCAACGTCTGATCTGTTACTGAAAAGCGAACTGCTTCGCTTATTTTATCTGCTGGCATCGACACCGGGACTCTGCACCGAACACACGGTTTCGACAGAATCCCGGATGACCGAAACACTTCAGCCTGTTCTCACTTATATACAGAAACATCATTCTGAATCTGTCACCATAGAGCAGCTGGCAAAGATCACTCATATGAGCAGCAGTTACTTTATGAGCTGTTTCAAACAGAATTTCGGTCTCGGAGCCATTGAATATCTGAATCAGGTACGTATCCGATCAGCATGCGACCTTCTGCGCAATACGGATCGCAGTATCTCCGACATTGCTTTCGATACCGGATTTCATAACCTTTCAAATTTCAATCGACAGTTTCGCACCAAGGTAGGATGTTCTCATCAGACTTACCGAAAAGAATCCGTTCTTTCCTGATAGATCCAGTAAGTGATCATCAACATGATCCAGGCGCCGATCCAGGCAGATACTTCTGCCAGAGCAACACCACGAAAAGCCAGATATGGAGTCAGCAGCTTTACCATGACCACTCGAAGAGACACTTCCAGGACTCCTGAAAGCATCGGAACAAACGTATGTCCCATGCCCTGACACCCGTTGCGGAACACAAACAGCCATCCCAGAGGAAACAGACAGATGCCTGTAACCGCCAGAAAATCTCTTGTGTAAGAAATAATCGACGCATCATTCAACATGAAAGAAGTCAGAAACTCAGGAATACACAGCAACATCAAAGCCAGTGGAATATTTATCAGGATCGTCAGGATAACTCCTTCCCGGATACCGGTACGTATCCGCTCCTTTTTTCCGGCACCATAATTCTGTCCCACAAAAGTAAGAAGTGCCAGGCCCACTGTATTTGCCGGCTGTTCAAAAAGACTGAGGATCTTGGTGCATGCCGCATAGGCAGCCACATAGCTTGTTCCCATATTGTTGACAAATGTCTGCAATACTATTCCACCCACTGCAGTGACAGAATTCATAACGGCAACAGGTAGACCTTTCAATGTCAGTCTTTTGATGATCACACTCTGTGGTTTCCAGTCCGTTTTTTTCGGGATCAGATTTTTTTCCCTTCCTATGTAGTAACAGCAGTAAAGCGCAGACAGAACCTGTGCCAGAACAGTGGCTAACGCTGCGCCCAAAACACCCATATGCAGCGGAAAAACGAATAACAGATCCATCAGAACATTAGCAATGGCGGAAATTATCATTGCAACCAGAGGCACCCGGCTGTTTCCGACGGAACGCAGAAGTGTCATGGCAAAATTATTAAAAATTGTAATGGTGGTTCCCGCAAGAATTGTTCCGAAATATTGCAGTGTTTCCGTCATCAGATCTTCCGGTGTATGGAGAAATGTAAATAATTGCCGCATGAAGGCCAGACTTACCACTGTGATCACAATCCCAATAGCCAGACAGATCCAGACAGACATTGCCAGCTCCTTACGAAGTTTTTCATAATTGCCACTTCCAAAAGACTGAGAAATACAGATTCCCAATCCTCCTGTCAGCCCAATTGCGAAACCAATGATCAGAAAATGTACGGAACTGGTATTTCCGACTGCTGCAAGTGCCGTATCGCCAATTCCTTTTCCCACCACCATAGAGTCTGCAAAGCTGTATAACTGCTGAAACAGATTTCCTGCCAGGATCGGCAGAAAAAACTGTACCAGTAAACGCATGCAGTTTCCCTGCGTCATATCATTTGTCGTGTTCTTACCCATTATGTTACCTCCTGATGTCTAAACGGTACTCTCCAAATACTGTCTGCTTTTAGCCAGTATTTTACTACTGAAATGATACTTTTTCTATGACATTACTATGCTGAAATATTAGCAGAAAGTTTCTTGTTTAAATTTTTTATGATGTTTTCAGAGTTATCTTTTGAATAATATCTCATTTTTGCTGCCGATAAATAGTCCATAATAATACCTCCTCTTCAAAATTAATTCTATCATGAAATGACATATAAATCTAATAAAAATATGCTTAAAAGATAAGAGTTCATAATGATTAGTGAACATCATAATATTTTTAGAGTAGCATCCAAATATCACAAACCGATTTGATGAGGAGAAAATACCAGAGCAAGATCCACCCGTGTATTACAGTATTGTCATTTTGACAATTTTGTATTACTTACGAGTAGCAGACCTTGATTGGGATTACGTCCCCATACCCACGTGAAAATATAATTGCAGGCAATTATATTTTAGCAGATATGCAGGCATATCTGGATAAGCGTCACAGACAACAAAATAAGGAAATTTTGATAAGGCATTCACCTGGAATAGGTGAGTGTTTTTTTGCTTTTAAGTATTCAATTAACCGAAAAAATAAAAAAATTTCCTCAGGGGGCTGTAAAAATGCCTCTCAGCGTTTCGTATTAATGAAAGGGTATTTTTTGCAGGAAAAATAAAAAATTTTCATCAAGAGCCTGTATTTATGCCCTTCATCTTTTGAATATGTGTAAGGACATTTTTTGAGCCGGCATAAAAATGATTTTTACAACAGTTAGAAACAGAAACGAGGCGAGAAAAGAATGAAATATGAATACATGAAGGAGTCTGAGCAGATGATTCAGTACTTCCAGTTTCCGAAGTTTTTGCTAAAACTGCGAATTTCTCAAACTGCAAAATATCTTTATATGATTTTGTATGACCGAGCACGGATATCGAGAATGAATAGTTGGATAGACAAGTATGGAAATGTTGCAATTTGCGCCGACCGCCGGTCGGTGATGCGTTGACCAGCGGTCGCTCGGCGCTATAAACGGTCGACTGTTTATTTATTATTTGGGGTGTTAATCACCACTGTATAGTGCTTGGTTGCACGCTTCGTGATAGCATTTGCAGAAACTTCATCATTCAGAATCATGGATGCCCAACTCTTAGGTTCCCTTTGCGAACACACAATGGTACTTTTCTGAGCTTCACAACGTTTTTCCAGAATCATGAACAGGACTTTTACCTCCCGTTCATCTGTAATTGTATGGAGTAAAAAATCATCCAGTATCATCAAATCAAGACGTTCAAGAAGCTTTAGTTTTCTTTCGTATTTCTCATAGCTGACATTTTTAAGTGCAACCATATCCTCTAAAAAAGATTCACAATGATGATACTCTACTTTATGCTCCTTACAGGCTGCAATGCCGATTGCCTTTGCAAGATGTGTCTTGCCGCTATCAGACGGGCCAAGAATACAGATATTTAATCCATCCCGCACAAATGCCAGCGAAGACAGAACCGATGTAATTCCGCATGGTAAATACTCTCTGCTCCCGGAATCAATACAATCATCAAGGCTTTGCGGGCATCCAATCAATTTGGCATGCCTGAGCCGGTTATTCACACGTTTACTGACCTTATCCTGATATTCCGGTTCAATCAGTTCCGCAATTAGCGAAAGATGGTCAAGTTTTAAGAATCTTTCTGAACGGTAGAGTGCATCCAGGGTGGCTGCCATGTTGGGGAGCCCAAGATCATTGAGTTTATCTACTAGCGCATTGGTAAGTGCTTCTCCTGTGAGCATTATACATCAGCCTCCTTTCCAGGTGCCTGAGCCAGTTTCAGACTCTTAGAAAGAAGATTTGACACATCCATTGCATCAGAGCCTATAACAAAGCCACCTCGATTACGTTCTTCGTTTATTCTGGAACGCTCCTGCGGGGTGCAGATGTCTTCTGCAATGGCAGGAATGGAGTTTTTGATGTATGTGTAGCTTATTTTATTAGCAGCAATTGCCTGCCGGCAACATTCCTCCAAAACATGATTTCCGTATTTTTTGGAATAATTCAAGATACCGAGACACATCCGGTATGTCTGCACCTCAAGCTTCCGGCTTGAAAGAATGCTTTTGATAACAGAGACTGTACTGTTTCCAACAGTCATAGCCCTGCGGATGAAGTACTCTGCATTCCATTCACGGTAATCATTATAATCTTTAGGAAGATGTTCTGTGTTGGTACACCACTGCCCCTTACGTGTAGCGCGTTGATGTTCACCAATTAAAATGCCTTTCTGGGAATAAATTTTTACAACAGCAGTTGATGCTTTGATAGAAACTTTCTGATGCTTATAAGCCTTATCTACGCTATAATAAGCATTGTCAAAGCGTACGTGGAAGTCGCTTGATACCTTTGCCTCTTTCCTCTCCATGTACTCGTAAGGTACAGAGGGAAGAGGCATTAATTCGGCTTTCTCTTCTTCCCAGTAATAGCATCTGCTGTGTCCCTTATGTTTGAAGTTTTCATGGTTAAGTTCGTCCAGTTTTTCCCATAAATCAGAGTTAAACTGTTCAAGGCTAAAGTACTGACGTTCTTCGAGATCATGAAAAAATCCTTTCTCCAGAATTCCCACGGAATTCTCAACAGAACTTTTATATTTGGGCTTACGAACCTTGGCCGGTACGATAGCCGTATGATTATGTTCCGCCCACTCAGCGTAATCCTTGTTGAGTTCCGGCTGGATCCAGTCCTCGTTGGCAATCACTGCCTGCTTGCAGTTATCGCATACTACTAAAGCAGGAACGCCTCCATAAAAGGCCAGAGCATTGTTATTGACCTGTATCCACTGGGGTTCTTTCGTAGAAATCATTCCTTCAGCATAAATCATCTGGGAATAGGGAAGTACTGCAACAAACACAACAATGACAGACACTTCACCTGTCAGCCGGTCTGTCATTTCAAAGGTCTTTCCTGCAAAATCCACCTCCATTGTCTGAGCGATGATTGGGGTAAAATGGGCTGTTTCCTCATTTTCTTCACACCACATGCTGTACCGCTCACAAAACTGTCGATAAGAATAATGTTTCAGGGCATCGGCTTCACACTTTTTCTTGTAGCGGTTCCACTGATAAATCAGTGTCATGTTCTTTCTTGTGGTAAGTTGGGAATGAACTACTGAATAATCAGGGAGTTCAAAACTCTCATCACGATTTCCGGATAAGGGGGCTTTGCCATAAATCAACTCAGCAATACCATAGTTTGTGATTCCCTCCGGAAGAGGAAAACTTAAAGTCTCGCATTTTTTAAATGCGTTAAGGAAGTCATTGACTCCCGATTTGCTACAGCCCAACTGTCTTGCAATCTCTGCACCGGACATGTTCAGGGCATAGCTTTTGATAATGATGTCTTTGTAATCAAGCATTCAAAAATGTAGTGATGACGAAATAGAGCGTTTGGATTACATAATTGAAACTTTAAATGATTCGCAAGGGAACATAGAGCAGTTACTAGATAAGGTATTAGAAGATTGGGGCTTTGTTGATTTGGAGGAAGAGAATGAATAGTACGATAGTTATCAATAAAATTTTCTTAGATAATTACAAGTTATTTGAAAATTTTACGCTTACGGAATGATTTGAAAAATAGTAAGTATAATGTATTGTTAAATAATGCTATGTTGGAAACTCAATTAAAAGCATATATTATTATACGATATATACGAGATGATATTGAAAAGTATATTGAAAGAAAGAAGAAACTTTTGTTTCTAAAAAAAGAAAGTAAAAAAGTAAAGGATTTAGATTACATAAATATTGAATATCAACAAATGGGAAAATATCTTGATAAAGCAGATGTTTGTGAGCAATTAGTTCAAAAGGTTTTAGAGTATCGGCAGCTTGAAAAGAATGTTCAAGAGACACAACAATCTATAAACGAGTTGATTAGAATTCGTGAGCAGTTAATGAGAGCTTCAGAAGAGGGGAGTATATTTGAGGATGGAAAATGTCCATATTGTGGTTATGATTGGAAGGAAAAAGAACAGTTATTAAATAATATTGAAAAAACAACTAATGATGTAAATTCTCTTCTTGGAACGGCAGGAAAGCAAATGAAGGAGATAGTAGATACTATTAGTGGAGTTTTTCTGCAAAATGTGTGGGTTGACGCCGAAGTTTTAATTTCCGATTTAGAGAGTAATGTGTTGCTTAGTGCTTTTATGGAATTCGATGAAAGTGATATTGTAGAGAAATACAAATACATAGATAAATTCCTAAAGGACAATATGTTTGAGATTTCTTTAACGGATGAGTTTTCTGTAAATAATATGGAAAAGGATATTCAGCAGATTCAGAATGTTATAAAGAATGCAATATGTGTATTGCCAGAAGAATATTATCAAAAAAAGAGTGAGTACCAATTTGATAGTCTTCTAAAGGAATATTTTTTGTCAATAGAAGATGTTGCAGAAATGAAGGAAGGGGATATATTACAGAAAGCAGAGTATTTAAAATATAAATTTATTCTACAGGAAAGAGAAAAAAGTAAAAAAATAGAGAATCTAAAGCGGAAAAAAGCATGTATTGAAGGTGAAATTAGTAAAAAACTTAATCAATACATGAAAGATTGGAAAGCTAGTATTGATAAATATCAAGGGAACATTATTTCGCAGATTGAGATACCTTTTTATATTTATAGTGCAAGAATTTTACAATCGTATCAAGGCGGACAGGGCATATTAATTCGAGATAAGGATGGTAAAGAAGAATTAAATTCTATCAGATTTACAACACCTAACGAGGAACATGATATTTTATACACTATGAGTTCAGGACAATTATCTGGTATTTTGCTTGCATTTTCGTTAGCACTACATAAGATATTTGTAAATGATGGATTAAATATAATGCTAATTGATGATCCGGTTCAGTGTATGGATGATTTGAATATAGTTTCGTTTGTGGAATTAATGAGAACAGAGTTTCCAAATATTCAACTCTTAATTTCTACACACGAAAATAGTTTTGCTGGATACATTGGATATAAATATAAGAAATATAGTTTGCCAGTGCAAAGATGTAATTTAAAGGAAATAAGTACATTGTGATATGAATAATTATTGAATCTATTTATAGCGATATGGGCAGGAAGGAGAAAGGATTATATTGCAGAAATGGAAACGAATTAGAGCAGTAATATTAGGTGAGTTATAAAGATATAGTGTCAGTTAGAAGGCAGTCAAGATTGGCTGCCTTTTGTCATGTAAAAAAAGAGGTTTCAAGAATGGAAACAAAAGAAGAAAATGTGAAGGATTAAAGCAAAGCAGAACGGCAGAAGAAAGAAGAAAAAAAGGACTGGAAAAACCAAAGAAAAATCGCACTTGCTAAACTGCAAGTGCGACACTTTTGTTAATATTACGAGTCCTACGCAGCTCCAGGACGGAACAACATATGACTCTAATAATATTATACACCATATTTGTATGAAGTCAAACAAAAAATTATTCAGATAAATCATTAGAAATATCTTCACCTAAAAGGTTTTCATCATTATCGGAAGTAGTAAATTTTTCACTTACAGGATAGGAGAAGTTTTTACCCATTTTCTGAAATCCATACTCCAAATAATGTGATTTAGGGATGAAGTTATTTTCTGTAAGATTATGTAATTTGGTAAAAAGCTCTACAAGCCATTCCTGAAATTCTGTTTCCGGTTCTTTTTGGTCAAGTTCATTTTCATAATAATGTCTCACGATACCAGCAAATATATCAGCGAACTGTACTGCAGGAGTTACAGCGGAGCTGACAAACAAGGGCATTTCTAATATGTGATGGAAAGAACGCCCAAATTTAGTTTTGAATAAAAAACCAGTAATTGCTTCGGCAATTTTCCGATCAGCGTCTTCGTGTACCTCGTCAAATATCATCATTGCCTTGCCATAGTGATGATGGTTACAGTAAAACTCAACCTTTTTTAAAAGAAGGTAATACTGCTTCGGAAGATGATGTTCCGGAACAATAATTGGTTCATCTGGCTTGTCCATAATTACAGCGAAAATAGCAGCGTCATAAGAGGTAATGATGTCTACCATGCCCTCAACATATGCTTTATTATTTGTACGATTCTTGGTAATTGTCGCTTCACGAATAAGTTTTGTAGACTTTATTTCGTCCTGTTTTCCATAAATAGAATCTTTTAATTTGTATATCTGATTTGTGATTGGTTTAATATCATTCTCATGGATACAGACACCAAGCAGGATAGGATTCTTGGTTGAATCTGTAGGGCGAGGATATCCACTTTCATCTATGAATGTAAGCATGTAAATAGATTGCTCCTTTGTTAAGTAGTGAATTGATTATACTATAAAATGGGTTGACATACTATCAAATTTATAAAGATTTTTGTTTGCTTTTTATGTCTTGAGTAGTGGGCATATCTTTTCCGAGATACTGATTGAGATTTTCCAACTTTCGGTTCAGCTCATGCACTTCCTTTTCACAATCCTTATAGGTGGAAGTCAGCTCACTTTTCTGCTTCATCAGTTCCTGATATTCAGCTTTCAGCTTATCAACATTCAAGCTCTTTATGTTTATGCCCGCCTGTTCAAGCATCCGTCTGGCACCGCCATAAAGAATGATCTGGCTTTCGTATCTGTGGAAATATGCGTCAGGGTTCTTGGCTTTTTTGTAGCCGATATGATAGGAGCGGTTGTCTTTGTACTGCTGTGCATATTTGATGATTTCCGCAAGGTCTTTGATACGGTGTTCCAGTTCCACCACGCTCTGCTTTGCAGACTTTCCGGCTTCGGTTTTTACCGCAATTTTGTGTTCCAGTTCTGCAAGCGAACCAACCTCATTATAGCTCTGTGCGGCGATCTTTAAATTCTCAATGGCAGCCCACCTTTGTAGTCCCGGACTGTTCTGAAATTTCTCGTCAGAGGTGTCAATAAGTCTGCGGGCAGAGTAGTCTTTTTTGGGGATAATTGCCTTTCGTTCCCGTTTTCTTTCAATGCGTTCCCTGATCCGTTCCTTTGTGTATTCCTTTCCTAAAGACTTCGCACTGCCACGCACAAAACGCTCTTTATCCAGAGGGCGGAATGAGATGTATTTGGCAGCTCCTTCTTCAAAAGTTTCCCCTTTGATTTCATAACCTTTGGCTCTCATCAGAAGCAGAAATTCTTCGTAAGTGGAAGTCGACTTGATGCAGAAATTGATGTCCTTTCTGATCTGCGTTTTCCATGCAGAACCGTTCTGCTCGGACTGCCATTCTTTGTATTTTCTGCCACGCTGCGCACCCGGAATGATTACGGAAAGATTGTGTTCCTTGCACAGTTCATTACTCAGTTTCCGGATGTGGTAATAGGACTGTTTGCAGTCGTGATATTTGTTGTGTTCGATGTTGTCAGCAGCGCAAAAAATTATGTGATTATGAACGTGTCCTTTGTCAATATGGGTGGTAACAACATACGAAAATTTCCCCTCTAATAGTTTATCGGCAAGCTCCTTTCCAATGCGGTGCGCTTCCTCAAAACCAACCTCTCCAGGAGCAAAAGCTTGTATCAGATGATAGGCTTTGTTGGGACTGTTTTCCCGGCAGTGGTCGAGAGTATATTTGAAGTCATAAGCTGCGGTTTCTGGAGAACAGGCATAAGAGGAAACAAACATTTTTTCATCGGTCTTTTCGGGGTTGCAGATGTAGTCTATCGCTTTATCAACGGTTGCTTTGATAGCATGGATTTTTGTGTACGCCATACTTTATTCATCAACTCCTTTACTTCGTTTATATCCTCTTGATAAATGTTTCCGGTGCTGTTTACCCTCTTTGCGATCTGGTTTAAATTGGAGCTGATACGTCCAAGCTCTGTATTATAATTTCTTAAATAACTGTAATCCACGTCATAGACATAGCCATACAAAATGAGCTTGCGTAAGAAAGCAGACTTGCTTTTCATTCCCGATAATCGGAACTTCTCGTCCAGGATATACTGCTCGTCATCATCGAGATAAAATTGCACAGGATTGGTGCGTTTTCTGTTTGCCATTTCTTTACCTCCTTCCCATTTTGGGTACAAAAAAACTGCTGTAAAATGTTCGATGTTTTACAACAGTTTGTTTCAAAGTGTATTCGATTTTTGGATATAATTATCCAAGAAAAATTGTAGCAAAATTGCAGAAGAAGGTCAATGATTTTTTGTGAAAAGTGGCTCAAAAAATATAAGAGGGTTAGGGATACTTCCCTATGGAAATTTACGGGATATGCCTGTGGCATAAAAGTAAGTTTCAGCCCATGTGTCATGACAGGGGCAGTGCTTGCTATTAAAGAAAATTCCTTTTATTACAGTACAGGAGGAAAAGTTAGAATAATATATATGGTTTGTGTGTGACAATCATCAAAGAAGACGAAGAGCCGATGCACTTGTAAAATGTTTCACAAGATCATCGGCTCTTAATTAACATATTGGCGGGATGTATCCGAGTTGAATCGCTTTTGTCACGGCTTCAACCGCTGATGTAACATCAAGTTTTTCAAATATATGCTGCAAATGATTTGATAAGGTACGTTCACTAATATAAAGTGTGCTTGCTATGTCTTTTCGCTTTTGTCCCTCTGCTATAAGCTGTATAATTTGTTTTTCACTATCGGTCAATCCTTCTATGAATGGAATTTCCCTGTCAAAATAAAGTATCCCCTGCATTATTTTAGAAAGAATAGATATGAGCTTTTCAGGTTCAATATTTTTATTAACAAATCCTTTTGCTCCTATTTTTCTTCCTTCACTTCGATATACGGGCAAATCATAACCAGACAGAATTACAACCCTTTGTTCTGGATAACAACTTAGTATTTGTTTTGCTAATTCCAGACCATCCTCAGAAGATATATTCTTCAAGTTTATATCCATAAGGATGATGTCTGGTTTCTTAGATACAATATAATTGTCTAATTGAGAAACATCATTGATACTATCAAAGGTTTCAATTTCTGAATAATCTGACAATGCAATCTCCAAACTTTTAGAAAATAAAGCATGGTCATCTACTAACAAAATGTTGATAAGAAACATCTCCTTTCATCGGCAATATTGTTTGTACGCAAATCCCATGTGGATGGTTATTAGATATAGTTACTGAGCCATCGATGTCATTCACTCGTTCCGTAATCATTGCAAGTCCTCGATGTTTTAACCTGTCAGCAGATGAGAGAACATCTGCATCAACAGTTCCATTGTCACTCACACTCAGTATTATAATCCCATTATCCTGCGTAAGGGTTATCCATGCTTTTTCCCCTGTCGAATGTTTGTAAACATTCGTGACAAGTTCCTTTAGCAGGCGGTACACAAAGATATTGTATGGCTCAACCAGAAATAAGGAGTCTGAACAATCAAAGGAGACACAGATATTACGATTCGGAAAAGATTGCGAAATATCATCAAGCAAGTTTTGGTAGTTTTCCTTTATAGTAAGTTTTGGAAGCAACGTAGGATGGTAATCCTGCATTTGCTCACGAATATAAGTATTCATATTATCGAGAGTTTCCGTGATAATTTTCTGTACTTCAGGGCGGTCTGCTTTTTTCATCATATTTTTTACAGAAAGCAGGTCTTGAAGAATATCATCGTGGAGAAAGTTTGCAAATTCAAGATTTAATTGTTCTTCCCGTTGTAATTGTTGTAGTGCGACATGGTATTTGCTTTCCTTGATTATCTTATTATGTCCTTTCTTGAAATTGAAATCCAAAGCAATATTGCAAACATATAAAAACGCAAACAGGGCATCCAGCATAATAAAAAGCAAAGAATATCCACCATTTAAGATTATTGCTATCAAGCTAAAAATAATTATTCCAGAAAATATAAGTAATGTTAATTGGCGATTACTGAATACGGCAGATAATGGAAGGCTGTTTTGTTCTTTCAGTATGATACCGTGGATGCTTACCCAAAACAATAGTATAGGAATATATACACCAAAATTTGAAAGATGTTCAGGAACTCTCATTGTTGAAAAATAATAAGTAAGGAATAAAACTATAACTGCTATAAGGGAGAAAATAATATGCCTCCATTCTGACTTAAAAACAAAAGCAACTCTTTTTCTATGATATATCACTGTAAAAATAAAACACAGCCAGCTTGCCATAAATTGTATGAAATAGAGAAGGAAAAATATTTTACTTGACACCAATACGCCAATAAGAGCAAAAATACAAGTTCCCGTCAGGCAGAGATTAATTAATTTCTGATATTTGTATCCGCTGTTTTGGAACAAAAACATTAGTATGAATTTAATGGAAACACACCATATTACCGGGCTTAAAGCGAAAAAAATAGTGTTTGTGATGGAGTTGCCCGAAGCAGCTAAGAGTATATACCAACTTTCTAATGCTAATAAACCACAAAATAGGGAAATAGTTTTATTTTCCCTAATGTTGCAGGAACTTACATAAGTAACATCTATTAGCAGCAAAGACGATAAAAATAAGGGAATGACACCTCTGGTGTTTAAATGAAAATCTGCATGAGCGGCCAGCCCCATATATGCAATGAGTAAAATAGAATTTATAAAAAGCAGTAGCTTTAAAATTGTTTGCTTCATGTTTTGCCTCCTTCCTATTTTCTCATTAAATTATACTATCTCTCTGTGAACAAATAAAGTGTACGAAATCGCCGAGCTATAAAACTCGATGATTTCATATAGCTTTTTATTTCTTTAGAACTGTTTTACAGCAAGTATGGACAGTCATACAGTAATATATCATATAAATTATAAATGTAAGCAGAATAGCGATAAACGTAGGAATATACAGAATAAGGCTTTCTTTCAGAATGTTCTGCATAAGGGCTGTCCTGTATACTAATGTTGCAAAGACACAGTCTACCAACCCGAATAAAAACGGAATACTAAAAAAAGATATCGTCTGCTTCTTTATTATTTTTTTCACCGTTCTGTCTGTGTATCCCATTTTTCTTAAGATTTCATAATCAGCCTTCGAATCGCTTATGGCAGAAAGATTATTAAAATATAATATGCTTCCAGTTGCGATAAAAAACAAGATTACAAGAAATCCAAGCAGTAAGAAGGTTGAACTGCTTAGGGAAAATATCTCATGTATCCTATGCGAGTTTCCCTGTAAATAAGGACTATCATTTAAATATTCGGATAAATCAAGAAACAGAGCTTCATTATCTTTGATTGACTGCCCATTTATACTTAGGACTTCCGTTTCGGGGTTAATTTTTTCTGCTATTGCATCATATAAGTCGTCACTTACAATCAAAGTACCAATGCTATTTGCAAATGAAATGGGATTATCTAAAGTAGTTGCGATGACTGTTACAGATATTTCTTCATTACCTATAAGCAAAGGATAAACATTACCCGTTTCGTCATTGTCTGAAGCTGGCTGGTATTTTACTAAAATACACTCACTATCGTGTAGCTCGCCAATTTGTTCCAAAGCCCCTTTTTTTCCTTGCGCTTCTAAGAGAGCTATATAGTTTGAATAAGAGATACATTCAAACCCTGCATTTCGCAGAATTTTTTCGTTATCTGAATCACCTTTAGAGCTTCCTGCACTATATTCCAAAGGAACTTGTTCGGAAGTAGATGTAACTTTATAAATATTCGTTTGCAGGAATGAAACATCATTTTTGGACGAATGCTCATTTACAATTTGTTTGATTGCATCTATTTCGCTTTCATTTTCAATTCTACATTCAATTTCTGATGGTGCCATACGTGACACAGCAGCTATTGGATAGTATAGAGATAAAGCCATAACGCTGGAGACGGTAAGCGTCGCTGCCGATAACAGTGTAAGCATGATTAAAGTCTTAGAGTTTGAACGCATACGGTATATGAAATTTGGGGAAGTAATTATTTTTGTTTCTGTATAAAACTTCCGTTTGTTGTTTTTGCTTATGTGTACTATAAAAGGAAGAAAGGATGAAATAAAAAGTATTGTTCCCACAACTACGAGTACAAGTGTCAGCATGGCAATGGGGGTATAACCAATCGCAAACCAAACAGATTTATCTCCTCTGAGGATATCCAATGCAAGAACATACCCCAAAATAATGCAGCAAAAGCCAACGATGGCAGGAACATCATGAAATTTCATTTTTCGTTCAGCACTTTTTTCAAATCTAACTAATCCCATAAGCGATGTCTTGAAAAGAAACCTGCTGTTAGATAGCATCAATACAATCACGATAGCAAAAATAAAGCAAGCTGTTTTTGCAATGGCATTGACATTGAAAAAGGGTATTTTTGAATTATTGATAGATAAATCCAGTAACTTGGTTATGCCAAAAACAATGCCTTTATGAAAAAAACTACCGAGAAGTATTCCTACTATAAACGCTCCAAAACAAACCAGTAAATTCTCTGTTGTCAGCAATGACAACACTGTGGTTTTTCTATATCCTAATAATGCGTAAACACCAAGTTCTTTTGTTCGACGACGTAAAAAGAAACGGTTGGAATATGACATATAAAAAACAACAAAAGCCATTAGGAATACAGAAATTACGTTACACATCATTTCAACCCGCCCGTTACCAGATATCTTTTCAAGCATAACTGTATTCATTGAGAATGAAGTAAATGCAAAAAAGACAGTAATTACAAATGATACAGAAAGCAGGTAAAGGGCGTAAAATGAAAAATTTTTTTTAAGATTTTTAAGTGCCATTGATAAATTATTCATAAATTTTGCCCCCTTATCTTTCCGTATCTAATTTGGCTACTTCCTGTGCAATGGTTTCATAGAATGTTCGTCTATCGGCATCCTGTTTAAGAAGTTCGCATATAATGCTTCCGTCTTTGAAAATCAGAATACGGTTAGCAAAACTTGCAGCGTATGCATCATGTGTGACCATTAGTATAGTGGTATGCAATTCTTCATTTGCTTCTTTCAAAGTTTTTAATAACTCGGTAGCAGAGTTTGAGTCCAATGCTCCTGTCGGTTCATCAGCAAATAAAATACTTGGCTGTTTTACAATGGCTCTTGCCGCCGATGCTCGTTGTCTCTGCCCGCCAGACAGCTCGTTTGGATATTTGTCTAACTGAGAGGCAATGCCAAAGCGTTCTGCTAAATTCCGCACCATTTTTTCGATTTTTTTATGCGGAAGCTTTTGTAAAGTGAGTGGGACAGAGATGTTTTCTCGGATGGTAAGGCTGTCAAGTAAAAAGTATTCCTGAAATATAAATCCAAGATTATCCCTGCGGAAATCCGCGGAACCTGTGTCGCTCAGTTGTTTTAAATTAACACCATTGATTACAATGCTGCCACTTGTAGGGGTATCAATAGTGGAAAGAACATTAAGCAATGTAGTCTTTCCAGAGCCAGAAGCACCCATAATAGCGATAAATTCACTTTCTGCTACATTGAAAGATACTTTATTTAGGCTTGGACGTTGCCCTTTAGCATAGATTTTTGTTACTTCATTTGCTTCTAATAATATTGCCATATTTTAATCTCCTTTTCGTTTGATAGTTTCATTGTACTTTTTCTGCTTAAAAAGCGAATGAGTAAATCAGGCAATTTTTTTGCGTGATTTACCCATTCAAAATTAAGGGAATTGTGGTAAGGTAATAACTATTGGAACGCAATTTTTTTAATCGTATTGTCTGTTGGTGTGATAAAGGAGATAAAATCTATGATTTATGATGAATTGGTGTTTCACGATGTGGAACATATTTATTTGCAACTTATAAAAAAATAAGGTGTGCGATTTATAGTGGACAACTTTCAGCAGGCGAAAAAATCCCATCTGTTCGAGAAATGGCAAAGATACTGCATATCAATCCGAATACTGTTATGAGGGCTTATAAGATTGTGAGTAATGATAAATCGATTGTGTCATACCGAAACGGTCAATATTCTGTAACCACAGATGAACAGTACATAGCAAAGAAGCGAGAGGATACTGCAAAGGTACTTTGTTTTTCTTACTTCGATAATATGTTTGCATTAGGATTTTCCAAAGATGAAGCAATAAGATTTATCCAAGACTATTCTGAGAGATTGAAGATACAGACTAATTTAGGGCAGTAGAATGAAAAGGAGAAAAGGCATCATGAAAAAAAGATTATCTAAAAAAGCTTTGATTTCTGTATGTACACTGATTGCTGTTTTGCTTGTTTTGATTATTTGGACTATCTGGGGTAATACAGCTTTGATGGTGAGTACGGTGACTGTTTCAAGTAATCGCATCCCCGCTGCATTTAATGGTTTTCGAATAGCTCAAGTATCCGACTTGCACAATGCGGTATTTGGAGAAAATAATGCAGAACTGTTACAAATACTGTCAGAATGTAAGCCAAACATCATAGTAGTAACGGGTGATTTAGTTGATGCTGAACACACGGACATTGATGTTGCCCTTGATTTTGCAAAAGAAGCTGCTCAAATTGCAGGCACATATTATGTAACAGGTAATCACGAAGGCAGTCTGTCACAGTATGACGAGCTAAAAACAGGACTGGAATCAATGGGGGTAGTTGTGCTTGAAGATGCATCAATGCAGTTAGAATATAATGGAGAGAAAGTTACGCTTATCGGACTTTCCGACCCAAGTTTTACGCTTAAAGGGAATATGCTTGGAGAAGTTCCTGCTATGGTTGATACGAAATTACGGGGACTAATCGGAGATAAAGACGATTACACTATTTTGCTTTCACACCGCCCAGAATTGTTTGAAACCTATGTAAATTGTGGTGTTGATTTAGTTTTAAGCGGTCACGCACATGGTGGTCAGTTTCGTTTACCATTTATTGGTGGTTTGGTTGCTCCAAATCAAGGCTTGTTTCCCAAATATGATGCAGGCTTATACACGAAAGGTGACACAAATATGATTGTTTGCAGAGGACTTGGCAATAGTATTATCCCTATTCGATTTAATAACCGTCCAGAAATCGTGTTATTGGAGCTTATCGCAGAATGATAGTAAGTAAATGTATTTAATAGTGAAAGGTAGGTTGTAACTTGAAGCAGACAGAAGGTGCCATGAAAATTGGTTTAATAGTGTTGATTTCGTTGAAAAGACTATACGAAAGACATAATATTTGATAAAGTGGGTGATTGTATGGGAAAATAGTGATACTGGCATTTGAAGAAAATGAGGAGAATATTCTCAATCGTATTTTATCGTGCATTAGCAAAGAAACAGATGTTTTGAAACACGAAGTTATCCAAAAAGGGGAACTTAGTTTTAAGGGACTTTATATTGACCAGTATAAGCGGATTGTAGTTCGTGAGGATAATGAGATTGAATTGACATATACGGAATTTGAAATTCTATTGTTGTTAGCTCAAAATGCCGGAGTAGTATTTAGCAAAGAGCAGATATATGATATTGTATGGAAAGAACCATATTTCGGTGATTATAACATCGTCATGAGCCATATACGCAACATACGAGAAAAGATAGAGGATAACCCAAGCAAGCCTGTTTACATACAGACAATATGGGGTGTAGGCTATCGTTTCAACAAAAATTTAAGCAGCGGTCTGTAATGAAGAAATACAGATCACTGCTTATTTTTCGGTTTTAACACCTAAGAGATATTCACAAGATACATGGAAAAATTCAGCAAGGGCAACCACTTCATAATCCGGTACAAAGCGTGTCCCTTGTTCTATTCGTAATACGGTCAAATCGCTAAATTCATATCCGGCAAGCTGGAGCTGTTCTGCCAGTGCTTTTTGCGACAGCTGCCTTTCGGTTCGCAATTCCTTTACTCTCTGACCTATCAGATTTTTGGAATTGCTTTCTTTATTCCAGTAAATTTTCATATTATCACCAACTTTCTAAAGATGAAGTGCCACATGATTGATTTTACGGAATAATCTTGATAATATACTTCTAAAGATGAAGTGCGGAAAAAATATTGTTGTAAGAAATTTAAGGATTGATAATACTGCCTGTAAAATGCAATACTTATTTAGAGAAAGGTGGATACAAAAATGAATGAAGTATTTGAAAAGCTATCTGATGTTTTTGAGGAGCTTCGCAGTGAAGCAGACGAACGGGAGTATTCCATACAGACAGAGGAAACAAAGAAAGCAGATAAGGAGCTGAAAAAAGCAAACCGGGAATATGAAAAACTCTTATCTGAGCTTTCGGCAGAGCAGAGAAATTTTTTAGAAAACTATATGGATATTGTAGATCATGCGCACTTTCAGGAGCAACAGAGAGCCTATTATCAGGGTATCGTAGATGCAGTACAGATACTTGCCGGATTGGGGATTGTTAAAGAGAGTGTTAAGGTGAAAGAGTTACTGAATACAATAATGAAATAAGTAAGCAGGGTGGAGCGTCCAATCATGGAACTTCCACCCTGTTCTTCTCCAGAATAATTCAGAAACAATCAAGTTAATATCAAAATCTTTCTGCTATTCTAATTTGTGGGTTTGTTATATGTCCGAAGATAGGCTTCCACAATGGCAAGAATCGTTGTTATCTGTTCTTCCGTACATTGTGAGAGATAGACCAGCAGCCTTTGATAATCCAAATTGTCGGTTGGAGCTGCCGGATAAAAGAAAGGATCAGCGGAGATATGTAATGCACGAATCAGTTGCCCCAATTTCTCAAGGCTCGGAATATTGCCATGATTTTCAATTTCCTTGATATACCTTGAGGAAACACCGGACATTTCTGATAACTCATCGTATGTCAACTTTTGATCCAGTCTAGCCTTTTTAAGACGAAACCCCATGTCTTTATCAATTTTCTTAGATCTAGCCATATATGCACCATATATAGTGTATAGTGCACGTTTTGGTTTGGAAATGCACTAATAATACACTAATAATACACTTTAACAGAGGGATATAATGCACTAAATAAATATAGGAACTTTGGATATTGCATATAAAAAAACGCAGTATTCAAAGGTTTTTTCACGTTGTTTTGTCCTTTGAATATGTTTGGGAGAGTTATGTGTTCTGAACAGTTTAGAGGATATTTTTATGTTATTAGGAACCTGTCCGGCATTTTGCGTGGAAAGGTAATTTTATAGGTCGCATCTTCGCAGATGCGGCAAAGTATATCATGGAAAGTGCACTATGCGCACTTGTATTGTGTGGTAAAAATTTAATATCAGATATAGGAAACGTCCTGTGGGTATGTACCTGCAAGGGCGTTTTTTATATACATAAAATTTTTTTCAAAAAGTTGTCGATTTTTCGACGTTGTTCATATTTCCATTCGTGCTACGGAGTGAAAGGGAGATATTTCACTCTGTTCCAAATGGGTGCGGAAGGAGGTGAACTCTTATGGAGCAATCTTCTTCCGAAAAGCAGTTAAGAATAAGGAAACAGTTTGACAGCTTTTGTAAAACCCTGTTAAAGAATGAAATGATTGACTATGAACGGGCAAGAAGCTATCGGCAAAAGCATGAAGTTTCTTTCTCGGAACTAACGCAGGAGGAGTTGAGTCGGTTGAATACTGAGGATGATTACATAGCAGAATCAGAGGTATTTCGTGTCCTTGATTATGATATTGAGGTAAAGGACAAGCTGATCAGTGAAGCATTGAAGTATCTGCCGGAAAAGAAGCGGAATGTTATTTTGCTGTCTTTTTTTCTGGATATGACAGATACGGAAATCGCAAAGCACATGAATCTTGTCAGAAGTACCATTCATCATCACCGGGTAAGCTCACTCCAGGCATTAAAAAAGATTATGGAGGGAATCAGGAATGGAGAAATCAAGTAAATGTTCAAAGTTGCTGCCTTACCATATCATTGCGGCAGCAGCTTCTGGCGATGTGGAAGCAATCAATGAGGTTTTGAAACATTACGAGGGGTATATTGCAGCTCTGTCTACAAGAAAGCTCTATGATGAGTGCGGGAATCCGCATTACTGTGTTGATGAAACTTTACGTCGCAGATTAGAAACAAAGTTGATTACGAAAATATTGGCTTTTGAAGTTGCATAGCAGGCGGTCAGCGGTGTCCCTTTCCATTCACTGATCGGTGCGTATGCACCCTGTACCTTGACAACTGAATATTGATTGCATACAGGACGTGAGGATATGCGGAGCCACTAGGCAGGTTCGCCAAGAGATACCTGCTCTTTTTGAGTGAACGTGAGGGAATGTTGAAATACTACATTGAAGCAAAGGTATGGAGCGAGAAGAATTTGGCAAAATGTGTAGCAGTTGCACAGGGCGATGAAGCATATCTGTGATAATGATACTTCCGGAGAGATCCGGTCAATTTGAATGACGGTGCAAGACCGATGTGGGCAGAGTAATGACCTGCCACCTGTATGGATTTTTTGTTGTCTGCTGATGAGAGATAGGAGCATGGGTTCCTGTTTGTCATGGGCAGATAAAGTGTTGCCTATTATGAGAAAGATGGGAGGTGTTGAAAATAGATAATACAGAGGCAAAAGTGAAAGGAAAGATGGTTCCAATATGGAAGAAATATATGCTAACAGTTGACGAGGCTGTTCTGTATTTTGGAATTGGAGAAAAGAAGATAAGGATGTTAATTTCTGAGAACGTTGATTCTGATTATTGCTTTACTGTTCAGGTGGGGAATAAATCGTTGATTAATCGGCATAAATTTGAAGAATTTCTTAATCAAACCACTTCCTTGTAGAAATGAAAAATACGAAACTTTATCACTTTAAAGTGGTAAATGCCGCCCTGGTATGATATAATATGGTTGTCGTGCTAGGGCTTCTTCGTAGAAAGGAGCAAAGACGTTTGAGTGAAAGAAATCGCAATCAGAAAAGACGTGATAAAAAAGGACGTATTTTACGAAACGGAGAAAGCCAGCGAGCGGATGGAAGATATGCATTTGTTTATACAGACTGCTTTGGAAAACAGAAATTTCTTTACAGTTGGAAGTTGGAATCGACAGATCCTCTTCCGGTAGGAAGAAAACCTTGCCAGTCACTTAGAGAAAAGGAAAAAGTCATATTAAGGGATATAAATGATGGTATTACTCCTTATGGTGATAATTTGACAGTTCTTGAGTTGGTAAAAAAGTATATTGCTCAGAAGACTGGGGTTCGCCATAATACAGCTTCGAATTATAATTTTGTTATCAACATTATTAAGAAAGAGGAATTTGGTGCCAAAAGGATTGATAAGGTAAAACTATCAGATGCAAAAGCATGGTTGATTAAGCTTCAGGCAGATGGTAGGGGATATAGCACCATTCATTCAGTACGGGGAGTGGTAAGACCTGCTTTTCAAATGGCTGTAGATGATGATTTGATTCGTAAAAATCCGTTCGAGTTTCAACTATGTACAGTAGTTGTAAACGATAGTGTAACAAGAGAAGCCATAACCAGAAAACAAGAAAGAAAGTTCTTGGAATTTATTAAGAATGATGAGCATTATAAACGATACTATGATGGTATGTTTATCCTCTTTAAAATCGGACTTCGTATTTCAGAGTTCTGCGGATTGACACTTTCCGATATTGATTTTGAAGAAAAGCAAATCAGTGTAAATCATCAGCTTCAAAGAACCAGTGATATGAAGTATGTTATTGAAGATACCAAAACGTCAAGTGGAACCAGAATCATTCCTATGACTGAGGAAGTGTATGAATGTTTTAAGCGTATTGTTGAAAATCGTAAAAAGCCCAAGAAAGAACCTGTGATTGATGGATATAAGGGATTTCTGTTTTTAGATAAGAAGGATATGCCGGAAGTTGCTTTACATTGGGAAAAGCATTTTGAGTGGGCATTGGCTAAGCATAATCGAATCTATAAAGAGCAGTTACCAAAAATCACGCCGCATGTTTGCAGGCATACCTACTGCAGCAATATGGCAAAAAGCGGGATGAATCCTAAAACGCTTCAGTATCTTATGGGACATTCGGACATTGGGGTAACATTGAATACATATACGCATCTGGGAGCAGAGGATGCCAAGGAAGAACTTGGCAAATATGCTAAGATGGCTTAAAAGATTAAGAAAATTGATACAACTAAAAGATAACCTAAGTGGAAAAAGTCTTTAGTAAAATGAGAAAATTAAGCTGTTTTACTAAGATTTTTACTAAATTTGGATGACAAGATATACGAATTTATGCCATGATATGCGACGAAAACGAAGAAAACAATCTATCACAGCAAATCGTAGAAAGTGGTGTAAAATCAAGGAAAATCAGTATTTTCAAGGAGTTTTTAAGGCATGATAAAAATATTATTTGTTTGCCACGGCAGGATTTACCGGGCATGATGAAACGTCTCAAATCGTCTCATAACCCTCGATTTTAAGCGTTTTTTGTGTTTCGATCTCAAATTTACCAAAGATTTACCAATATTTCTGGAGAGTCAGACTTGCAAAAAAATGGGTCAGAATGAGGAGATTAAAAATATGAGCGAATTGAAACCAAGAATAACGGAAAACGGAATTGATTATATCCTTGTCGGAGATTACTACATCCCAGACTTGAAGCTGCCGGAAGAACACCGCCCCATCGGAAAGTATGGACGGATGCACCGGGAATATTTAAGAGAAGTCCACCCAGCCAGATTGAACACATTGATACTGACCGGAGAGCTATGGACATATCTTGCAGACCTGAACGAACAGGCACAGGAACGGTTAGACACTATCATGGAACAGATGAAAGCTGCCGAGGGCGTGACAGAGGAATTAAAGCGCACTTCTCAAATGGAATGGGTGCAGCGTTGCAATAACATTCACAACCGGGCAGAAGAAATTGTTTTGCATGAGATGATTTATTCATAACGGTATGATAGAATGATTATGACAAATTTTAGTTTGGGAGATGCCTATGAAGAAGTTTTTGAATGATATAAGGAGTGCGGAAAATCCTATATCTGGTAATAGAAAAATTATAAATACCATAGCTATATTGTTACTTGGAATAGCTTTGGGGACTTTTTCAAAATTTTTGGATTTTCGTCAAGCTGAACTGCCAAGTGTGCTTATGGCAATTGATGGAGCATTAGATGTTCATAATTTCCTTGGGCGTTTTGCAATTTGGGTATTGATTGCACTGTGTATTTCTATTTATAGTAATTCTGCAATAAGAGCAAGTGTTAATGTTTTTGTGTTTTTTGCTGGCATGGTTGTAAGTTACTATTTGTATTCAAACTATGTCGCAGGCTTTTTCCCAAGAAGCTACGCTATGATTTGGGTTGGCTTTACCATGATTTCTCCGTTCTTGGCATTTGTCTGTTGGTATGCGAAAGGAAAGAGCAGACCTGCATTTGTGCTATCAGTATTGATTTTAGCAGTATTGTCTAACATGACTTTCGTATATGGATGGGGATATTTCAAAGCACGCTCTGTTTTAGAATTGATAGTCTTTATTATCGGACTTACTGTTTTGAGGAGGGACACATTGAAAAGTTCTGTGCTAATGGGAACCATTAGTATAGTTTTTGCATTTTTACTTGATATGGTTATTCCATTTCATTTTGGATAAACAACTTCCAGTGTCGTTCTGATTTTCAACTAAATAACCACAGCACAAACCGCTGCTACATGGAAGCCAACAAACCATGCAACAGCGGTTTTTCTTTATCGTTTTTTCCTCTGGCTGATGGGCGTTCCCATTTTCTTTGACTTTTTGAGAATCCGAATCAGCCAGCGAAATTCTTCATCTGACAGATTTTTATAGTTGATACCAAGCTGCTTACAGTAAAGGACAACCAGCTTTTCATCACGGCTGCCCTTGAAATTTTCAACCGCTTCCAGATTTTCTTTCAGTTCATCGGCAACGGTGGTCTGGGGTGCACTCTCGCTGTCCTTTTTGTGGGCTTCTCGAATATCCCGGATAATGAGGTTGAGGTCATCCAGAACCATGTGGCTGAAATATTCATCATCACTGATATGGGCAGCTTGCAGCACCTTCAAATGCGGGTCATCTTCGCCGGGGCGATACCGTTCAATGATTTCA
>NZ_JAOQKJ010000004.1:2258-4926 GCF_025567405.1 Suilimivivens aceti | reverse complement strand
TTTTTCATAACTGCCAAGAGCCGATTTTGAAATACCCGTTTGCTCAGCCAGTTCTTCCAGTTTTAATCCTTTGTTTAATCGTAAATCTTTTAGCCGTTCCTGTATTGTAGTAGCTCCGTTCATTGAAGCAGTTCCCCCTTTCTGACGACATTTATAACCGTTGAATTGATTATACCATATCAATTCCGTAATCGTGGAAATTTCTGATTTTTACCCTTAATTCCTACTTTGTGGACATACGGCACAGGGCACAAAAATGTTCTATGATACAGGTAGTTCATCGATGGATTATTCCAATCGAATGACCAGCCTGTGTGGGATATGCTTCCCCAGCGATGTAGTGCCATGACTTTTGGCAGGGATATGGAGGAACCCTGACCGAAACGAGCATACCAAAGGGAGCGATACGCCGCTGTGAGATTCAGGGGAGGAACGACACCGGGGAGAACTGGCGAACTGACACCGAAATGATACCGAAACACGACAATCTGATAGGGGACAGTCTACCCTATCGCTGATACTTCGGGAGATTTTAAGCGGCTCTATGACCGTAATTTTGCCGAAAATCGCCCCGAAACCATACACGAAAACGGAAGGAAGCGCAATATGCCGAGAATGAGCAAAAAGAGGAAGCATGAGCTTTCCTTTTACCTCAATGACCGGGGGCGTGTCACTTACAACGAATTATGCCGGAAATGCCAGCATGGGTGCAAGCAGAGCTTCCGGGCGGTTGTGATTGACTGCCCCCGTTATTTATCCAAACGAGCAAAGAAAAAGGAGAAACACACCGAATGAATTTTGAATTTATGACGATAGACACACCCTTGCCACCCTGTATGCCATTTCCCAAAGCGTTGACAGGATTTCCAGTCAGCAGCACCGCAAAGGTCATGTACTGCCGGATGCTGGACGCTATGTTATCCAAAGGGCAGGAGGACGAGAACGGAATCCTGTTTGTCTGCTTCCCTGTCACAGCCATTGCCGCAGTCCTGTCCCGCAGCCCCATGACGGTCAAGCGTTCTCTGAATGAACTGGAAACCGCCGGACTTATCATGCGGGTGCGTCAGGGCGTTGGAGAGCCAAACAGGATTTATGTGCTGATACCGGGAAAGGAGGACGCTGCCCTTGCCTGATACCTCAAAGCTGGAAAAGCTCAACCGGGAGTTGGAGAAAAGCGAAAAGAAACTGCGGAAAGCCATCAATGATGAAAAGGCATTGCAGCACCAGTTAAAGCAGCTTACCCGAAAGGAACGGACGCACCGGCTCTGTACCCGTGGCGGTATGCTGGAAAGTTTTCTGCAAGAGCCGGAACGCCTGACAGATGATGATGTCATGCTGTTGTTGAAACTCATTTTTCACAGGCAGGACACGCAGGAACTATTGAAAAAACTGCTGGAACGGGAGAAGGCGGAAACCCCTTAGTTTACTAAGGGCGCAATTATACACCACCCAGAGGTTGGTGCATTGCGTTCTCCGAAGGCTCCTCGCCGGAGGGCTGTGATTTTCCGCAGTCATGGTCTGCTCCAAATCATACAGGGGACGCTACGCTTCCCCTGCGCTGGCTGCCGCCAGCTACCCTTTTGTAGATTTGCCATCTGGGGACACCTTGCCTTGCAGGCTGTTCCCAGCCGACAAGTTTCATAAAATATGCTATCTTTTCGATAGGCAGTGAAGTATAATGAAGATGACAACAAATATGAATTTGATGGGATGGTGATATTATGAAAAAGATAATGGCAGTTATGCTATCGTTGCTTGCTTGTACGGTTCTGCTTGCAGGGTGCAACACTTCCTCCGAAAGCAATGAAGAACAGTCCTTAAAAGTATATTCATTTAGCGGAGAAAATGAATATATTTCTGTGTCGAATGGTGTAATTATTTTAGATGGCAAAGATGAAATTTGCTATGGTGGCGATTTGAAAGTGATGTCAGACGATTTTGCTGATATTACCACATACTCAACTACCATTTATATCAATGGAAGTGAAAAAGAAACTTTGCTTTCTAATGGTGTTGATGATCAGACAGGTGGGACAATAGATGTTTCTGGAAATATTGGAAAAATTTCTGGTGACATTCTCAGAGATAGTGACGCTGATAAGTTGACTGATAATTTGTGGTTTGAATTGAAAACAACCAATTTGAGCGGAGAAGAAAACACTTATCAGGTACAATTAGAGACAACTGAAATCACAAAGGAAGTCAAAAAGTAACTTCTAAATCCCAGTTTGCTATTCCACACACATCGGGTCAACTTGCCCCGAACTTTTGCAACTAAATATCAGCCGCCAACACAGCGGCACACCAAGCAGGAAATCTGAAAAAGGTCTCCTGCTTTTTTTCTGCCTAAAATGAGGTGGCAAAACGCCACCCATCCATAAATCAAGGAAAGGAGGGACACGAAATGCCCTGTCCACACAACGAAATTTCTATTGTGCAGCGAAGCCAACAGCAGTCTGCGGTTGCCGCCGCTGCCTACCAGAGCGGCGAAAAGCTGTTCTGTGAATACGACCAGGAAGTGAAGCACTACCCGGAAAAGCGTGGTATCGTCCACAATGAAATCCTGCTTCCGGAAAATGCCCCACCAGAGTATGCAGACCGCAATACCTTATGGAACGCCGCCGAAGCGGTGGAAAAGCAATGGAACTCCCAGCTTGCAAGGCGGTGG
>NZ_JAOQKJ010000004.1:0-1929 GCF_025567405.1 Suilimivivens aceti | reverse complement strand
GGAACGACCAGAAGTATTGTGAAATCTGGCGGCATGAATGGGAGGGCATCCAGAACCGCTATCTGGAAGCCAATGACCGCCCGGAGCGTGTGGACTTGCGTTCCTATGCCAGACAGGGGCTTGATATTATCCCTACTGTCCATGAGGGAGTTGCTGTCCGGCAGATGGAAAAGCGAGGTATCCAGACGAATATCGGCAATCTGAACAGGGAAATCAGAGCTGCCAACAGCTTAATGCAGTCCATCCGGCAGCTTATCCATAACCTCAAAGGCTGGATTACCGAGCTGGGCGAAAAACGGAAAGAACTGCTTGCACAAAAGGCGGCGGAGGAAGCGACACTTCTTCCCAATCTGCTGATGAAGTACATGGAGATACGAAAGGAAGAACGGAAGGACTGGACGAGGGCTGGACAGAACCGGGGGACTTCACAGGACTTAAAGGCAGTCAGCGAAGCCCTGTCCTATCTCCGGCAAAAGGGGCTTTCCACTGTGGAGGACTTAGAAGCCTTTCTGGAATCTTCCGGGAAATCAGCCGCAGATTACCGCAATCAGATGAAGCCAAAGGAAGCCCGCAGCAAAGTGATTGACGGGATTCTTGCCAGCTGGACAGACTGCAAGGAATGTAAGCCTGTCTATGAGAAGTACCAGAAGATATTTTTTAAGAAAACAAAGGAGAAATTCAAACAGGAACACCCGGAGGTTGCCCGGTATGCGAAAGCCGCCGCCTACCTTGCCAAGCACCCGGACGATAAGGACAGTACCCAAAAGGAGCTGCAAGAGGAGCAGGAAACGCTTCTGAAAGAAATTGCAGCCCTGAAAACACCGCTGACCGAGGTACAGGAGGATTTGAAGAAGCTGCGGGACATTCGCTACTGGGTACGGAAAGCCACCCCCGGCACAGAAGAAAGCAAAGAGCCGCCCAAGAAACAGCCTATCAAAGAAGTCTTGCAGGATAAGGCAGACGAGAAAAAAGCACAAAGAACCGCCCCGACGCAGACGAAACACAGACAACAGGATATGGAACTTTAACAGGCACTTGCCATTTTCAAGCAGAGAATGTCAGGTGCTTTTCTTATTTTCAAGGAGGGATAGATTTGAATGTATTTGAATGTATTTGAAGCTGTGAAGCAGTCCGTCACAACAAGACAGGCTGCGGAGCATTATGGAATCCATGTAGGTCGGAACGGGATGGCTTGCTGCCCGTTCCATCACGATAAAACCCCAAGCATGAAGCTGGATCGGCGTTACCACTGCTTCGGCTGCGGTGCGGATGGGGATGTGATTGATTTTGCCGCCGCCCTGTATGGGCTGGGAAAGAAAGAAGCCGCCATACAACTGGCAAATGACTTCGGGCTTTCCTATGAGGACTGGAAGCCGCCGGGAAAGGCAAAAAAGCCCAAGCCTCGGCAGAAATCCCCGGAGGAACAGTTTCAGGAAGCAAAGAGCCGCTGCTTCCGTATTCTTGCTGATTATCTCCATCTGCTCCGGGCATGGAGAAAGGACTACGCCCCGCATTCCCCGGAGGAAGTCTTTCATCCCCGGTTTGTGGAAGCCTTACAGAAGCAAGCCCATGTGGAATATCTGCTGGATGTGCTGCTCTTTGGGGAGACAGAGGAAAAAGCGGCTTTGATTACGGACTACGGAAAGGATGTGATACAGCTTGAACAGCGAATGGCAGAGCTTGCAGCCGCAGACGCAGCAAGAACTAAAAAACACCATGAACGCCATGCAACCGCCCCAGAGCATTGAGGAAATCAAGGCGGGGCTGGAAACCACCGAGAAAGGCGGTGTCCGTCAGAGCATACGGAACTGCCTGACCGTATTCCAGCGTGACCCGCTGCTTTCCGGGGCTATCGCATACAACATCCTGACCGACCGCAAGGACATCATAAAGCCCATCGGCTTCCACAGGGACAGCACCGCCTTAAAC
>NZ_JAOQKJ010000039.1:0-429 GCF_025567405.1 Suilimivivens aceti | reverse complement strand
CCCCAGAGCATTGAGGAAATCAAGGCGGGGCTGGAAACCACCGAGAAAGGCGGTGTCCGTCAGAGCATACGGAACTGCCTGACCGTATTCCAGCGTGATCCGCTGCTTTCCGGGGCTATCGCATACAACATCCTGACCGACCGCAAGGACATCATAAAGCCCATCGGCTTCCACAGGGACAGCACCGCCTTAAACGATACGGACATGAAATATCTGCTTCTCTATCTGGAAGAAACCTACGGGCTTACCAATGAGAAAAAGATTGATAACGCCATCGGGATTGTGGCGAATGAAAACAAGTACCACCCCATCCGGGATTATTTAAGTTCCCTTGTGTGGGACGGGACAGAGCGAATCCGCTTCTGCCTACGGCACTTTCTGGGAGCTGACGCAGATGATTACACCTATGAAGCGTTGAAGCTGTTCCTG
>NZ_JAOQKJ010000038.1:0-877 GCF_025567405.1 Suilimivivens aceti | reverse complement strand
GACTAAGGATAGCACTTTATCATTTTTCAATCGCACAGATCAAGCGCAGCGCCGGTCAGAGCGCCATTGCCAGCGCAGCCTATCGAGCCGGGGAGCGTCTTTACAGCAGCTACTATGGAGAAGTCAGCGACTACACCAAAAAGGGCGGCGTGATCGCTTCTGAAATCATGCTGCCGCCCCATGCGCCGGAAATATATCTTGACCGGGCGACCCTCTGGAATGCTGTGGAGAACTGCGAGAAACATCCAAAAGCACAGCTTGCCTATTCCTTTGATATTGCCATGCAGAATGAATTGACGCTGGAAGAAAACATGGAGCTGGCGAGGAAGTTCGTACAGGAGCAGTTTGTGACAAAAGGCATGATTGCCGACCTTGCTTTTCACAGCCCGGAGAAAGAGGACGGCGGCATCCCTAACCCGCATTTTCATGTGATGACAACCATGCGCCCTTTGAACCCGGATGGCACATGGGGACAAAAACAGCGTCGGGAATATCTTCTTGATGAAGATGGAAACCGAATCCGGGATAAAAACGGCGATTATATGTTTAACGCTGTCCATACAACAGACTGGCATGAGCCGGAAACGCTGGAACACTGGCGGGAGCAGTGGGCGGCTGCCGTTAATACAAAATTTGAGGAAAAAGGGCTGGATGTGCGTATCGACCACCGTTCCTATGTGCGGCAGGGGCTTGACCTGATACCTACTGTCCACGAGGGAGCTAATGTCCGGCAGATGGAAGCAAAGGGCATCCGCACCGAGAAAGGGGAATTGAACCGCTGGATTAAAGCCACCAACCGGCTCATGCAGGATGTGAGGAAGAAGATCAAAGCCCTGTTTGTCTGGATGGCAGAGGTAAAAGAAGAACTTTCCAAACC
>NZ_JAOQKJ010000037.1:0-953 GCF_025567405.1 Suilimivivens aceti | reverse complement strand
GGAGGAAAAGCAGCCAGGAAAGCCACTGCAAAAAGGAACGGAGATCATCCGTGATGTGAAAATGAGGTACCGTTCAGGGATGATCCTGCAGGTGCTGGCGGTGGAAAACCAAAGCTATATAGACTATGGCATGCCGGTTAGGTGCATGGGCTATGATGCTGCAGAGTACAGCAGACAGCTGAAGGAGAGAAAGCAGGAACGGAGGCTTCTTGCAAGGCATAAGGAAGAACATAAGAAAGAGCTGAAAACCACCATAGATGAAAGACTTTCAGGGATCCTGAGATCAGACAGGCTGCAGCCGGTTTATACGATCTGCCTCTACAGCGGGGAGGAACTATGGGACGGGCCAAGAAAGCTGTCAGATATGATGGAGTTCGATCCAGAGGATGAGAATCTGAGAGTGTTATTTGAAGAATACCATTTGCATCTATTCTGCATTAATGAACAAAATGGGTTTGATACATTCCGCTCCGGCTTAAGGCATCTGTTCCGTGCGATGAACTGCCGAAAGGATAAAGAGAGGATGGCAGAGCTGATAAAAAATGAGGCTTATGCTCATCTGAGCAAAGAAACCTGGGAAGCGATAGCAGTCATGACAGACAATGCAGCAATGCTTCAGAAGAAGGATTTATATAAGACCATAAACGGGGAAGAGGAGGAATACAACATGTGCCAGGCATTGGAAGAACTGATGGAGGATAACAGAAATGAAGGCAATTTGGAAAAGACGAAAACTGTAGTTAAAAATATGCTGGATCGGGGATATGAAATAGAAGATATCTGTGCCATAGCAGGATGTGAGGCTTCTTTTGTAGAAGAGGTGAAAAAGGAGCTGTTCCTGCAGTGACCTGAGCTAAAACTGGAATAACGGAAAAACATTTATTGCATAATGAAAACTTCTATGCTACACTCAAACCAAAGCATAGAAGTTTTCTTATTTTCGGACAAAGTCC
>NZ_JAOQKJ010000036.1:0-977 GCF_025567405.1 Suilimivivens aceti | reverse complement strand
GGATACATGAAGTACTGTGTACATAATCACTGTGAAGAAGTGCCGGAGGTCGATTATGAAGACGGGCTGACCTTTTTGTATTTTAATACCGGAGGAACCCGTGGGGGAAATGAAGCAATCCATGCACTGCTTACCTATCTGCAGGACAGTCGGAAGGAGAATGTGGTAGATGAAGCTACAGACCGGCTGCACAAACTGGTAACGAAGGTGAAAGAGAAGCCGGAGGTGAAATTGGAATATATGAAATTTGAAGATATTATTTACTGGGAGAAGAAAGACAGTTATAAGGAAGGCGAAGCAACAGGCAGGGAAAATGCCTATAAGGAGATGATCATAAGCCTTTTGCAGGCACATGGAGAGGTACCCTCAGACCTTAGAGATAAAATCAATGCGATCGAAGATACCGGCATACTGGAGGAGCTGGTAAAAAAGGCTGCCAGTGCAGCCGGTACAGAGGAATTTGAGGCAGCGTTGCAGCAGTACAGCAGTCAGGAAGAATAGGAAACCCTTTCAAAAAGTAAAAACGAAATACCGATCACAAAACGATACAAAACAACTTGACATATATTTCATATACTGATACGATAAAAATGTAACAGAAATTCATGTGAAAATCTGATGAATCTGAATCTTTGGGATCTGAACCAGGCAGAGGCATCTTCTGGCGTATCGCCTGCATTTTCACACAAACAAATTATGTAGGCGGAAGAAGACAGAAGAGAAGGGGATACCTGTACTTTCTGTACCGCCAGAGGAGGTAAGAGGTATGGGTAAAACCCAAAAGACACTGGAAGAAATGGATGTCATGGATGATTTCCTGGTGAATGCGGCCGCACTGGATCAGGAGCTTGGAGAGGAGTTCTGCAGGCTTATTCTGGAAACCTTGCTACAAAGGCAGATCGGAAAGATCCATATCACAGCACAGAAGACACTGCAGGGAATCCTTCCCGAGAAACGGGGGATCCGGATGGATGTGG
>NZ_JAOQKJ010000035.1:0-1330 GCF_025567405.1 Suilimivivens aceti | reverse complement strand
AGGGAGCTAATGTCCGGCAGATGGAAGCAAAGGGCATCCGCACCGAGAAAGGGGAACTGAACCGCTGGATTAAAGCCACCAACCGGCTCATGCAGGATGTGAGGAAGAAGATCAAAGCCCTGTTTGTCTGGATGGCAGAGGTAAAAGAAGAACTTTCCAAACCCCAGACACCGAGCCTTGCCGACCTGCTGATCGCTTATTACAACCAGCGCAACGCAGGGGCATGGAGCAATAAAGCCAGAACCGGAAACTTAAAGCAGTTTGCCGAAGCCGTCAATTATCTGACGGAAAACAAGCTGCTCACATTAGAGGATTTGCAGGAGCGTCTTTCCTCTGTCAGTGAAGAATTTGAAGCATTAAGCGGCTCCATGAAAAAGAAATCTGCCAGGATAAAGGAATTGCAGGAATTGATACGGGAGGGCGAGAATTACCAGCGGCTAAAACCTGTCCATACGGAATTGAACAATATCAAGTTTAAGAAACAGAGGGAGAAATTTGAAACATCACACGATGCGGAGTTACGGCTGTTTTATGCCGCCCGCCGTATTCTGAAAGAAAAACTGGACGGAAAACCCATTGCCCTGAAAGCATGGAAACAGGAATACGCACAGTTAAAAACAGAGTATGCCGAACTGTCTCCGCAGCACAAGCCACTCCGGGAGGAAGTGATACGGCTGCGGCAGGTGCAGAACGCCGTAGATACCGCACTGCGCCGGAGAGAGCAGCCACAGGAAGTACAGAGAAAGAAACACGAGATGGAGCTATGACATAACCGGCAGCTTTACCGTTACCGGCATTTTTATGGAGGGAGCATTTGAATGTATTTGAAGCGGTGAAACAGTCTGTTACCACCCGGCAGGCTGCTTCATTCTATGGAATCCGGGTGGGGAGAAACGGCATGGTCTGCTGTCCATTCCACAATGACCGCACGCCCAGCATGAAAGTGGACAGCCGCTTTTACTGCTTCGGCTGCGGGGCTTCCGGGGATGTGATCGACTTTGCCGCTTTGCTGCATGGATTGGGGAAACGGGAAGCTGCGGTCAGGCTTGCGGAGGACTTCGGCGTTTCCTATGAGAAATCCGGCAATGCGCCGCCAGATTGGAAGCGTCACAACAGGTCACAGCCCCGACAAAAATCAGCGGAGCAGAAATTTCAGGAAACGGAACGGTATTGTTTCCGGGTGCTATGCGATTATCTGCGCCTGCTGGAGCATTGGAAAACAGCATACTCCCCACAGCCGCAGGATGACATCTGGCATCCTCTTTTTGTGGAAGCGTTGCAGAGGATAAGCTACACAGAATACCTTTTGGATATTTTGTTATACGGAGAA
>NZ_JAOQKJ010000034.1:804-1656 GCF_025567405.1 Suilimivivens aceti | reverse complement strand
AAGCGCAGGCAGTGAAAACAGGTTTACAGCCTTTCCGCACCGATTTGAATGTCATGCTGGCCTCCGGCACAAACATTCAAGGCCAGATGGAGCAGGTGGATACCGATCTTGGCTACACATGGGACAGCTATACCGATCCCAACAGCGTCCGAATCGGCGTCAATTGGGGATATACCTCATCCCAGCTGGAGTCGAAGCTTGATCCGGAACTTGTGATCGCCATAGCAGCTTTTTTGCTGCTGGTGATTTTCACGGGGTATCTTATCATCTATAACATTTTCCAGATCTCTGTTGTAGGGGATATCCGGTTTTACGGACTTCTGAAAACCATTGGCACAACGCCCCGGCAGCTCAAACGTATCATTCGCCAGCAGGCACTTCTGCTTTGTCTGATCGGCATTCCGGCAGGGCTGCTGCTGGGCTACGGCATCGGCGCTGTTCTGGTGCCTGTTGTCTTGCGCTCCACCCAGTTGGATGCAGGCATCACCACCATCAGCACATCGCCTGTGATCTTCCTTGGTTCTATGCTATTCGCCTTGCTGACAGTGCTCTTGTCCTGTTCCAAGCCCGGAAAAATGGCAGCTAAGGTCTCTCCGGTGGAGGCTACCAAATATACGGATGCAATGCAGACCAAGAAAAAACAGCGCAGCACCCGGGGAGCAAAGCTCCATCAGATGGCCTTTGCCAATTTGGGACGAAACAAGAAAAAGACGGTACTGGTGGTGGTGTCTCTGGCACTGTCGGTGACACTGTTCAATGCGCTGTGTACCTTTGTGGGCGGCTTCAGCATGGAGAAGTATGTATCCGCCAAGACCTGCGCCGATTTTATCGTCAGCACGCCCGACTATTTCC
>NZ_JAOQKJ010000034.1:0-497 GCF_025567405.1 Suilimivivens aceti | reverse complement strand
CAAGCTGCAAGTGTTCGACGGAGATATTTCTCCCATGTTGGAGCCGGACAATAACGCCATTGCCATTGCGGTTTCCTTAGATGACTACGGTAATCTGCCCAATCTTGAATACTACCCCAAGGTGGGAGACACGATCACCGCTACCTATGCGGACGATGTGAAATATATCGACAGCCGCACCGGGGAACTCTGCACCGAAGATACACCGGAGGAGTACCTTCAGGAAAAACTGTATGGAGCCAGAGATGTAGAGTACACGGTCTGCGCCTTGGTAGAGCTTCCGTATTCCATGAGTTATCGTTATGGTGGTATTGGATATGAGACAGTTTTGTCTGTGGATACCGCACAGCGGGACAGCGGTGGTGCGGTCATTCCGCTGCTCTACCTGTTCGACACAGCGGACGAAGCGGACGAGGCCGAAGCAGAGCAATATCTATCGAAGCTCACTGCCGGTGAGTTTTCGCCCTTGATGTATGAAAGCAAGGCCACGGCTCGCT
>NZ_JAOQKJ010000033.1:832-1687 GCF_025567405.1 Suilimivivens aceti | reverse complement strand
AAGCGCAGGCAGTGAAAACAGGTTTACAGCCTTTCCGCACCGATTTGAATGTCATGCTGGCCTCCGGCACAAACATTCAAGGGCAGATGGAGCAGGTGGATACCGATCTTGGTTACACATGGGACAGCTATACCGATCCCAACAGCGTCCGAATCGGCGTCAATTGGGGATATACCTCATCCCAGCTGGAGTCACAGCTCGATCCAGAGCTGATAGTCGCCATAGCAGCTTTTTTGCTGCTGGTGATTTTCACGGGGTATCTTATCATCTATAACATTTTTCAGATCTCTGTTGTAGGGGATATCCGGTTTTACGGACTTCTGAAAACCATTGGCACAACGCCCCGGCAGCTCAAACGCATCATTCGCCTGCAGGCACTTCTGCTTTGTCTGATCGGTATTCCGGCGGGGTTGCTGCTGGGCTACGGCATTGGCGCTGTTTTGATTCCTGTTGTCTTGCGCTCCACCCGGTTGGATGCAGGCATCACCACCATCAGCACATCGCCTGTGATCTTCCTTGGTTCTATGCTGTTCGCCTTGTTGACGGTGCTCTTGTCCTGTTCCAAGCCCGGAAAAATGGCAGCTAAGGTCTCTCCGGTGGAGGCTACCAAATATACGGATGCAATGCAGACCAAGAAAAAACGGCGCAACACCCGGGGAGCAAAGCTCCATCAGATGGCCTTTGCCAATCTGGGACGAAACAAGAAAAAGACGGTACTGGTGGTGTTGTCTCTGGCACTGTCGGTGACACTGTTCAATGCGCTGTGTGCCTTTGTGGGCGGCTTCAGCATGGAGAAGTATGTATCCGCCATGACCTGCGCCGATTTTATCGTCAGCACTCCCGACTATTTTCGTT
>NZ_JAOQKJ010000033.1:0-495 GCF_025567405.1 Suilimivivens aceti | reverse complement strand
CAAGCTGCAAGTGTTCGACGGAGATATTTCTCCCATGTTGGAGCCGGACAATAACGCCATTGCCATTGCGGTTTCCTTAGATGACTACGGTAATCTGCCCAATCTTGAATACTACCCCAAGGTGGGAGACACGATCACCGTTACCTATGCGGACGATGTGAAATATATCGACAGCCGCACCGGGGAACTCCGCACCGAAGATACACCGGAGTACTTTCAGGCAAAATTGTATGGAGCCAGAGATGTAGAGTACACGGTCTGCGCCTTGGTAGAACTTCCGAATTCCATGAGTTATCGTTATGGTGGTATTGGATATGACGTAGTTTTGTCTGTGGACACCGCACAGAGGGACAGCGGTGGTGCAGCCATTCCGATGCTCTACCTGTTCGACACAGCGGACGAAGTTGACGAGGCCGAAGCAGAGCAATATCTATCGAAGCTCACTGCCGGTGAGTTTTCGCCCTTGATGTATGAAAGCAAGGCCACGGCTCGCTC
>NZ_JAOQKJ010000032.1:0-1725 GCF_025567405.1 Suilimivivens aceti | reverse complement strand
CCTCAATAGTTTTTTGAAATTCCCGTGTGAGGGGGAAAGTTGATTACAAACAGAATAAATTACAGCAGTGAAAGTGACGATACAAATGCAGGAAGAGCAGAAATGTTCTTCCTGTTTTTTAACAGAACTTCAGCAGCTGGCGGGGAAAGGAGACAGTATGGCAAAGTTCTTAAATTATGAGGACCGGCTGGAGATAGAAAGCGGACTAAAGGAGCACATGACTTTCACAGAGCTTGGAGAGAAACTGGGAAGGGACAGGACTACCATCACAAAGGAGATCAGGAACTATTCCATCGAACAGGACACCGGTTATGGAAGTTACCCGCATAATACCTGCAAGTACAGAAAAGCATGTAAGAGGAAAAAAGTATGTGGGACAAATGACTGCAGGCATCCACTGGTAGCTGTCTGTAAACAGTGTGAACTCATATGCAACCGTTACTGCGAGCATTATGAAGAAGAAATATGTACCCATCGCTTTAAACCGCCATATGTATGCAACGGATGCAGTGAAGTAAAGAAGTGTACGCTGACAAAAACTGTTTACGATGCTCTGGGAGCCCAGAGGCGGGCAACGGATAAGATATCGGAATCCCGAAGCGGGATCCTTGCTACGGAAGGGGAAATCGCCAGACTCAATGAAATCCTGGTGCCGTTGGTAAAACAGGGGCAGTCTATCCATCAGATCTACCTGACACATAAGGATGAACTGATGTGCAGTGAAAAGACCCTCTACAACTACGTGGATGGATGCCTGTTTGATATCAGGAACATAGACCTGCCAAGAAAGGTAAAGTACCGTCCGAGATATAAAAAACCGGAGCTGAAAGTAGACCGTGGATGCCGTGTGGGAAGGAATTATCATGATTACGAAGTATATATGGAACAGCATCCGGACACAGCAGTGGTGCAGATGGATTCCGTGATCGGCAGCAAGGGAGGGAAAGTCCTGCTGACGATATATTTTGTAAATGTGTCACTGATGCTGGGGTTCCTGCGGGAAGCGAACACCTCAAAGTCAGTGATAGATATTTATGATGAACTGTACCACCGGCTGGGAGGGCAGGATTTTAGGAAGCTGTTTCCGGTCATCCTGACGGATAACGGAAGTGAGTTTTCCAATCCCAGGTGTATAGAGAACGGACCGGATGGAAAAGGATTTCAAAGGACGAGGATCTATTACTGCAATCCAAGTGCGCCGTACCAGAAAGCAGAGATCGAGGTGGGACATGAATTTATACGCAGGATCCTGCCGAAAGGAAGAAGCTTTGATGAACTGACGCAGGCAGACGTAGAGCTGATGATGAACCATATCAATTCCTACCGGAGAAAGAAACTGAACGGAAAAAGTCCGTATGAAGCGTTCAGCTTTTATTATGGAGAAGACCTGGCGGAGAGGCTTAGATGCCACGAGGTTGCAGCCAAAGACATCAACCTCACCGCAAGACTTCTCAAAAAGTAACCAGAAGACAGAATAAAGCACAGACCGCCGGCTGAAATAGGAACAGCAGAAGACGTGAATTATGGCTTGCAAAATTTGTAAGCCAAAACTGACGTCCGGTTTTTGTGCAAAAAAATACTCTGCCATAAGGTGATTATATCATAAAAGCAAGGGAAAAAACGGGAAAGTCATTACAAAAGTGGAAAGTCGGGTACAAAATTTGCAGGTCGCTTTCAAAATGTGAAACTCGTTTACAAAACGGGAATCTCGGATGACTATTGAAC
>NZ_JAOQKJ010000031.1:866-2661 GCF_025567405.1 Suilimivivens aceti | reverse complement strand
GACAGCTGAAGGAGAGAAAGCAGGAACGGAGGCTTCTTGGAAGGCATAAGGAAGAATCTGAGGAAGAATTGAAAACCACCATAGATGAGAAGCTTTCAGGGATCCTGAGATCAGACAGGCTGCATCCGGTTTATACGATCTGCCTCTACAGCGGGGAGGAGCCATGGGACGGACCAAGGAAGCTGTCAGATATGATGGAGTTTGATCCAGAGGACGAGAATCTGAGAGTGTTATTTGAAGAATACCATTTGCATCTATTCTGCATTAATGAACAGAATGGGTTTGATACATTTCATTCCGGTTTAAGGCATCTGTTTTGTGCGATGAACTGCCGGAAGGATAAAGAGAGGATGGCAGAGCTGATGAAAAATGAAGCTTATGCTCATCTGAGCAAAGAAACCTGGGAAGCAATAGCAGTCATGACAGACAATGCAGCAATGCTTCAGAAGAAGGATAAGTATAAAACAGAAAACGGGGAAGAGGAGGAGTACAACATGTGTCAGGCATTGGAAGAACTGATGGAGGATAACAGAAATGAAGGAAGAAGAGAAGGCAGAAACGAAGGCAGTTTAAAAAAGACAAAAACCGTAGTCCGAAATATGTTGGATCGGGGATATGAAATAGAGGATATCTGTGCCATAGCAGGATGTGAGGCTTCATTTGTAGAAGAGGTGAAAAAGGATCTAATATAAAGAGAAGATGTCAGAACTGATGAAAAATGAAGCTTATTCTCATCTGAGCAAAGAAACCTGGGAAGCGATAGCAGTCATGACAGACAATGCAGCAATGCTTCAGAAGAAGGATAAGTATAAAACAGAAAACGGGGAAGAGGGGGAATACAACATGTGCCAGGCATTGGAAGAATTGATGGAAGAGAGAGAAATCATGGGAGAAAGAAGGGGCAGAAGAGAAGGCAGAAATGAAGGAAGAAACGAAGGCACTTTGGAAAAGACGAAAACCGTAGTCCGAAATATGCTGGATCGGGGATATGAAATAGAGGATATCTGTGCCATAGCAGGATGTGAGGCTTCTTTTGTAGAAGAGGTGAAAAGGAGCTGCTCCTGCAGTGACCTGAACTAAAACTGAAATAACGGAAAAACATTTATTGCATAATGAAAACTTCTATGCTACACTCAAGCCAAAGCATAGAAGTTTTCTTATTTTCGGACAAAGTCCTTTCTTAAGATCAGAAGCCTTCCTGCCGGGAAGTGCTCTGATATTCTAAAAGATCAGAAAATCCATGCTTTTCAATCCAACATTAAATTGAACAGGCAGGGGATTTTCGAAACCCATAGAAAGCTCCTGCAGGCAAAGGAGGAATCATATGGGAAAATACGATATGTGCATGAAGACGTATCTGCAGGACAAAAGGCGGTTTGCGGATCTCTTCAATGGCAGCTGCTTTCAGGGAAGGCAGGTCATCCGGGCAGAGGATCTGGAGGAGGCTTCAGAGAGCTATGATGCCGCAGAATACAGCAGACAGCTGAAGGAGAGAAAGCAGGAACGGAGGCTTCTTGCAAGGCATAAGGAAGAATCTGGGAAAGAACTGAAAACCACCATAGATGAAAGACTTTCGGGGATCCTGAGATCAGACAGGCTGCATCCGGTTTATACGATCTGCCTCTACAGTGGGGAGGAACCATGGGACGGGCCAAGAAAGCTGTCGGATATGATGGAGTTTGATCCAGAGGATGAGAATCTGAGAGTATTATTTGAAGAATACCATTTGCATCTATTCTGCATTAATGAACAGAATGGGTTTGATACATTTCATTCCGGTTTAAGGCAGCTGTTT
>NZ_JAOQKJ010000031.1:0-616 GCF_025567405.1 Suilimivivens aceti | reverse complement strand
AAGGCAGAAACGAAGGCAGTTTGGAAAAGACGAAAACCGTAGTCCGAAATATGCTGGATCGGGGATATGAAATAGAGGATATCTGTGCCATAGCAGGATGTGAGGCTTCATTTGTAGAAGAGGTGAAAAAGGATCTAATATAAAGAGAGGATGGCAGAGCTGATGAAAAATGAAGCTTATTCTCATCTGAGTAAAGAAACCTGGGAAGCGATAGCAGTCATGACAGACAATGCAGCAATGCTTCAGAAGAAGGATAAGTATAAAACAGAAAACGGGGAAGAGGAGGAATACAACATGTGCCAGGCATTGGAAGAGTTAATGGAAGAGAGAGAAAGCGTGGGAGAAAAAAGAGGCAGAAGAGAAGGAAGAAACGAAGGCACTTTGGAAAAGACGAAAATCGTAGTCCGAAATATGCTGGATCGGGGATATGAAATAGAAGATATCTGTGCCATAGCAGGATGTGAGGCTCCGTTTGCAGAAGAGGTGAAAAAGGAGCTGCTCCTGCAGTGACCTGAACTAAAACTGGAATAACGGAAAAACATTTATTGCATAATGAAAACTTCTATGCTACACTCAAACCAAAGCATAGAAGTTTTCTTATTTTCGGACAAAGTCC
>NZ_JAOQKJ010000030.1:0-4726 GCF_025567405.1 Suilimivivens aceti | reverse complement strand
AGCGTTTACCCTTGATACTCTTTTTTGTTGGCTATAATGCCGGAGGGGAAAACGGCTGTCCGTCCGTTTCGTTACTTCCCCCTGTGCTTCATTGTCCGTTCCGGCGGAAGAAAGTAAAGGGTGGTCTGCGACCATTTTTTATCTGCTGTACTCGCTGATCGGCAAGCCGAAGCTCATACTGCAGATAAAAAACAAGCCCTTGACTGTCTCCCTCCTACACTTTCAAAGTCGCCCAAGAGGAAGTAAGCTCCACTATATTCTTGGCAGAATATACGCACGAATATATCCGCTTGATATAGGGTGTCTATCATGCTATAATATGTGTAGCGGATATATTGCAAGTTCCCTAAAGTGTTACCACTTTAGAACTTGTGAGGGTGGCAAGCCCCCCTTCAATCCCCCTTTTAAACGAGCCGGAAGGCTCATAATATGACGGTGGTAGCACCGAAGAAAGAGAGGTCAAAGGCATGAAAAAAGATATGGATAAAATTCAGTTTGAGTACAGATACGAGGTGCAGGAGCTGATGAAAGTAATTGATAAATATGTAAAACAGAATCCGGCAGAAAAGGAAAATAAGACGCTGGAGCGTTTCTTTGACCTACTTGATGTCATGGATATGGAGTGGTAAGGGTATGAACAAGACAAGACCAAAGCAGCTATCATTCCGGGTAAGTGAAGAAGAATACCAGCAGCTACAGGAGAAGATTTCAGAGAGTGGAAAGAACCAGCAGGAATATATCCTTTCCTGTGTGCTGGAGAAGCAAATCGTGAATACGGACGGTATCAAGGAACTTATCCCGGAACTGAAACGGATAGGGAACAACCTCAACCAGATAGCAAAGCGGTGTAATGAGGGGGGAATGTTGCCGAGTGAAGCGGAAGTGCGGAAGCATGGAGAGGAGCTGAACAAAGTATGGCAGTCATTAAGGCGGTATCTTCAAAGGCGGGCATAGGGCACGCCATAGATTATGTGACAAAAAAAGAAAAGACAGAGGAGAAGCTTGTCAGCGGTCTGCATTGTGAGCCGGAGACGGTCAAGGAAGAAATGCAAGCCACAAAGGAGCTGTGGGGCAAGACGGATGGAAGAACCTATAAGCATTATGTGCAATCCTACCATGAGGACGAGAAAATAACCCCGGAGCAGGCTCACAAGAACGCTGTCGAGCTGGCAGAGCATACAAAGGCATGGAAAGGGCATGAAGTTCTGATAGCCACGCATATAGACAAGGGGCATATACACACGCATTTTATTGTCAATTCCGTAAATTATGAGGACGGTCATAAGCTCCAATGGAGTAAGCACGACCTTAAAGACCTAAAGGAACGGTGCAACGAGCAGAGCCGGGAACAGGGCTTGCATGTGCCGGAGAAAGGAAAGACCTTTGCTGGAGAAGTCCGGGAAGAAACGGTGGCATGGAGCAAAGACACCTACCAGCTTTTGAAACAGGCAGAGCAGGGAAAGGTCAAAAGCTATGTGCAGGATATTGCCCTTGCGGTGCTGGACTGTAAGGAAACAGCGACCAGCCGGGAAAACTTTATCCGGATGATGAATGAAAGAGGGTACGGCGTAGACTGGCAGGACAGCCACAAGTACATCACATATACCGACTTAGCCAGGGAACAGGCAGGAGAAAAGGCTTGTAAAATCAGGGATAACAAGCTGGAAAAATACTACAATATGGATTTTGGAAAGGAGAGCATGGAGCATGAGTTTGAGAGAAATGCACGAACAGCAGAAGCAGAGCAGTTCAAGAGAGCAGCTTCAAGAGTTAAACCGACAGAGCCGGACAGAGCTGGAAAACAGTCTGCTCAAAGAAGCGTTGGCGATGTCGAGCGAGAACTGCGAGGAATTGATGAAGCAGTCAAATCAAGAACAAGTAAGGGCAGAGCAGAACAGGCAGAGAGACGCAGAGCAGAACAGGAAGCTCATCAGCGAGCTGAAGCAGAGCGTAGAGCTGCTGAAGAACAGCAACGAATTGCTTCAAGACGCTATATCGGGCGAGATTGGGAGTTTGAAAGATGAGGTTAAGGAAAACACCGTCCAAGAGGTTAGAAAGGCGTTACAGGCGAATATAGAGGCTATACAGAGGGCTACAAAGCTTCTTGAGAAGCAGTCTGATACACTTACGAGCGTGATGAAGCAAAAGATCCGGGAGCTGGAGGAAAGTAAGAACAGCTTTTTCAGATATGAGGGCTTAAAGCTGTACCTGTTTTGGGGCGGTATGGTCTGTAATATTTTAGTGTTTCTTATGCTGTTATATGGTATGCTTGGTAAGTAAAAAGAAATCGACAAATCGGAAGGTTGAGAAAGGAGATTAGTCAATGAAAAAAATATTAGGAATCGTTGCTGGTATTGTTGGAATAATATCTGTTATTGTGGGTGTTGCATTGAAGATGAATAATAATGCTATTGCTATAATCGGAGGTGCAGATGGTCCTACCTCGGTATTTGTCGCAGGAAAGTTGAATAGTGTTCTTGTCAGCATCTTGCTTATTGCGATAGGTGTTGTGATGTTGATAGTAGCGATAATTTTTTATTTGAAGAGAAAAAGGTAAAATAATGCAGTGATAAGATAAGCGGTCAAGGCGAGAGGGAGTGAGGTGTAAAAGACTATGGAGAAAGAAAAAAGAGAGCAGGAGAGCTGCACAAGCTGCGCTTATAGGAAAGATTGGTATTGTCCCGTTGCCGGAGACCGTGTAAAGAGAGGGGGGCACTGTTCTGAATACGAGAAAAGTGAGATTGCGAAGGAAAAGTAGCAGTGCTATAATGGCAAGGAAAGGGAGAGAAAACCAGCCCTTTTTTAAGAGGTCAAAAATGTGCAATAAACTGTATTGATAATATAAGCCCCCTATAGGTGTTTTGGAGGGGAGAAAAAGGTGGTGGGAATATGGCAAAAAAACCGACTGAAAAGCAGTTGTATAAGCTGAAAAATGAATGGCTGGGGCAGTTCTTTGAGGAAGTGAAGCCGAAAGAGTTTTATCGGGCTGTTTTTCCAGAGGGAAGTTTTGAGAGAAAGGGGCATTTTGAGGACGGAAAGGCAAATGGCATTATAACCATAGTTGAGAATGATAAGGCGAAGAATCGGATTGTATTTGATGATTTGTCGGTCATTGATGAGGTCAAGGGGGCAGAGTTTGCTGTCATGTCCCCTGTGGCGTATTCCGGCAGAAATCGGACGGCAGCCAATGCAAGGTGGCTGTATGGGATAGCGATAGACCTTGACGGGGTGGAGATGCCGCAGCTCCGTGATGTGTTCCATCAAATGAACCATGATATTATCCCGAAATGCACTTACTGTATTAACAGCGGTCACGGGCTGCATTTATATTATCTGCTGGAAAAGCCGGTTCCCTTGTATAAGCATTTGCAGGATAAGCTTCGAGAGTTCAAGTATGAGCTGATTGCGAAAGTCTGGAACCGTTATACAAGCACTTTCACAGAACGGGAACAGGTTCAGTATCAGGGGATTTTTCAGGGCTTCCGTATGGTTGGAACGCAGTCAAAGCTGGGAAAGAGATACCCGGTAAAGGCTTTTGAAACGGGCGAGAGAGTGACGATTGAGTATTTGAACGGGTATCTTATGGATAAGAGCAAGGCGGTCACGGATTTTCACTATAAGAGCGATTTGAGTCTTGCCGAAGCCCGGAAGAAGTACCCGGAATGGTATGAAAAGCGAATTGTGCAGGGGGAGCGCCGTGAGCGCTGGCATGTCAAAAGGGACTTATATGATTGGTGGCTGCGGAAAATAAAAGAGGGGGCTTCTGTAGGGCACAGATACAGCTGCCTTTGCGTTTTGGCGTCCTATGCCGTTAAGTGCGATATTCCGGAAGATGAGCTTTTTACAGACGCTTTTTCCCTATTGCAGTTCCTTGATGATATGTCAGATGATGAGCATAACCGCTTTACCAAGCGTGATATACTGGACGCCATGCAGTTTTATCAAGAGAATTATGTCACATACAGTCGCAGGGAAGCCGAAAGAGTATCGGCTATTGCTATGCCAGCAAGCAAACGGAACGGAAGAAAACAGGCTGAACATTTAGAGCGTGCAAGGTTGGTACAAACATTGGATTATCCAAATGGAGCATGGAGAAATAAAGAGGGTAGACCAAAAGGCAGCGGAGAAAAGTCGAAGATTGTCGAAGAATGGAAACAGCAGCATCCGGACGGAAAGAAGATAGATTGTGAGAGAGAAACTGGGCTTAGCCGGCATACTGTATTGAAGTGGTGGAAGTAGGGTATACTTGAAATGCCGAAAGGCATATGCTATAATACCAGTAGGCGAAAATGACAGAAGTGCTCATGTGGCACAGCAAAAAGCCCCGGAGGTTGCGACTCCGGGGCTTTTCTATTCCGTTCTGGGTGGGTGGCTTAATCCCAAGGCTGGCTACCAGTTATTCTTCTCCGTCCAACCATTTGCAGATGTAGTAGGCAACTACACTTGCCAAAACAGAGAGAAAAAATGACAGAAGTTCACTCATGCGGTTCACCCCCTTTCTCTACCTGTCTGGGGGCGGTAGCGTCGTTCATTATATCACAGGGGCAGAAATGCCACAAGAAGCCATTTCCCCTTGTTTATTATCAAAGCCATAAGGAAAAGAGTGTCAAGGGCGGTCATAGACCGCAGCGTTTACCCTTGATACTCTTTTTTGTTGGCTATAATGCCGGAGGGGAAAACGGCTGTCCGTCCGTTTCGTTACTTCCCCCTGTGCTTCATTGTCCGT
>NZ_JAOQKJ010000003.1:305837-348365 GCF_025567405.1 Suilimivivens aceti | reverse complement strand
AGGATGTCCAACAATTCATCCATACCTACATCATAAAAAATAAGTCTATAGCCTCTGAATGAGAGGTCTATAAACTTATAATACGAGGAGAAGTAAAGAGTGAAAAAAATAGCAGAAAAATGGTATCTTGTTCTGATCATCGGCTTTCTTGTTTTTGCAGCCCTTGTGTTTGGGATTTTCGGAAAGGGAAGTATTATTTCCGTGCATGACAACCTGGATCTGTTCGTGGCACAGTTCCAGATGCTGAAGAATACAGGAGCCTTTTGGAAGCATGGCGTAGAAGTGCCGTTTCTTGGAGGGATCAGCCGGGATGTACTGCCTTCCGAGTTTTCACTTTATTCTCTGTTGTATATGATCCTGCCATCTTACTATGCGTATGTGGCAGGATATTTGCTGAAGATCGTGATCGGTACCTTTTCCATGGTACTCCTTGCCAGAGATCTGTTTAAGGATCAGTATGGAGAAAGTAAGCCGGTGATCTTTCTTGCTGGGTTTGCTTATGGGATCCTGAATGTTTTTCCGGCCTTTGGTATACCCTTTGCATCTGTTCCTCTGGTGGTTTATCTCCTGCGGAAAATATACAGAAGTCCGTCGGCAGGGTGGTATCTGCTGTTATTTCTTTATCCACTGTTATCCTATTTTTCTTATTTTGGCCTGTTTATCCTGGGATATCTGGCGATAGCCTTTGTTATTCTGTGGATCAGGGACCGAAAATTTCCGTTTCGGATGATCCTTTCCCTTATCGTACTTTCAGCGGGCTACATCCTGTTTGAGTACCGGCTGTTTGGAACCATGCTGTTTGGAAGTGAGGAAACGATCCGGTCTACCATGGAGGCGGGAAGCTTTACAGGTGGAGAAATCGTGAAAACCATGGTCGATGGATTCAGACAGGGAATGTTCCATGCGGAAAGCATACATACATATCTGGTGATGCCGGTCTGTCTTCTGTATTTCCTGTTTCTCAATGTGTCTTATATCCGGAAAGGAAATACGAAAGGGATCTTCCATGACGGTTACAATCTGTTGATGGTGCTTCTGGTGTTTAACAGCGTGGTATATGGCATTTACTATCTGGAGCCTTTCCGCAGCCTGATCGAAAAGATAGTGCCACCTCTGAAAGGCTGGCAGTTCAACAGGACGATCTTCTTTAACCCCTTTGTCTGGTATCTTGCATTTCTTGTTGTTCTTGTGAGATTGTATCAGGAAAAGAAAAAATGGCTGTGCGTTCTGACGGATCTGCTGGCAGTGGCAGCAGTACTGCTGATCGTATTTTCGGGAACGAGATATAATGATCTTTATCATACCTGTGTAGCGAAGGCATATGAGATCCTGAAAGGAAAGGAATCCAATGACTTAAGCTACGGGGAATTTTATTCGGAAGAGCTCTTTGCGAAAGCGAAAGAGGACATTGGTTATAATGGAGAGTGGTCGGCGGCTTATGGCTTCCACCCGGCGATTCTTGAATATAACGGAATTTCCACCCTGGATGGCTACCTTGGTTTTTATTCCCAGGACTATAAGGACAGGTTCCGGAAGGTGATCGCACCGGCTCTGTCGCAGAATGCGGCATCTGCGGAGTATTTCGACACCTGGGGAGCCAGAGCATATCTGTATTCCCCAACGGAAAACTCTCTTGTGATGGCGGTTAGGGATTATCACGTGGAGGATGAGAGTCTTGCCATTGATGTGGATGCCTTTAAGGCACTTTCCGGAAGATATCTGTTCAGCCGGATCTGCATTTCCAATGCAGAGGAGGAAGGGTTTACACTGATCGGAACCTATACGGATGAGTCATCTCCGTATACACTGTATGTTTACCGGACAACGACTCTCTATCAGAGTAATAACTGGTCAGAGGTTCCTTTTGCAGAAAGGGATCTGACCTATGACAAAGATGTCATATATGAAACTGCGGATCATCTTGAGGAACTGGCCAAAGAAGCGGTCAGACAGGAAGAAAATCAGGAAACAGTAGTTCTTCAGGAAGAGAAAGCTCTTTCTCTGTATGAAAGTCTTCTGGATGGCTGTATCCGGGTGAGAACCTGTAATTCCCTGTCTCAGATCCGCTACGACATGGATGTGCGGGATGAAGAGAATGCCAGCCTGCAGGAACAGCAGTATGAGGATGCTGTGGATATTACGGACAGAGTTTATGCAGCTATGGCGCAGATATGTAATTCTCCTTACAAAGAAATTTTTTCTGAGGTATTTACTGAAAGTGAAATAAGCTCCCTTCAGGATTATGAAGAAATGACAGAGCAGGAAAAAGATTTGATCCTGAAGGAAAACAGCCTGCAGCAGGAATATAATGAAGCACTGCTGGATGATTATGACGCAGAGAAAAACAGTGTGATCGGGGAAATTTACTGTGAACTGGTATCTGTCAGGGATCAGCTTGCCAGAGAGTATGAATATGATAACTATGCTGAGTATGCCTATGGGGGCTTGTATCTGCGGGACTATGACACGGCAGACGCTAAAGCCCTGTTCAAACAGGTAAAAAAAGAAGTCATGCCATGGCTGATCGAAATAGAATCTCTTTACTATGAAATGGATGATTCCGCACTGGAGGAGCTGAATGACAGTCCGGCAGCGGAGAGGCTTTCGGCTGTGCAGAAATACATTGGGGAGCTGGATCCGGAGATGGAAGAAGCCTTTGACCATATGCTTGCATATGATCTTTATGATATGGATGCGGGAGAAAGCAAGGCACAGACTGGATATACCATAGAACTTCCCTGGTACGGAGATGCTTTTATTTTCGATGCACCATATGGAACCTGTCAGGATTATGTGACGACTATTCATGAATTTGGGCACTACAACTACGCAGTCCATAAAAAGAGTAATCCATTATTTGTCGTGAATAATATGGATCTTTGTGAAATTCATTCCCAAGGACTGGAAATGCTCTTTTATGATTACGATCAGGATATGATCCAGGGTGAAGCTGGAGACATGTTCCGACTGCAGGATGTGGTGCAGCTTGCAGAGCAGACAGCTAATGCCTGTATGCTTGCTGAATTTGAGATCTGTGTGTATGAAAACCCGGATATGACAAGAGAAGAGATGAACAAACTGTACTGTAATCTGGCCAGAGAGTATGGAATGGCTGTAAATGATCCGGATATTCAGGAGCTGTATTCCTGGGTGGATATTCCCCATCTTTTTATGCAGCCCTGCTACTACCTTGGTTATGGTACATCGGCTTTCACAAGTCTTGATCTCTTTGCTCTGGCAGGAGAGGACAGGGAAGCAGCGGTTGATAAATATCTGGAGCTGACTGCTGTTTCTGCTGAAACACCTTACTGTGAAGCTGTGCAGAAGGTGGGACTACGGGATATCTTTGAAAAGGGAGTTCCCGGAGAAATCCTTAAGGAAGTAAATAACAGACTTAAGAAGGATTACGAACAGTAAAACTGAACAGAACAAAAAGAAGGTGTACCGGAGAACTGCTCTGGTACACCTTTTACTTTTGATTGGATCATTGGATCAGGAAGATCAGATCCTTTCGCCTCTTTTGTATTTGCCGACAACCTTTTGGATACGTTCATTAGGATCCAGAAGATCACTGATAGATGCATCGTGGTTCAGGGTGTCGATCAGGTAAGCGATGTATTTACTCATATCACAGTTGATATACCATTCTCTGGAGAGAAGCTCCGGTGTCTGGTAGATCAGGTTGGTGGTCAGGACTTTGTCAATGATACCGCTCTGATATGCCTTATCAAAGCGCTCCAGGCCATTTGTAAACAGACCGAAGGTAGTACAGATAAACACTTTTCTTGCACGTCGCTCTTTCAGGGCAGTAGCAACCTCGATCACGCTTTCTCCAGATGAGATCATATCATCAATAATGATCATATCCTTGCCTTCTACAGATGAGCCAAGAAATTCATGGGCAACGATGGGATTTCTGCCATCAACAATTCTTGTATAATCGCGGCGCTTGTAGAACATACCCATATCAAGACCGAGTACGTTGGCCATGTAAATAGCACGTCCCATACCACCCTCATCGGGGCTGATGACCATCATGTGGTCGGAGTCAAGCTGCAGATCGTCCACGTTGCGGAGCAGACCCTTGATAAACTGATAGGTAGGCTGTACTGTTTCGAAACCATGCAGAGGAATCGCATTCTGCACACGTGGATCATGTGCATCAAAGGTGATGATATTATCAACACCCATATGAACCAGCTCCTGCAGTGCCAGTGCACAGTCAAGGGATTCACGGGTTGTTCTCTTGTGCTGGCGGCTTTCGTAGAGGAAAGGCATGATCACAGTGATCCGTCTTGCCTTACCACCCACAGCGGCAATGATACGCTTCAGGTCCTGATAGTGATCATCCGGGGACATGTGGTTTTCGCGTCCACAGAGAGAATAGGTCAGGCTGTAATTGGCAACATCAACGAGAATATAAAGATCTGTACCACGGACAGATTCTAGGATCATACCCTTTGCTTCACCGGAACCAAAACGCGGTACCTTGGCCTTCAGAATGTAGGAATTGCGCTGATAACCTGAAAAGGCAAGGCTGTTTTTATGCTCGCTTTCACGGACAGTCCTCCATTCTACCAGATAATCATCTACCTTCTGACCGAGGGATTTGCAGCCCTCCAGGGGAATAATACCCAGAGATCCGACAGGTATGGTCTCAAGATTTCTTGTTTCTTCGCGTTGTGACATGGGAGTCCTCACTTTCTGTTCTGAAGTCTTTTTTTATACATCCGGATATCAGGTCCGGTTATCTTACAGATTTCGTAGTTGCTGGTGATTCTGGAAAAGATCCTGTCAGAATATCGGTTCCGGAAATCCTCCAGTGAAAGATTAGTGGATATAATAGTAGCTTTTTTACGCAGGTGTCTGTCATTGATCAGTGAAAAAAGCTCAGAGGCAATCAGGTTGTTGGTAAATTCTGTGCCAAGATCATCAATGATCAGCAGATCACTTTCGAACAGATCTCCATAGGAACTTCGGAGGTCATCACTGTTTCTATAGTCAAATTTATATTTGGACAGGGTATCGAAAAGTCCAGTAGCACTGAAGTAGATCACAGAATGACCACTTTCAATCAGCTCTTTGGCAATACAGCCTGAGAGAAAGGATTTGCCCGTACCAACTGTACCATAAAAAAAGAGATTGTGGTAGTCTGAATTAAAATTATTGATAAAGTTTCTGCAGGTGAGGACAGTATTTTTGAATCTTGTCAGATCCTCTCCCTGATAGTATTCATAGGACAGGGTAGAAAAATTCTCATTCTCCAGCATTTTGCGGATTCCGGACTGTTCGTACAGGAGATCGATCTGCGCCTGCAGAAAACAATGGCATTTCCTGCCATCGATATATCCGGTATCCTTACAGGCGGGACATTCATAGACCGGAGCAAGGTAATCAGTGGGAAGACTGGCATCTGTAAGGAGTGCATCCTGCTTCCTGCGCAGCCTTGCAAGCTCCGTTTTCAGATCCTCTATGGCATCTTTGTTCCCGAGAAGAAGCTGTTTTCCCTGTCTGACAGAAACAGAGGCGATCTCATTTCTGACTTCATTGTAGCCGGGGATGTGTTTCATGACGTAAGCTGTCCGCTCTTCGAGAAGATGGCGGCTATTCGTCTGCCTGGCTTCATAGAGCTTCATAATGGTTTCATACTGGGAATTGGTAAGTGCCACGGGTACGCTCCTTTTAGTTACTTAAGATCTCTTTTTCCAGAGTATCAAAGTCATAATCAGTGTGCATGAACTGGTTGAACTGTCCGTTCCTGGGAGCGGTTTTGGCTGCCGGCTTCCGGGAATGGGCTTCATCCATGGTACGGATATCTGCCTTGTGCTTTACGTGGTTTTCATGCCAGCTTTTCAAAATACTGTCAGCATATTCGAAGCGGTGCTTGTCAGTAGCAAGGACAGTTCTTTCACAGGCTTCCATGATGATATCGGAAGTAAAGCCATACTCTCTGACCCATTTCATGGCATAATCAGCTTCTGCCTTGGTCGGGATAGAGGATTTGCCAAGAGCCTTCATGATATCATATACGTTCTTGTCGTATTTGGCAGCATATCTGGCGGCCTGTGCAGGAGTAGAAATACCCTCCTGTGCCCAGCTGATGGCCACCTTTTCTATGTAACGGAAATCCCTCTTGCCCTTTTCCACACAGTACTGGAACAGATAGTCGATCAGGTCAGCAGAGAAATGCAGTCTGTCTGAAAAGAAAAGAATGGTTTTCATTTCGGGGGCAGTCAGTGGTCTGCCGATATACTGTTCGGCAACAAAGATGATCTGGGAGGTTTCCTCGTTATTCTTAAATTCCTTCAGCTCATCCAGAGAGTAGGAGGGCTTTGCAAAAGGATCAGCCGTTTCAGCAGCTGTCCGGACAGCGGGCTCTTCTGTGATACTTCTGCCTGCTATGTCCTTCTTCGAGACAGTAACAGGCATGCTGACGATTTTGGTCAGGGGAAGAACATCGTTTTCGCTGCGGCTGGTTACATCCAGCAGACGGATGCCGCACAGGGTTCTGTCCTCGTTATATTCCAGTGCGAGAAGATTATTCTTTTCCCAGTACTTCAGTGCCCGCATCACATCCTTTTCAGTGTGATTAAACTTGTCCGCAATATCGGACACGCTGGTAGCCTTATGCGCACTCATCATACGCAGAAGATATAAATAGATCTTAATCTGCGCATCATTGGCATCCTTCATATATTCATCAATAAATAAATTGGACACAATGGTGGTATCGGCATAGTTGTCCTGGTAAATAGTAAAACGACTCACGTTGATCCCTGCTCTCTGCTGTTTACATTTTCATTTCAAAGCAAAATGATTATAGCATATGAAAAAAGAAATGCAAACCTCAATTTTTCCGGAAAACCCAGTATTTACAAGGGTTTCTGGACTTTGTGGACAATGTGGATAATGTGGATAGTTTACCGGAGGAGAAGAAAAACTATTGTAAAAAACAGGTAAAATCTGCTCCCACCATAAAAATAAATATCCACATACGAAAGAGGCCTTTGCAGCTTCCTGAATGTGGATATCGTGGATAAAAAATTATTTCAGAAGATTTTCTCCGATTTTAACAACATCTCCGGCTCCCATAGTTATCAACAGGTCACCCGGCTTACATTTTTCCAAAATAAATTTTTCGATAGAAGAAAAATCCGGGAAATAATAACAGGTTTTGCCAAGAGCCTCAAGCTCTTTCTGAAGTGTTTCAGAACTGATCCCGAGATTATCAGTTTCCCTGGCCGGATAAATATCCGCAAGGATCACATAATCGGCATGGGACAGAGCCTTTGCAAAATCCTTCATAAATGTCTTGGTACGCGAAAATGTATGTGGCTGGAATACACAGTACAGATCCTTGTGGGGATAATTTGCAGCAGCTTTCAAAGTCGCAGTAATTTCTGTGGGATGATGTGCATAATCATCTATTATAGTAATACCATTGATACGGCCCTTATACTCAAACCGTCTGTCAGTACCATGAAAATCGGACAGGGACGCTGCAGTAACAGATGGATCTACAGAAAGGAGGTCTGCGAGTGCGATTGCTGCAAGAGCATTCAGAATATTGTGTTCTCCGGGGACAGACAGGGTAAAATGTCCGTCAGGAGCTCCTTCCCTCAGTAAAGTAAAGGAGGCACAGCCCTTTTCGTCATAAGTGATATCGGTGGCACTGTAGGTAAAGGAAGGATCCATACCAAAGGTGATAATGGGACAGGCTACGTCCGCTGTGATCTCGGAAAGATCAGAAATACTGCCATTTATGATCAGTGCACCGTCCGAAGGAAGGAGCAGGGCAAAACGGTGGAATGAAGAACGGATATCTGCAAGATCCTTAAAGAAATCCAGATGGTCTGCTTCGATATTAAGGATCAGACCGATCTTTGGATAAAAACTCAGGAAGCTGTTGGTATATTCGCAGGCCTCTGTTACAAAGTACTCAGAATGACCGATCCTGATATTGCCGCCGATAGTCTTCAGGATACCGCCGATGGAAAGGGTTGGATCGAGCTCTGCATGGAGCAGGATCTCAGAAATCATGGAAGTGGTTGTGGTTTTGCCGTGGGTGCCGCTGATGGCAATAGGGAGCTTATAATTCTTCATCATTTGACCAAGGAGCTCTGCTCTTGTGAGAAGAGGAAGAGAAAGCGCTGCAGCTGCCTGCATTTCCGGATTATCCGGATGGATGGCGCTGGTATAAACAACAAGATCCAGGTCACCTGACAGATTTTCGCGCCGCTGGCCATAGTAGATATGGGCACCTCTTTTTTCGAGAAGCTCAGTCAGGGGAGAGGGGCGCATGTCAGAGCCGGATACGGTAAAGCCTTCATCTAACAGGATCTCTGCAAGACCGCTCATGCTGATGCCGCCGATTCCGATAAAATATATATGAATGGGGTGGTGAAAATCGATCTGATACATGGAAATAACCTCCAAAGATAATTATACTGATATTATAAACATCCTATACAAAAAAACCAATAGCATTTTGAACAAAATGTATGGTCTGCTTCTTTTACATAACACAAAATGTTGTAAACACGATTCGAAAGTGTAAATTTAAATAGTAGAGAATTGTAAGATATTTACATAAAAGCATGTAAAATGAGCAAAATTTTTGTAAAAAATATTCACATTCAAATGGTTATATGATATACTATTCGTAAACTTGATGATTGGAAACTGTAACGGTCTACCGATTATTAAGAACAAAATATTCACAAAAAATACTGGTAAGAGGTGACAACATGATTAAAAAGGAAATGATTGCCATGTTATTAGCGGGCGGTCAGGGAAGCAGACTTGGTGTGCTCACTTCAAAAGTGGCCAAACCTGCGGTATCTTTTGGGGGAAAGTACCGTATCATTGACTTCCCGCTCAGCAACTGTATTAACTCCGGTGTAGATACAGTGGGTGTGCTGACACAGTATCAGCCCCTCCGGCTGAATACGCATATTGGCATTGGTATTCCGTGGGATCTGGACAGGAATATTGGTGGAGTCAGTGTCCTGCCGCCTTATGAGAAGGTGACAAACAGTGAGTGGTATACAGGTACCGCAAATGCGATCTATCAGAACATTGATTACATGGAGAGCTTTAATCCCGATTATATCCTGATCCTGTCAGGAGATCATATTTATAAGATGGATTATGAAGTGATGCTGGATTTCCATAAGGAAAAGGGAGCAGAGTGTACCATTGCAGTCATGCCTGTTCCGATGGAAGAAGCGAAGCGCTTTGGTATTATGATCACAGATGAGGATAAGAAGATCACAGACTTTGAAGAGAAGCCTGCCAATCCGAGAAGCAACCTGGCATCCATGGGTATTTACATATTCAACTGGAAGACATTGAAGGAAGCCCTTCTTGCCAATGCAGACCAGCCGGGACTTGATTTTGGTAAGCATATCATTCCGTATTGCCATGGCAAGGGATCACCACTTTATGCTTTTGAATTTAACGGCTACTGGAAGGATGTAGGAACGCTGAATTCTTACTGGGAAGCCAATATGGAACTGATCGATATCGTTCCGGAATTTAATCTTTATGAAGAGTACTGGAAGATCTATACCAAGAGTGAGATTCTTCCTCCACAGTATTTCGCAGAGACCAGTCTGGTAGAGAGAAGTATTATCGGTGAGGGAAGTGAGATCAGCGGACAGGTTTACAACTCCGTGATTGGTTGTGGGGTAACCATTGGTAAGGATACGGTGGTAAGGGATTCCATTATTATGAACGGAACTGTGATCGGGGATGGCTGTGAACTGAATAAGGCCATCGTTGCAGAGAAGGCCATCATCGGAAACAATGTGAAGCTGGGTATCGGTGAAGAAGTGGAAAATGAAACAGATCCGCATATCTATAACCACAGCATTGCAACTGTTGGTGAAAAGAGCGTGATACCGGATGGCATCACTGTTGGTAAGAATACCTGTGTATTCGGAACCACTACTGCTGAGGATTATCCGGATAACTGCCTTGCAAGCGGTAAAACACTAATTATTAAGGCGGGTGATGAAAAGTGAGAGCGATCGGTATTATTTTAGCAGGTGGCAGCAGCTATCGTATGAAGGAACTTTCTACCAAAAGAGCAGTGTGCGCCATGCCTGTGGCAGGAAGCTATCGTAGCATTGATTTTGCACTGAGCAATATGACGAACTCCCATATCCAGAAGGTAGCTGTACTGACCCAGTACAATGCCAGAAGTCTGAATGAGCATCTCAGCTCTTCCAAGTGGTGGGATTTTGGCAGAAAGCAGGGGGGACTGTATGTGATGACTCCGTCTGTGACAGCAGAAAGCAATGCCTGGTACAGAGGAACAGCAGATGCTATTGCACAGAATCTTTCTTTCCTGAAGAACTGCCATGAGCCTTATGTGGTAATTGCTTCCGGTGACTGTGTCTACAAGCTGGATTACAATAAAGTGCTGGAGTATCACATTGCAAAGAAGGCAGATATTACAGTGGTATGTAAGGACATGCCGGCAAGTGAGAATGTAGATCGTTTTGGCATCCTGAAGATGAATGAGGAAAGCCGGATCGAGGAGTTTGAAGAGAAACCGGTAGTTGCCAAGTCCAACACGATTTCCTGTGGTATCTATGTTGTCAGAAGAAGACAGCTGATCGAGATGCTGGAGAAATGTGCAGAAGAAGAAAGATATGATTTGGTTAAGGATATTCTGATCCGTTATAAGAACATGAAGCGGATCTATGGATACAAGATGCAGGAATATTGGAGCAATATTGCAAGTATTGATGATTATTTCAATACCAATATGGATTTCTTAAAACCGGAAATCCGGGATTATTTCTTCAGACAGTATCCGGATATCTATTCCAAGGTGGATGACCTTCCGCCTGCCAAATACAATGTAGGAGTCAGTGTGAAGAATAGTCTGGTTTCCAGCGGCTGTATCGTTAATGGTACTGTAGAGAATTCCGTAATCTTCAAAAAGGCTTATATCGGAAACAACTGTTATATCAAGAACTCTATTATTCTCAACGATGTGTACATTGGGGATAATACGCATATTGAAAACTGTATTGTAGAAAGCCACGGCACGATCAGAGCCAATTCCTATCATGCAGGGGAAGAGGGAAAGATCAAGGTTGTTATTGAACGCAGTGACAGGTATGTGATCTAAGCCACAGCAGCATTGATGCAGAATAAATAAACGAAACAGGGGAGAGGAATGCTATGCAGATTACAGATGTAAGGATCAGAAAGGTTGCGAAGGAGGGTAAGATGAAAGCGATCGTATCCATTACGATCGATGATGAATTCGTAATCCATGACATTAAAGTGATAGAGGGAGAAAAGGGCTGCTTCATTGCCATGCCGAGTAAGAAATCGACAGATGGAGAGTACCGGGATATCGCACATCCTATTAATTCCTCAACAAGAGAAAATATCCAGAAGATCATTCTGGATCGTTATGAACAGGCGCTGCAGGAACCGGACGAAGAGGCTTAGGCAGAGACCTGAAAAACCTGATACCAGTTACAATAAAGAGACTGAAAAGCCAGTATGATGATATGGTTTTTCAGCCTCTTTTTTTGAGACTTAAGACTGGCATTATTACCAGTCTTTTTTACTTTCTGAGAACGAAACAGTGTTTAGTAAAGATGTAAATTGTGCAATATGTCGGAAAACAGTTTTGCTTTTTGAAATTATTGCACTATATCGCACAAAATGATAAGATGTTATCAAGCGAAACGAGTTTACTAAAAGCTTTTAGAATAATTTAGTTTGGTGAGGATTTCATGAATATACGGGATATTGCAAAAATAGCAGGAGTATCTGCCTCTACGGTATCAAAAGTTATGAATGGAAAAGACCGTGATATCAGTGAGGAAACAAAGAAAAAAGTTCTGGATGTTATTGAACAGGAACATTATATTCCTTATTTTAAATTTCTGGAAAAGGAGGGGATGAAATCTCGTCTCATAGGGATGATTCTTCGCAAAGACAATCGGACAAAGCAGAAGATGCAGCTCGTAGCCGAAAAGGCCGCAAGGGAGAATGGTTACAGTCTTGTTGTCGGATATGCGGATGGTATGGAAGATACAAAACAGCTTGTAAAGGAGATGAAGACGAAAAAGATATCCGGATTTCTGATTGACGAGTCCCATTGGGTTGCAGATGGGAATATGGAAGATACAACGGTATATCTGAGTGATACAAGGACATTTGATGAGAGACAGAAAACAACATTTTATTATCGGCCATCAGAAGCTGCCAGAATAGCAGTTAGTCAGCTTTACAAAGAAGGGCATCAGAAGATTGCCTGTATTGTTACACAGCAGGATAAAAGTATTCTGGACGGTTATAAAATAGCAATGCAGAACAATAATCTGCACTACAATCCGTTGTGGATCTATATCTTTGATTCCGTGAACGACATTGAAAAAATTGGAATACCGCAGGTAATGAAAGAACGTGTAACAGCCATTGTCTGTGGATCACCGGAGGTTGCCTGTTACGTAGAACGTGTACTGTCCAAAAATAATACAGTAGTACCGGATGAAATATCCCTGATTTCCATAGGAGATGAAAATGAACTGGAATATGTGGGAAATGGTATTACGGCAGTGCAGTTTCCTATTGAAAAAATGGTATCCGCTGCAGTGGAATGTCTGCTGGAAATCATTAACCAGGAAAAAAGAATTGAGGTGGTCAGAAAATTTGAACCACAGGTCAAATGGAGAAACAGTGTAGTGAGACCACCGGCAGACAGACAGGGTGAGAAGATCGTAGTAGTTGGAAGTATGAACATAGACGTGACAATCTATGTAAATGAAATTCCAGGCGCAGGTGAAAACCAGATGGCAAATAAGGTGTATATTTTCCCGGGAGGAAAGGGAGGAAATCAGGCTGTCGGAGTTGGAAAGCTTGGAGGTCAGGTTTATATGATCGGATGTCTTGGCAACGACATGGAAGGAAAACAGATTTATACCAGTCTTACTGAAAATCATGTGCATGTAGACGGAGTCAGATTTAATACAGTGCTTCCTACGGGAAAAGCTTATATTCATGTGGACCAGAGCGGAGAAAGCGCAATTACCGTCTATACAGGTGCTAACAGAGGATTGAGTATGAAGCAGATTGATCAATATGAATATCTGTTTGAAAAAGCAAAGTATTGCCTGGTATCTACAGAAATTCCGGAAATGATAGTGGAGCATACTGTCAGACTTTGCAGGGAGAATAGAACACAGGTAATTTTGAAACCTACAGTGGCCGAAGTCCTGAATGATAAAATATACCAGGAGATTACATATTTTGTACCAAATGAAAAGGAATTGCACATACTTGTTCCGGGAAACGCGTCAATAGAAGAAAAGGCTTATATTTTAAGGGAAAAGGGAGTTAAGAATGTCATAGTGACTCTGGGGGCAAGAGGATGCTATCTGAAAAATGATGACTATTCTATGTACTTTGATGGTACTGGTTTTGAAGCTGTAGATACTACTGGGGGTGCAGATTCTTTTATCAGTGCATTAGCGGTTTATCTGAGCGAGGGAAGAAATCTGCTGGAAGCGGTTGGGTTTGCAATCTATGCTTCCGGGATCAGCGTTACCAGACATGGAGTGCAGCAGGCGTTGCCAGACAGAAGGGCTGTAGATATTTATGAAGATGAAATTCATTCCCAATATTACACAAGGAGGAAGGTGAAGGCAGATTGAAACAAATTTTAGTAGTGGGAAGTCTGAATATGGATACTGTGATAGAAACACCTCACATGCCTAAATGCGGAGAAACGATCACGGGGAAAAGTGTAGAACAGATTCCAGGTGGAAAGGGCGCTAATCAGGCATATGCAGTGGGAAAGCTGGGGGGGAAGGTTGTCATGCTCGGAGCGGTTGGGGATGACACGAAAGGACAACAGCTTTTGGACAATCTGAATGCAGTAAATGTGGATGTTTCACATGTGGAAAAACTGAAGGCGGTTCCTACAGGACAGGCTTATATTACGGTGGACAGTAATGGAGATAACGCTATTATCATCATAGCTGGAGCAAACGGAAAAGTAACTAAGAAATTGATTCGTGAAAATCGGGAGCTGATCTGCGGAAGTGATATTATTGTCATGCAGCTGGAAATACCATTGGAAGTTGTTCAGTATGTTAAGGAGCTGGCAGTAGAGGAGGGAAAGACGATCATTCTTGATCCGGCACCTGCCAGGAGTGATATACCGGAAAGCTTGTGGAATGGAATTGACTTTATAAAACCAAATGAAACCGAAATAGGAATTCTTACGGGAACCGGCATGGGAGATCGGAAGGAAAGGATATGTGCAGCACGGGAACTTATCAGGAAAGGAGTAAAAAATGTAATTGTTACACTTGGAGGTGAAGGCTGTATTCATGTGACGGCGGACTCAGAAGAGTATTTTCCAGCTCATAAGGTGAAGGCGGTGGATACCACGGCAGCAGGAGACTGCTTTACAGCTGCTTTTGCACTGGCACTCAGCCAGGGAAAAAACTGCAGAGAGGCAATTTCCTTTGGACAGAAAGCATCTGCCATAGCGGTGACAAGAAAAGGGGCGCAGACCTCTATTCCAACTTTGGAAGAAATTAGAGAATATGGAGGAGATTAAGGAAGACATGCAAAAAATTATTATTGATACAGATCCCGGAATCGATGATGCGATTGCGATCTTACTTGCATTATCTGCAAAGCAAGAACTGGAAGTATTGGCGCTCACTACGGTAAATGGAAATGTGGGACTGGATAAGGTTACGAAGAATGCATTCAGGATACTGGAAATTGCCGGAAGGAATGATATTCCTGTTTATAAAGGAAGTGCAGAACCGCTGGTCCGGGTGCATGAGCATTGTGAAGCATTTCATGGAGATGACGGACTTGGAAATCTGCGGATGGCCGAGAGCCAGAGAATGCCGGAAGAAGAGGATGCTGTAGATTATTTGATCCGTAAAGTAAGAGAAGATAAAGGTAATATTACCCTGGTGCCGATTGGACCACTCACCAACATTGCAAAGGCAATTCAGAAGGATCCGGAGTTTATACATAATGTGAAAGAAGTTGTTATTATGGGTGGGGCAGAAAATGGTGGTAATATGACACCGCATGCGGAATTTAATTTCTGGATGGATCCGGAGGCTGCTAAAATTGTATTCCAGGCAGGATTCAAAAAAGTTACAATGATCGGTCTGGATGCCACACGGGATGTCTGGCTGAACTCAGACTTAAGAGAATTGCTCTGGCAGATCAATACACCGGCATCCCGTTTTATACATCAGATTACCCGTGTATATGTAGATGGACACTGGAATTATGCAAAAGAGATCGGATGCGAGCTCTGCGATGTATTGATCATTGCATACTTGCTTAACCGCGAAATTGTAAAAACCAAGGAAGCATTTGTGGATGTGGAGACAGAAGGACTCTGTCAGGGAGCATCAGTCGTATATCCTACTTTTATCTACAAGGATAAAAAGAAGAACTGTCTGGTGGCAACCGGAGCGGATAAAAAGCTGTTTTTTGAAACATTTTTCCACTACCTGTTTCCAGGATATGAAGATATCGTAAAACAATATAATGTATAGGATGAAGGGAGAAACACTATGAGCAAAGGAAAAGAATCAAAAATCAATTTAGTTACTATCTTAATTATTCCCATTGCAGTTGCTATTAACTGGGTTGGAGGAACACTGGCCGGTTTGCTGAAGCTGCCAATTTATCTTGATTCGATCGGAACTTTTCTGGTATCTATCCTGGCAGGACCGATCGTGGGATGTATTACAGGTATTCTGAGTAATGTTGTTGTTTCCCTGACAGCACCGACAGCTCTGCCGTATGCGATCGTAAGCGCAATTTTTGGTATTACAACCGGTCTTTTGGCTAAAAAGGGCATGTTTATTGATGTTAAGAGATTCATTATTTCTGGTGTGCTTATTATCTTAATGGGTGTGTTTGCTTCCATCTTTGTTGTAGTTGTATTTTTTGGAGGATTTGATGGAACCACAAGCTCAGCTATTATCGGAGCCATGATCACAGCAGGGGTTCCTTTCTGGCCAGCACAGGTAATCGGTAACTTCATTGCAGAGATACCGGATAAATTTATTTCACTGTTGATTCCTTATATGGTTATCCGTAATATGTCGGATCGAAATCTGTATAAGTTTGCAAATGGTCCTGTCTTTATTGAGGCCAGAAAAAGAGCGAAGGAAGCAAAGGATGCCCAAAAGTCAAAATAAGTATAACGGAAAACCAACAAAAAGATAGGAGAAAGAAATGCAGAATAATAAGGAACAGAAAAATATACTGAATCCTTTGACAAATTTATATATTATTTTGGCATTGGCAATCATTTCCGCGCTCTTTGGTAACGGAACAGCTATAATATGTGTGTTGGTAATGATAGGGATAGCATTTACATACCGGACAGGAAAGGAATACCTGAAGCTGTGGGTAAAAACGATCTTCTTTGTAACAGTAGTCTGTTTTATTTTCCAGATTTTGTTTATTCCTGGGGATACTGTGATCTGGAAATTGTGGGTATTTTCAATCACACAGGAAGGACTGGATAAGGCGGTTTCCCTGTGCTCGAAGATCCTGGGAATTGGTTCTGCCGCAATCCTGTCAGTAAAGATCCTGAATTTGAATAAACTGATGGCGGTACTGGAAAAAAAGGGAGTATCCCCGACAGTCAGCTATGTGCTGATGTCTACAGCAAGTATTATTCCACAGATGAACAAGAAGATGGGGACTATTCTGGAAGCACAAAAATCCCGTGGGATTGAAATGGAAAGTAATCTTATTGTACGTGCCAAGGCATTTTTTCCATCTGTAGGACCACTGATCCTGAATTCCATTGTCAGTGCAGAGGAAAGAGCGATCACGTTGGAAGCAAGAGCCTTTTCAGCTCCGTGTAAAAAAACAACCCTGCATGAAATCCCGGATACCGGGACAGATAAGGCAGTGCGGATTCTGGCTATTGCGGCCGTTGTTGCAGCGATTGGAGGGAAAATTGTCTTATGGATAGTATAGTCATTAAGGATTTAACTTATCAGTATCCGACGGCTGAGGTACCAACGTTGAAAAATGTGTCCCTCACAGTAAAAAAAGGAGAACTGTGCGCCATTGTGGGAGCGAATGGAAGCGGAAAAACGACATTATGTAATGCAATTCGTGGTTTTGTACCTATTTTCTATAAAGGAGATATTTCGGGAGAAGTCCTTGTTAATGGGAAAAATGTGCAGGAGGAAGAACTGGGGACTACAGCGATGGATGTCGGATTTGTATTTCAAAATCCGTTTACTCAGATCAGTGGTGTTGCACCTACAGTTTTTGATGAACTGGCATATGGGCTCTGCAATATGGGAATTGAGCCGGATGAAATCCGCAAACGGGTCGAAGAGATCATGAAGCTGACTAAAACAGAAGAATTTCGCGATCGGGATCCGTATCAGCTTTCAGGCGGTCAGCAGCAGCGCGTGGCACTGGCAGCCGTGCTTGTTATGGGACAGGATATTTTTGTTATTGACGAGCCGACCTCCCAGCTCGATCCCCAGAGCACGGATGACATCTTTGAGATCATCAAACTCATGAAGAGCATGGGGAAAACGATCGTACTGGTGGAACATAAGATGGAACAGGTAGCAGAATATGCGGATCAGGTGGTTGTTATGGATGAGGGCAGGATTGTAATGGAAGGAACTCCGAAAGAAGTTTTTGCAAATCCGAAATGCAGAGAATATCATACAAGGCTTCCCCAGTGCACCCAAATTGCTCTGGAATTACAGGAACAGGGAATTGATTTGGATTCGATTCCGGTCACTGTAGATGAAATGATACAAATGCTGCAGGAAAAAAGGAAGAACTAGCAGGAAGGTGACGAAATGGCATTAGTAGAGGTAAAAAATATATCTTTTAAATATCCTAATGGTTATCTGGCTGTAGATGATGTGAGTTTTTCTATTGAAGCGGGAGAAAACATTGCAATCATAGGGCAAAATGGTGCAGGAAAGACAACAACAGTGAAGATGCTGAATGGACTTACAAGACCTTGTTCCGGTGATGTACTAATCAATGGAGAATCTACAAAGAAATATACGACAGCGCAGATGGCACGCAGGGTAGGCTATGTATTTCAGAATCCGGATGACCAGATCTTCAATGCGACAGTTTATAAAGAAATCGAGTATGGGCTGAAGAAGATGAAGGTGCCGGAAGAGGAAAGGGAGCGCAGAATCAAGGATGCAGCAGAGCTGACAGGCATGGACAAATACCTGGAGGAAAACCCATATGATCTGCCACTGTCTATCCGGAAGTTTGTAACGATCGCGTCGGTGATCGCCAGTGACTGTGATGTGATGATCTTTGATGAACCCACAGCCGGGCAGGATCTGGATGGACTGGAAAGACTGTCACAGTTAAATTGCATTCTGACAGGACGTGGCAAAGCGATTGTGACGATCACGCATGATATGGAATTTGTGGCAGATAACTATAACCGAGTGATTGTCATGTGTCAGAAGAAGATTCTGGCAGATGGAAAGACAGAAGAAGTCTTTTTTGAAAAAGAGATTATGGACCGAGCCATGCTAAAACAGCCGGCAGTTGTAAGGATTGCAACAAAGCTGGGAATGACAAAGCACACACTGGATGTAAAAGAACTGGCACAATATATCAGAGAAAATATATAAGAAATTATAGCCGGGAAAGGAGACTACTGAAAAAGTGGTTTCCTTTCTTTGCTTCCAGCGGATAATGTGCTTTTTATCTGGTTGCCAAAAGTTTAGGGAATATGTTATATTGAAAACAACACAGGGGCATATGATAAATATGGCCTTATTTTATCATGTATAAATAAATTTCAGCTATGCACCCTTCCAGGTGCACAGGAACAGAAAACGAGGAAAAGAAAAATGTATCTGATCGCAGGACTGGGGAATCCAGGGACAAAATACGAAGGAACGCGGCATAATATTGGCTGGCAGGTTATTGATGAGCTGGCAGAGAAATATAATATAAGGGTATTGGAAAACAAGTTTAAAGGACTGACCGGAAAGGGCATGATCGGTTCTGAAAAGGTGCTTCTGTTAAAGCCACTGACCTATATGAACCTCAGTGGGGAGAGTATTGCAGAGGCAGTACGCTTCTACAAGATCGATGAGACTACAGAACTGATCGTCATTGCAGATGATATCAGTCTGGATGTAGGACAGATCAGGATCCGGAAGAAGGGCAGTGCAGGTGGACATAATGGGCTTAAGAATATCATTGCACAGCTTGGACATGAAAACTTTGCCAGAATCAAAATGGGTGTCGGGGAAAAGCCTGCAGGCTATGATCTGGCGGATTATGTGCTTGGACATTTTTCGAAGGAAGAGGAAAAGATCATGGCAGAGAGCAGAAAGACAGCAGTAAAAGCCATTGAAACGATCCTTGCAGAAGATATTGATAAGGCAATGAATCTGTATAACTCGAAGAAAAACCAGAAGGACTGAAAGGAACAGGAATCATATGAGGGCACTGACAGCTCCGTTATATGAGCTTTCGGAATTTGAAGAAATAAGGAAACTATTAAAAAAGCCGGGGAAATATGCAGCTCTGACAGGCTGTGTGGAGTCCCAGAAGCTTCATATGGCATATGGCCTTTCGGAAGGACTCCGGTGCAGGCTGATCGTGACCTTCAGCGACCAAAGGATGAAGGAGCTGCAGGAGGACTACCGCTTTTATGACAGAAATACGACCTGTTTTCCAGCCAGGGATGTGATCTTTTATCAGGCAGATATCCATGGAAATCAGCTTACCAAGGAGAGGATCCGGTGTTTCCGCAGGATGATGGAGGGAAGACCCTTTACTGTGGTGACGACCTTTGGGAGTCTTCTTGCACCGCAGATTCCACTTTCTGTTTTCAGGGATAATGTGATCACGGTAAGCTGTAATGGCTCTCTGGATGAAAAAAAGATGGCAGGGGAGCTCGTGAAGCTTGGCTATGAGAATGTCTATCAGGTGGAAGCACCGGGGCAGTTCAGCATTCGTGGCGGGATCATTGATATTTTCGATCTGACAGAGGAAAACCCGTACCGGATCGAGTTGTGGGGAGATGATGTGGAATCCATCCGCAGCTTTGATGTGCAGAGCCAGAGGTCTATTGAGAAGCTTTCTTCCATAACGATCTATCCGGCCTGTGAGCTGATCCTTACAGAGGAACAACTGAAAAAGGGCATGGAGCAGATTGAGAAGGAAAGCAAAAAGTTCTCAGAAAAACTCCGGAAGGAATTTAAAACGGAAGAAGCCCACCGGGTGGAAGAGCAGATGAATACGCTGAAGGAAGAGGTATTTGCTTATAAGAGCCTGGCCAATCTGGATGGATATGTCAGATATTTTTATGAGGATACGGTATCTTTCCTGAACTGTCTGGACGTGGAGAACAGTATTGTTTTTTTGGATGAACCGGCGAGGATCAGGGAGCATGCGTCAGCAGTAGAACTCGAATTCAGGGAGAGCATGAGCCACCGTCTGGAAAAGGGCTATATTCTTCCGGGACAGGCAGACTTTCTGTATTCTGTAGCTGAGGTAACAGCCAGGATGTCCGCATTCCGTCTGGCATCCCTGGCTGCACTTGACCTGAAGGGCGGACTGCTGAAGCCTGACTGGAAAGCAGATATTTCTGCCAAGAGTATCTCTTCCTATAATAACAGCTTTGAAGCACTGGTATCAGACCTGCAGAGATATAAGAAAAACGGTTATCGTGTGCTGTTGCTTTCCGGTTCCAGAACAAGGGCGAAACGACTTGCGGCTGATCTGTCAGAAGATGGACTGACATCATTTTATACCGAGGATCCGGACAGGGAGATAAAGCCAGGAGAGATCATGACCTTCTATGGAAGAGTATTCCGGGGCTTTGAATATCCGCTGCTGAAGTTTGCGGTCATTTCTGAGAGTGATATCTTTGGTGCTGAAAAGAAGAAAAAAAAGAAGAAAAAGCAGTATGAAGGAAGGAAGATCAACGACTTTTCCGAACTGTCTGTCGGAGATTATGTTGTCCATGAAAATCATGGGCTTGGTATTTATCAGGGTATTGAAAAGGTAGAGGTGGAAAAGGTAGTCAAGGACTATATCAAGATCTCCTACAGGGATGGCGGTATCCTGTATGTTCTCGCGACAGGTCTTGATGTGATCCAGAAATATGCCTCTGCAGATGCAAAGGCGCCAAAGCTCAATAAGCTTGGGACAACAGAGTGGGTTAAGGTAAAGAATAAGACAAAGGCGGCAGTTAACGAGGTGGCAAAGGATCTGGTGGAGCTGTATGCCATCAGACAGCATAGTGAAGGCTATTCCTATGGAAAGGATACTGTCTGGCAGCGGGAATTCGAGGAGCTGTTTCCTTATGAAGAAACTGAGGATCAGCTTTCTGCCATTGAAGCCACCAAGAAGGACATGGAAAGCAAAAAGATCATGGACCGTCTGATCTGTGGTGATGTGGGCTATGGGAAGACGGAAATTGCCATCCGGGCAGCGTTTAAGGCTGTTCAGGAGGGAAAACAGGTCGTATATCTGGTGCCGACTACGATCCTTGCCCAGCAGCATTACAATACCTTTGTACAGCGTATGAAGGACTTTCCGGTGCGGGTCGATCTGCTTTCCAGATTCCGGAGCAGCAGTGAGCAGAAGAAAACAATAGAGGATCTCCGGAAGGGACTGGTGGATATCGTGATCGGCACCCACAGAGTACTGTCTTCCGATGTGGTATTCAAGGATCTTGGACTTCTGATCGTAGATGAGGAGCAGCGCTTTGGGGTTGGGCACAAGGAGAAGATCAAGAAGATGAAGGAACAGGTGGATGTGCTGACGCTGACGGCGACACCGATTCCGAGAACCCTCCATATGAGTCTGATCGGAATCCGGGATATGAGCGTCCTGGAGGAGGCTCCGAATGACAGACTGCCAATTCAGACCTATGTTATGGAATATAACGAAGAAATGGTGAGGGAAGCCATTGTCAGGGAGCTTTCCCGGAACGGACAGGTTTATTATGTATATAACAGAGTCAATAACATTGCAGATGTTGCAGCACAGATCCAGAGTCTTGTACCGGAGGCTGATGTAGCCTTTGCCCATGGGCAGATGCAGGAACGGGAGCTGGAAAAGATCATGTATGATTTCATCAATGGAGATATTGACGTACTGGTATCCACAACGATCATTGAAACCGGACTGGATATCCCCAATGTCAACACCATGATCATCCATGATTCGGATAATATGGGACTGTCCCAGCTTTACCAGCTCAGGGGAAGAGTCGGCAGGAGCAGCCGGACGGCTTATGCCTTTCTGATGTATAAAAGAGATAAGATGCTGAAGGAGATCGCCGAAAAACGTCTTGCGGCGATCAAGGAATTTACCGAGCTTGGAAGTGGCTTCAAGATTGCCATGAGGGATCTTGAGATCAGAGGTGCCGGCAATCTGCTTGGGGTGAAGCAGTCCGGGCATATGCAGGCGGTCGGCTATGACCTGTATTGCAAGATGCTGAATGAGGCGGTGAAAACGCTTAAAGGGGATAGTGTGGTGGAGGATTTCAATACCACAGTAGACCTGGATGTGGATGCTTATATTCCTCCGTCCTATATCCTTAACGAAGTACAGAAACTGGATATTTATAAAAGGATTGCCGGGATTGAGAGCCAGAGTGAGTGCGATGATATGAAGGAAGAACTGCTGGATCGTTTCGGGGAGATCCCGGTACCGGTGCACAATCTGCTGCGTATCGCTCTGATCAGGTCTCAGGCACACAGACTGTACATTACCGAGCTGAAGGGAAAGAACGGTGAAATAAAGCTTCTGATCAAGGCGGATGCCAGGATCCATGCGGAGCGGATCCCGGAGCTTCTTGGAAAGGTGGAAAAGCTTTCCTTCAATATCAAGCTGACAACCTTTGTGTATCATTATCAGAGATCTGGTGTGGCAGAGAAGGATGCCAGATCCCTGCTGCAGGAAACAGAAGAGCTTCTTAACGTCATGGAAGAGGTTCTTCTGTGATAGAGATCCTGCAGGATAAATATATGGAATAATTTGAAATGTGCGCTTTTGTGGCGCACATTTTGTCTTTTACACAAATCTTACATAATCCTTACCTCTCTATGATATTTTCTTATACTTTCTCATGCTAATATACAAAGCACAGACAAGGAAAGCACAGGGCTTTTGAAATGTCTGCAGATGAATAACAATAAGAGGAGAAATGAAAAAATGAAAATGAAGAAGATTCTTGCCCTGACATGTGCAGCAGCAATGGTGTTTGGTCTTGCGGCCTGCGGAAGCGCAGCGGCTGATACAACAGCAGCTGATACAACCGGAGCAGAAACAGAAGAAACAGCAGATCTTTCCGGAACTATTTCCATGGCAGGATCCACATCTATGGAGAAGCTTGCCAATGCAGTAGCAGAGAGCTTTATGGCAAAGTATCCTGGCGTTACTGTAACAGCAGAGTTCACAGGATCTTCCGCAGGTATTGAAGCAGTAACTGCAGGAAGCGTTGATATCGGTAATTCCTCCAGAGCATTAAAGGATGAAGAGAAGGAAGCTGGCGCTGTAGAAAATATCGTAGCAATTGATGGTATTGCAGTAGTAACAGATCCTGCAAACACTGTTTCAGGTCTGACAAAGGATCAGCTGATCAGCGTTTATAAGGGAGAGGTTAAGAGCTGGAGTGAACTTGGCGGTGAAGATGCACCTATTGTAGTGATCGGACGTGAAGCAGGATCCGGTACAAGAGGAGCCTTTGAAGAGCTTCTTGAGCTGGAAGATGCCTGCGCTTATGCAAGTGAACTGGACAGTACAGGCGCAGTGATCGCTAAGGTGGCAGCTACTCCTGGAGCAATCGGATATGTATCACTGGATGCACTTGATGATACAGTAAAGGCTTTTGCACTTGATGGTGTTGAAGCAACTGCAGAGAATATCAAGGCGGGAAATTATTTCCTGAGCAGACCTTTCGTAATGGCTACCAAGGGTGAGATCAGTGAGCAGAGTGAAGCTGTACAGGAGCTTTTCAAATATCTGGCATCCGATGAAGGAAAACAGGTAATTTCCGGTGTAGGTCTGATCACCGTAGACTAAAGAGAGGTAATCATCTTGAACAAGCAGCAGACTTTTTCCATCCTGGGAAACCGAAAGAATAAGTCCGCAGTGGAGGAAATCGCACAGGTTATATTTACCCTGTGCGCATTTCTTGCCATATTGGCGGTTATTTCCATTACGGTATATATGGTGATAAACGGAACACCAGCCCTGTTTCAGGTAGGTATCAGGGAAATCCTTTTTGGAACAGCATGGAAGCCAACGGCAGAAAATCCATCTTTTGGTATCCTGTATGTTATCCTGACATCTATTATAGGAACAGCACTTGCGGTACTCCTTGGCGTTCCGATCGGAATCCTGACAGCGGTATTTCTGGCAGAAACAGCACCGAGGAAGCTGGCAGCTCTTGTGAAGCCGGCAGTAGAGCTTCTTGCCGGCATCCCTTCGGTAGTATACGGACTTCTTGGACTGATGATCCTGAACCCTCTTATGTACAAACTGGAGCTTGCCATATTTAAAGGCTCAGATACTCATCAGTTTACGGGTGGAGCGAATCTGCTGTCGGCTGTGATCGTACTTGCCATTATGATCCTGCCTACGGTGATCAACATCAGTGAGTCAGCGATCCGGGCAGTGCATCCTTCCCTGAAATCAGCGTCACTGGCACTTGGGGCATCCCATATACAGACAATCTTTAAAGTGATCCTTCCTGCAGCAAAATCAGGTATCATCACAGCAGTCGTTCTTGGTGTTGGAAGAGCGATCGGTGAAGCCATGGCGATCACACTGGTTTCGGGAAGCAGTGTGAACATGCCACTCCCCTTCAACTCCGTCAGATTCCTGACAACGGCGATCGTAGCAGAAATGGGATATGCATCCGGACTTCACAGACAGGTGCTTTTTACGATCGGACTTGTATTGTTTGTATTTATTATGATCATCAATATTACGTTGAACAGTATCCTGAAGAAAGGGGAAAGGGAAGATGCATGACAGTATCATGAACAGAAGGAAAAGGACATCAGATGTATTTGTAAGTGGTCTGATCAATCTTTCTGCTGCTTTTTCTGTAATCCTTTTGGCTGGAATCATTGCTTATGTGTTTGTAAAGGGAATCCGGAGTGTGAATCTGCAGTTTCTTACAACGGTAACGAGTACCTTGAACAAAACTGTAGGTATTGCGGGAAATATAGTGAATACCCTGTATATTATAGTGATCACTCTTCTCATAGCAACACCGGTGGGAATCGGATCTGCTATTTATCTGAATGAATATGCAAAGCCCGGAAAGCTGGTAAGGGCGATCGAGTTTACAACAGAAACACTTTCCGGTATTCCATCTATTATTTTTGGTATGTTTGGTATGATGTTTTTTGGAACCGGACTTGGACTTGGCTACTCCATTCTGACAGGCTCTCTTACGCTGACGCTTATGGTATTGCCGCTGATCACAAGGAATACGCAGGAAGCGTTAAAAACGGTACCGGACAGCTACCGGAGCGGTGCCCTTGGAATGGGGGCAACGAAATGGTATATGATCCGCACAGTACTCCTTCCCTCAGCCATGCCGGGTATTATTACAGGTGTGATCCTCGCGATCGGAAGGATCGTTGGAGAATCGGCGGCGCTTCTGTTTACAGCAGGTAGTGGTTATCTGCTTCCGAAATCAGGGATCGGTTTCCTGAAAAAGATACTGGAATCAGGAGGCACCTTAACGATCCAGCTGTATTTAAGTATGGCTAAGGCCGAATATTCTACCGCTTTTGGTATTGCAGCAGTTCTTCTTGTGATCGTACTTGTGATCAACTGGCTGACTAAGGTTCTTTCCAGAAAGCTGGATGTAACCAGAGCTGAATAAAGCAGGAAAAAGAAAGATAAGGGTATCATAATGAACGAAAACCAGAATAAAATTATCACCGAAAACTTAAATCTCTATTATGGAGAGAATCATGCGCTGAAAGACATCAACATGAAGATTCGGGAAGGGGCTATTACGGCATTCATCGGACCCTCCGGGTGTGGAAAATCCACCTTTCTGAAAACACTGAACAGGATGAACGATCTGGTAGATTGTGTCAGGATAGAGGGAAAGGTTTACCTGGACGGCGAGGATATTTATGATCCAAAGGTAGATACCACGCTGCTCCGGAAAAAGATGGGAATGGTGTTTCAGCAGCCCAATCCATTTCCTATGAGCATTTATGACAATATTGCTTATGGACCAAGGATCCACGGGATCAAAAATAAAGCCGCGCTGGATGAGATCGTAGAAAGATCACTCAGAGGTGCTGCTATCTTTGATGAGGTAAAAGACCGTCTGAAAAAGTCTGCGCTTGGTCTTTCGGGTGGACAGCAGCAGAGACTTTGTATTGCAAGGGCACTGGCAGTAGAACCAGAGATCCTTTTGATGGATGAGCCGACCTCGGCACTGGATCCGATCTCAACTCTTAAGGTTGAGGAGCTGATGGAAGAGCTGAAGAAGGATTATACAGTCGTGGTCGTTACCCATAACATGCAGCAGGCAGCCCGGGTTTCTGACTATACCGCATTTTTCCTGGTGGGAGAAGTGATCGAATTTGATACAACAGATAATATCTTTTCAAGACCCAGGGATAAGAGGACTGAGGATTATATTACCGGACGGTTTGGCTGATATACTAGGAGAGACAGAAGGAGAATAACATGTCACCCAGAACAACATTTATCAATGAATTAAACCAGTTAAAGGAAAATGTAGCTGATATGGCGACCAGAGTTGAGAAAAACTATGAAACTCTGTTCGAGGCCTATGAAAAAAAGGAAAAGGCTGCCATAGAAAAAATCGTGGCAGTGGATAAGGATATCAACAGAAGGCAGAGGGAAATTGAATCAGAATGTCTGTTCCTGATCACGAAGCAGCAGCCAATTGTCAGTGACCTGCGGGCAGTCACAGCCAGCCTGAAGGTGGTTACCGATATTGAGAGAGTAGGAGATCATGTGGCAGATATTGCAGAGCTGCTCATCCGGATGGATATGAAGGAGCTGTCAGCGTATTCTGTCCACTTAAATCCGATGATCGGGGAAACGAGAGATATGCTTCGGATGGCGGTGGATGCTTTTACCGGCAGAAATAAAGAGGAAGCGCAGGAAGTCATTCAGAAAGATGATGTTGTAGACGAGCTTTTTAATGCTGTTAAGAATGATGTCATCGAGTCACTGAAAAAGGAAACCAGGGATGCAGATGAGAGCGTTGACATTTTGATGATAGCCAAATATCTGGAAAAGATCGGAGATCATGCTGTTAATATCTGTGAATGGGAGATCTTCAAAGAGACTGGAAATATCAGTGATATGAGGCTTTTGTAAGAAAGATAAGTCCCTGGAAAACGACAGAATGAAAATTTTTATATCCAAATGGGAATAAATAGTGTAGAATGGGAATCAAAGCGAGCTTTCTACGCATGACCCGGAGGGATAACATGGATATTTTTTCGTTACTGTCGATGATCGGAGGCCTGGCTCTGTTTCTGTATGGAATGGAGGTCCTTGGTGATGGACTGAAGAAGGCATCCGGCGGTAAACTGGAGCACATTCTTGAGAAGCTGACGAGCAACAAGCTGATGGCTGTGCTTCTGGGCGCAGGTGTGACTGCAGTGATCCAGTCATCTTCTGCAACAACTGTCATGGTAGTCGGATTTGTCAATTCCGGTATTATGAAACTCTCACAGGCTGTGGGAGTTATTCTTGGTGCCAACGTAGGAACAACAGTAACAGCCTGGATCCTGAGCCTTACAGATGTAAACGGATCCGGATTTTTCCTGCAGCTTCTGAAGCCTACTTCCTTTTCGCCGATCCTGGCAATTATTGGTGTATGTCTGATCAGCATTGGCAAGAAGGAAAGACAGAAAAATATTGGTACGATCCTGATCGGGTTTGCGGTACTGATGTTTGGTATGGACACGATGTCTACGGCTGTTGAGCCTCTGGCAGAGCAGCCGGAATTTTCACATATTCTGCTTATGTTTTCCAATCCGGTACTGGGTATGCTGGTAGGTCTGATCCTGACAGCAGTTATCCAGTCTTCATCCGCATCTATTGGTATCCTGCAGGCGCTGTGTGCAACGGGTGTAGTAAGTTATGCTACAGCGATCCCCATTATCATGGGACAGAATGTAGGAACCTGTGTGACAGCACTGATCTCCAGTGCGGGTGCCAGCAAGAATGCCAAGCGGGCAGCCCTGATCCATCTGTACTACAATATCATAAAGACAGTAGCATTTATGGCTGTTTTTTATGCACTGAATGCTTTTATCCACTTTGCGTTTCTTGAAGAGGCAGCGAGTGCCCTTGGTGTTGCTGTGATTCATACTGCATTCAATGTGGCAGCAGTCATTATTATTTTCCCGGTTTCCTGGATCCTTGAAAAGCTGGCTTATCTGACGATTCCTGAAACGGAAGAGGAGAGGGAGAAGGAAGCCGAAAAATCCAGAAAAGAAATCCAGCTCTTGGATACCCGCTTCCTGTCAACACCCGGATTTGCTCTGGAACAGTGTAAAAATGTAGCGGTAGATATGGCAGATTATTCCAGGGAAGCACTGTTCCTGGCAATCCAGATGCTGGACAAGTTTGATAAAGCCTCTGCAGACAGAGTGGTGGAGCTTGAAAATATCGTAGATCATTATGAGGATGAGATCGGTGTTTATCTTGTCAAGCTGTCAAGCCGCCACCTGACTGAAAAAGACAGTCAGCATTTATCCGTACTGCTTCACAGTATTGGTGATTTTGAACGTATTTCGGATCACGCGATCAATATCATGGAAGCAGCGAAGGAAATGCATGCCAAGGAACTGGATTTTTCCAGGAAAGCAAGAGAGGAACTGGGTATTTATACCGGTGCGATCAAGGATATCATCAACACCTCTGTTCTGGTGTTCCAGGAGGAAGATCTGAAGCTGGCTGCCATGATCGAGCCAATGGAAGAAGTGATCGATTATCTCAGTGTAGAAGTAAAGAAAAGACATATGAAACGCCTCCGCAAGGGGAAATGTACGATTGAAATGGGATTTATCCTTTCAGATATTGTAACTAATTATGAAAGGGTATCAGATCACTGCTCTAATATTGCATTGTCCCTGTTACAGCTCAATGAGGAAAACTTTGAAGCACATGAATATCAGGAGGCAATTTCCAGTAAGGATAATGTTGCCTTCACGACAGAGGTAAAGCATTTGAAGGAACGTTATCAGCTGCCATAGAAAGGCGGGACTGTTGTGGCATTTGTATATATTGTTGAGGATGATAAGAATATCAGGGAGATCGAGGTGATCGCCCTGAAAAATTCCGGATATGAAGTACAGGAGTTTGAAACTGCAGGAGAATTCCGAAAGGCATTTGAAGAAAGGCAGCCGGATCTGCTGCTCCTTGATCTGATGCTTCCGGATGCAGATGGTCTTGATATTGTCAGGGAACTGCGTCAGGATAAAAGGGGAAGAGAGCTTCCCATTATCTTGGTGACAGCCAGAACGACAGAAATCGACAAGGTAAAGGGACTGGATATCGGTGCGGATGATTACCTGACAAAGCCTTTTGGTATTATGGAGCTGATCTCAAGGGTGAAGGCTCTTCTGAGGAGGACAAGCAGAGAGCAGAACAGCAGAGTGCTTGAAATAGGAACAGTCCGTATGGACGATGAAAAGCACAAGGTTACAGCGGCAGGGGCAGACTGCGAGCTTACCTTTAAGGAATATGAGCTTTTGAAACTCCTTATGACGAATGCGGGTATTGTGACATCCCGTGAGGAGATCCTGGAAAAGGTATGGGGTACTAATTTTGAGGGAGAATCAAGAACCCTTGATATGCATATCAAAACACTGAGGCAGAAGCTTGGAGAGACCGGAAGTCTGATCAAGACAGTGCGGAACGTCGGCTATATTTTCAGTGCATAAAGGAATATACCTATGAAGAGAAAAATATATAACAGACTATTTGCAACAGCTACTCTGGCAATTGTGGTTACCCTTTTGCTTACGGTAGCTGTTTATTATAATCTGCTGAAAAAGCAGGTGCTGGAGGATAGCAGACACTATGCACAGATGGCAGCAGGACTGCTGGAGGGCACTGAGGATATTGAGAAGTCACTTGCACCTCTGACAGGAGAAAATGGTGCACAGGATATCCGTATTACTGTGATAGACCATGAAGGAGATGTGCTGTACGATTCCAAGGTGCGTGCGGACGGTCTTTCGAATCACAAGAGCAGGCCGGAAGTACAGGAAGCTCTTACAGATGGAAGTGGCTTTGAGATCCGAAGATCTGCCACACTGGATGAAAATACCTACTATTATGCCATGCTTCTGAAGGATGGGACTGTCCTGCGGGTTGCCAGGGAAGCTGACAGTATTTACAAGGTAATGGAATATGCAGTGCCGTATCTTCTACTGATCGTAGCAGCACTGCTGGTTGTATGTGGGATAGTTTCGTATTACTTGGCAGAAGGGATCATCCGTCCTATACGGCAGATCGCAGAGAGCGGCGGGGAGACAGGAGAGGTTTCTTCTTATGAAGAAATGAAGCCCTTCATTGAGGCTATTCAGAGACAGCAGGATGACGTGCTGGAAAATGCAAGGCTCAGGCAGGAATTTACAGCCAATGTTTCCCATGAACTGAAGACACCACTGACAGCGATCTCCGGTTATGCAGAGCTTGTGGAAAACGGCATGGTCGCAGAAGAGGGGGAGGTGCGTCGGTTTTGTGGTGAGATCCACAAAAATGCAGGAAGACTCCTGGTACTGATCAATGACGTGATACGTCTGTCAGAGCTGGATGATTCAGAAAATCAGGAGACTATGGAACCTGTCAATCTTTATGAATGTGCAAAAAACTGTGTTGATATGCTGCAGCTGAATGCAGAGAAGCATGGTGTTACCCTTACGGTGAGTGGCGTGAATGTAGTGATATCAGCTAATCATCAGATGGTGGATGAGGTGCTTTACAACCTGTGTGATAATGCAATCAGGTACAATAAGGAAAAGGGAAGCGTCAGTGTGATCGTGGAAGACCGCCTGGATCTGGCAGTACTGACGGTGAAGGATACCGGTATTGGTATTCCGAGGGAACATCAGGAACGGATCTTCGAGCGTTTTTACCGGGTGGATAAAAGTAGAAGCAAATCCACAGGGGGAACGGGTCTTGGACTTGCAATCGTCAAGCATATTCTGTTAAAATTAAATGCGGAAATTGCACTAAAGAGTGAGCCGGGAGAAGGGACAGAGATCACGGTAACATTTCCTGCGATCAGGGAGGCCAGGTTCCGGCAGACGTCATAGAATAACAGGAGGCAATGAATATGGAGAAACCGGCAATCTGCGGAGGGGAACCTGTCCGCAGTACAAAAATATTTTATGGACACCAGTTTATTGATGAGGATGATATCCAGGCAGTTGTAGATGTGCTGAAAAGTGATTATCTGACCTGTGGTCCCAAGATCGGGGAACTGGAAGAAAAGCTGTGTGAAGTAACGGGAGCAAAATATGCAGTTGTATGCAGCAATGGGACAGCGGCACTTCATATTGCCTGTCTGGCAGCCGGAGTTATGCCGGGAGATGAAGTGATTACTACACCGATTACCTTTGCCGCCTCTGCAAACTGTGCACTGTACTGCGGGGCAAAGCCTGTCTTTGCAGATATCAATGAAAATACCTATAACATAGATCCGGCACATGTGGAGAAGCTGACAACAGAGAGAACAAAGGCCGTAGTAGCAGTTGACTTTACAGGTCAGTCAGTGGAACTGGACAGATTGCTTACCCACTGCAGAGAACATAATCTGGTACTTATCGAGGATGGCGCCCATGTGATCGGCACCAGCTATAAGGGCAGGATGAACGGATCCATTGCTGACATGACGACCATGAGCTTTCATCCGGTAAAGACCGTAACAGGAGGCGAAGGCGGTGCAGTCCTTACCAACAGTAAAGAATATTATGAGAAGCTTTTATTATATCGTGCCCATGGCATTACCAGAGATCCGAAGCTCATGGAGCATGAGCCGGATGGCCCCTGGTATTACGAACAGATCGCACTTGGGATGAACTATCGTATGACGGATATGCAGGCGGCGCTGATCATCAGCCAGCTCAATAAGCTTCCGAGATTCATGGAGCGAAGAAAGGCAATTGTGAAGGCTTATAATGAGGCTTTTTCCAGGCTGCCGCAGCTTTTTGTACAGCAGGAGATTCCGGAATCTGATACCACAAGGCATCTGTATATCCTGCGGATCCGCCCAGAGAAGCTGACGATTGACAGAAAGCAGTTTTTTGAGGCCCTGGCAGCAGAAAATATCTGTTGTAATGTGCATTATATTCCTACCTATTATTTCCCTTACTATGAAAAGCTTGGCTACAAAAGGGGACTTTGCCCAAAAGCAGAGAAGCTCTATGCAGAAGAGATCAGCCTTCCTCTTTACTATGCCATGACTGATCAGGATGTAGAGGATGTGATCCGGGCAGTTACCAGAATTGCAGAGTATTTTAAGGCTTAAGAAGCTGTAAGAGACACGAAAAGGCAGACAGTATAAGGGCGGAGACAAGAGGATATGTTACTCAGTGTGATTGTACCGGTATATAATATGGCAGAGGGCGATAAGCTTTCCTTCTGTATGAACAGTCTGGTGAACCAGACCATAGAGGACTATGAGATCATAGCAGTAGATGACTGTTCGACGGACAGATCATTGGAGATCCTTAGAAGCTATGAAAGAAAATATCCAGAGAAGGTGAAGGTGATCGCCTCACCGGAGAACAGAAGACAGGGGGGAGCCAAGAACCTGGGTCTTGCGAAAGCACAGGGCGAATGGATCGGATTTATCGACAGCGATGACTGGGTCTGTGATGATTATTATGAGAAGCTGCTGAAGAAGGCAGAAGAAACTGGTGCTGATATGGTTGGGTGTGATTATCATCTGACCGGAGAGCACAGCATGCAGATCGGCCAGATCGTACACAATAACAAGCCTTCACAGGCGGGGATCCTGAATGAGGAAAAATACCGATCCCTGATCCTGGACAGCGGCAGTCTTGTGGTGAAGATTTACAGGAGGCATATCATCCTGGATTATCCCAACCGTTTTCCCGAGCATATTTTCTATGAGGATAACGCCATCAGTAATTCCTGGATGCTGAGAGCGAAGCATTTTGAATATATCCAGGAGCCCATGTATTACTATTATCAGCATGACAGCTCTACGGTGCATACGATTACAAAAAGCCGGTGCGAGGACCGCATGGAAGCAGCAAGAGTGATGGTCAGGGAGGCCAGGGAATTTGACTATCTGGAGCAGTATTATCCGGAGATCGAAAGCAGCTTTACCACCCTGTTTTATGTAAATACCCTGTTTTCCTATATGGCTGGTGTGAAGAAAAAGGAATATGGATTTGTGAAAGCACTTTACAGGGAGATGAAAGAGACGTTTCCCGGGTTTATGGAAAATAAATATTATGGGGAGAGAGTTCATGCAGAGGAAAGAAAGCTGATCCGTCTGCAGAGCAGATCCACCCTGTTGTTTATGCTGTATTACAGGCTGCTGTGGACCTACAGGAATCTGAGAAAGCGGTTGTAGATATGCTGTAAATGGGGTATACTTAAAAGGTATTTTTCCAAAAGAAAGGAAGGGCTTTCAAATGAAGAGAATCGGTATGTTAACGAGCGGCGGTGACTGTCAGGCACTGAACGCAGCAATGAGGGGTGTGGTAAAGTGCCTCGTAAACAGTAATGAAGATGTGGAAATTTATGGCTTCCTGGATGGCTATAAGGGACTGATCTATGGGAACTTCCGTATGCTTGCCGGACATGATTTTTCCGGTATCCTTACTAAGGGAGGAACGATTCTCGGCAGCTCAAGAGTTCCGTTCAAGACCATCAGGGAGCCTGATGAGAACGGCGTCGACAAGGTAGAAGCCATGAAGCAGAATTACTATAAGCTGCGTCTTGACTGTCTGGTTATCCTTGGAGGAAACGGCACCCATAAGACAGCAAACCTTCTTAGGGAAGAGGGACTCAATGTGATCACACTTCCGAAGACGATCGACAATGACCTCTGGGGAACAGATATGACCTTTGGCTTCCAGAGTGCTGTCAATATTGCCACAGAAGCTATTGACTGTATCCATACGACAGCATCTTCCCATGGGCGGACCTTTATTGTGGAGGTTATGGGACACAAGGTAGGGTTCCTGACATTGAATGCCGGTATGGCGGGCGGCGCAGATATTATCCTGATCCCGGAGATTCCCTATGATATTAACAGGGTTATAGAGGCAATCGAAAAGAGAAACCAGGATGGCAGCCGTTTTACGATTCTGGCAGTGGCTGAGGGAGCCATTTCCAAGGAGGATGCGAAGCTGTCCAAAAAAGAATACAAAGAAAAAATGAAGAGTTATAAATATCCTTCCGTTTCCTATGAGCTGGCAGATGAGATCCAGAAGAGGACAGGTGGAGAGGTACGTGTGACAGTACCAGGACATACCCAGAGAGGCGGAAGTCCCTGCCCTTATGACAGAGTATTTGCGAGCCGTCTCGGTGCAGAAGCAGGAGAACTGATCCTGAAGGGTGAGTACGGATTTATGGTTGGATATAAGAACAGAGAAATTGTGAAGGTTCCGCTTGCTGATGTGGCAGGAAAGCTGAAAATGGTTTCTCCGGATTCTGATATTGTCAAGGAGGCCAAGCTTCTTGGTATCAGCTTCGGAGATTAAGAGAAGGAACGCTTCCGGAAGGAAATATCAGAATGTCATATACAGCTCTTTACAGAAAATTTCGTCCCACAGTATTTGAAGATGTAAAGGGACAGGAGCATATAGTAACGACCCTGAAAAACCAGATCAGGGCTGACAGGATCGGTCATGCCTACCTGTTCTGCGGAACAAGAGGAACAGGTAAGACCACTATTGCCAAGATCTTTGCCAAGGCGGTGAACTGTGAGCACCCGGTGGATGGAAGTCCATGCGGAGAATGTGAGACCTGTAAGGCCATTGCCGCAGGAGCATCCATGAATGTGATCGAGATTGATGCTGCATCCAATAATGGTGTGGACAATATCAGGGAGATCGTGGAAGAGGTTGCCTATTCTCCAGCGGCAGGAAAATATAAGGTTTATATCATAGACGAGGTTCATATGCTTTCCATAGGAGCGTTTAATGCTCTTCTGAAAACACTGGAGGAACCACCGTCTTATGTTATTTTTATTCTGGCTACGACAGAGGTACATAAGATACCGATCACGATCCTTTCAAGGTGCCAGCGGTATGATTTCAGAAGGATCACGATCGATACGATCGCAGACAGGATACGGGAACTGACAGGGATTGAGAAGGTTCCCATAGAGGACAAGGCGATCCGCTATATCGCCAAGACAGCGGACGGCTCCATGCGGGATGCCCTAAGCCTTCTTGACCAGTGTATCGCCTTTCATTTCGGACAGGAACTGACGTATGATAAGGTGCTGGATGTCCTTGGAGCTGTGGACACGGAGGTGTTCAGCAGGCTGCTCCGTGCTGTCCTTGAGGAGGATGTAAGCAAGACACTTGCCATCCTGGAGGAGATGGTGGTACAGGGAAGGGAACTGACCCAGTTTGTAACCGATTTTACCTGGTATCTGAGAAACCTGCTGCTTCTTAAAACAGCAGATGGGATCGAAGATATCATAGATATGTCAACAGATAATCTGAACCATCTGAAAGAGGAAGCAGAGCTTACTGACTATGACAGGATCATGCGGTATATCCGTGTGCTTTCTGATCTTTCAGGACAGATCCGGTATGCAGCACAGAAGCGTGTACTGATCGAGATTGCACTGATCAAGCTGTGCAGACCCCAGATGGAAGTGGATACATCATCTTTGTCAGAGAGGATCCGGGATCTGGAGGAAAAGCTGGAAAAGGGTATTGTACAGACGATCCCGGCGAAAGGCGGCAGCAGCCCACAGCAGAGTACGGCTCAGCCAGAGCCGCAGGCACCTCTTCCAGAAGCAGTCCCGGAGGATATCAGGATGGTGGCAGGTAAATGGTCTGTGGCTATTTCAGAACTGCCAAATCCTATGAAAACCTACCTGAAAGGGGCGTATCCCAGCCTCTCGGAGGATGGGAAGCTTATGGTTGTTCTCGGTGACGGACTTCCGTTTGATTATTTCAGGCAGGAAGGTCATAAGGAAGAGCTGGAGAAGCACCTTTCCGGTTATGCAGGTAAGGCTATGGAGGTTGTTATTAAAAATGCACAGGCTGGCAGAAATCCGGAGGCTGTATTCCCGAATCTGACCAGACTGATCTCTGATAATATTCAGATCGAGATTGAAGAAGAGGAAGAACCGGAGGAGGATCCTCTGGAAGAAGAATTTTAAAAAGAAAAGTTTTATGTTGAGAAAGGAAAATAAATTATGGCAAAACGTGGAGGATTTCCCGGTGGTGGAATGCCCGGAAATATGAACAATCTGATGAAGCAGGCGCAGAGAATGCAGCGTCAGATGGAAGAAAACCAGAAAGCAATGGAGACAAAGGAATTTACAGCCAAGGCCGGTGGCGGAGCTGTTGAAGTGACAGTGACCGGGAAGAAAGAGATCACAAAGGTCAAGCTGTCTGAAGAAGTAGTGGATCCGGATGATATTGAGATGCTGGAGGATCTTGTTATGGCAGCAACGAATGAAGCACTCCGTATGGCAGATGAAGCAAATGCAGAGCTGATGAACAAGATGACAGGAGGACTCAGCCTCGGAGGAGGACTTCCGTTCTAATGGATCTTTATAGCGGATATATTAACAAATTAATCGATGAGCTGGCAGCTCTTCCGGGAATCGGGAACAAGTCTGCACAGCGTCTGGCATTTCATCTGATCAATATGCCAAAGGACAAGGTGGCCAGACTGTCAAAGACGATCCTGGATGCCAAGGAGCATGTCCGCTATTGCAAGGAATGTTATACTCTGACGGATGATGAGCTCTGCCCAATCTGCAGAAATGAAAAAAGAGATCACAGCACGATCATGGTGGTAGAAAATACCAGGGATCTTGCTGCCTATGAGAAAACAGGTAAATATGAAGGGGTATATCATGTGCTTCATGGGGCAATATCGCCCATGCTCGGGATCGGACCGTCAGATATCAAACTGAAGGAACTGATTGAGAGACTGAAAGGAGATGTGCAGGAAGTGATCATTGCCACCAACTCAAGTCTGGAGGGCGAGACTACAGCCATGTATATCGGGAAGCTCATTAAGCCTACAGGAATTAAAGTGACAAGGATTGCCAGCGGTGTGCCGGTAGGGGGTGACCTTGAATATATTGATGAAGTTACCCTGCTGCGGGCACTGGAGGGAAGAACAGAACTATAACAGGAGAGGAGTTATCAGAAAATGGCAGTAAGAACAGAAGCATTTGGCAAAATGAAAGACGGCCGGGAGATCACAAGATTTTTTATCAGCAATGGAAAGGGCATGGAGGCAGGTGTCATTAATTATGGTGCGATTCTCGTAGACCTTTTGGTTCCGGATAAGAATGGACAGACTGCAGATGTGGTTCTTGGTTATGATACACTTGAGCCTTATTTTGAAAACGGAAGCTGTTTTGGTGCGACCATCGGACCAAATGCCAACAGAATTGCGAATGCCAGCTTTGTGCTGGAGGGAAAGAAATATGAGCTTGCAAGGAATGATGGGGAAAATAATCTTCACAGTGATGCAGAGCTTGGTTATCACAAGAGGATATGGGATGCACAGATTGAAGGAAATGGTGTGAAATTTACACTGGAGGATGCAGACGGTTCCATGGGATTTCCAGGAAACAAGAGGGTTTCAGTTACCTATACTGTAACCGAAGAAAATGAACTTCAGATCCATTATCACGGGGAAAGTGACAGAAATACGATCCTGAATATGACAAATCATTCTTACTTTAACCTTGCAGGACATGATGCGGGTAGAATTGAAGGACATAGGCTGTTACTTCATGCAGCAAATTATACACCGGTACTGCCGGGTGCGATCCCTACAGGAGAGATTGCTTCTGTAAAAGGGACACCATTTGATTTTACGACAGAGAAGGAGATCGGAAGGGACATTAATGAAGACTGTGAACAGTTAAAGCTATGCAAGGGCTTTGACCATAATTTTGTAATAGATGGTGACTATGGCACCTTACGGGAGGCCGCAAGAGTGACAGAGGAAACCTCTGGCAGGGTCATGACAGTACTGACTGATCTGCCCGGCGTGCAGTTCTATGCAGGAAACTGTATTAGCAGAACGACAGGAAAGAATGGGGCAGTGTATGCAGAAAGAAGCGGACTTGCGCTTGAAACCCAGTATTATCCGGACACTGCCAATGAACCGGGATTTCCGTCTGCAGTATTTGGACCTGACAGGGCATATGATACAGTAACTATTTATCGTTTTGCCTGAAAGTCGAACAATAAAGAAAAAGCCGGACAGGCTATGACAGAAAGCGCATAGATTTTCCGATATGATGAAGAAAAATAGATATCATGGAGGGACTATGCGCTTACCTTGGATAGTAAGGCAGATCGGAAATGCTTCCGGAAAGGATCGGATCTATATAGAAGATTATGCCTGTTCTTTTTTGGAAAACTGCAGAAAAGAGGAATCTCTGCTTCCTGTCAGAGCTGCATTGTATGGATATGCATTGCAGAAAGAGGAAAGTCATATCTATCTGATTTATGGTGTTTCCCATATTGCGGCAGAGCTTCAGCAGGGGATGAGCCAGGAGCAGATCCAGGAAATGTTCTTTTCAGAATATGAGCTGATCGGCTACGTGAATCTGTATGCCGGTCAGACACTGTTTGAAAATCCGGCTTCTCAGGATTCTTCCGGTAAAGCGGGATTTTTTATCTTTTATGAGAACAATGAAGCCATGCAGGATTATATGATATTCTGCAATAAAAGAAAACAGAGAATGCCGGGGGACCACAGATCAGGCATTAAAGAGGATAAACACCTGGGAGTGAAAGGTAAAAGCAGCAGGAGACAGGGGAAGTGGACTGGCTTTATTTCGATTTTTCTTCTGGCAGTTCTCATTCTGCTGACGGCAACAGCCTCTCTTGCGATTGGGGATTATGCTGCCATGCGGGAATTTGCGCTTATGGCGGCAAAGGCATTGCAGGGAGCCGGTTAACAGGATATCTGGAGAAAAATATGTCAAACATTCGGGACTATTTAAAAGAAAGAGAAAAACGTCAACAGACCGAAAAGACCACTGGTTACAGAGAAAAGATCAGGGGACATAAGCTGGCTATATTTTACAGGGCAGCGCTTGGAGTTATTTTGGTTGCAGCTGTGCTGTTCTTTTTTATATTTCAGTGGAAGAATAAAGTCTTCACAGAAAGCGTGATCACAGGTTCTACGCCGGTGACGATTGTCCAGGGAGCCAGCGTAAGGGCACTTGGGACACGGGTGCTGTTATACAGTAAGGACGGTGTCAGTTCGCTGGATGAAAAAGGAAATGTGCTCTGGAACCAGACCTTTGAAATGCAGAATCCCATGACCACAATCTGTGGAAATGTAGCGGCGATCGGTGATTATAATGGCAGAACAATTTATGTGGTAAGTGGGGACAAGCAGCTTGGAACTGTGAACACCAATCTGCCGATCCGGAAGATCTGTGTGTCGGAGAATGGAGTAGTGGCAGCGGTTCTGGATGATTCTGACGTGACAAGGATCCTTCTTTATAATGGAAATGAAAATACGGATACTTCTATTGTAGATATCAAGGCTACTATGGATAAGAGCGGATATCCTCTAAGTATCTCTCTTTCGCCAAATGGGAAACTCCTTGCCATCTCCTATCTCCATGTTGACAGCGGTGAAATGAAATCAACAGTTGCTTTCTTTAATTTTGGTGAAGTGGGAAAAAATGAAAGTGATAATTATGTGAGCGGTTTTGATTATGTTGATACGGTAGTGCCTTATGTACAGTTCATGAGCAGCAGCAATGCATTTGCTGTTTCAGATGATAGAATTGTATTCTTTTCCGGAAGTGAAAAGCCGAATACTACGGCTGTAGCATTGCTGGATGAAGAGGTACAGGGAATTTATTACAATGAAAGCTATGTAGGACTGGTATACAGAGATCAGAGCGGAGAAGCTGCCTACCGGCTGGATGTTTATAATACAGGTGGTGACAAGATTCATTCCCTGCTGATCGATATGGACTATTCAGATATTGTATTTTCCAAAGACCAGATCATCATTTATAATGATATGGACTGCCGTATCTGTAATATCAGTGGAGTGGACCGGTTTACCGGTACTTTTGAAAAACCGGTAAGCCTGCTGATACCTACCTCTTCTGCTTACAAGTACACGGCAGTGACCAGCGGCTCGGTAGATACGATGGAATTAAAATAGAAAAGGACGAAGGAGAGGATGTATTATTTTTCACTGGTGATAGTTGCTCTGATCTTTATCTGGCGGATTGCTGCAGGAGCCAAAAAGGGAATGGTAAAGGAACTGATCTCACTGATCGCTATGGTGGCAGCGGGTTTTTGTGTGATCCTGATCATGGGAGCGCTGAACAGTTATTTTGACCAGAAGATTGGTCAGGTGGTGCAGTTCGTCTGTGTCCTGTTTGCAGTCTGCCTGGTATACCGGCTTATGAACGTACTGTTTACCTCACTGAAGCTGATCTCGGGTCTGCCGGTGATCCGTTGGCTTGACAAGCTGCTTGGGATGGTACTCGGGGTGGTGGAGGCAGGACTGATCACGGCTTTTCTGGTGCGGGTCGTAAAGGAGCTTGGCCTGACATTCTTATCTGTATAATAGGATAAAAAAGATCAATCTGAAAAGTTAGCAAAAAACAGTTGACATTTCAGAAAAAGGGACTAAAATAGTCCATAGTTTTAGAAATGAAATGCAGAGAGCAGGACAGGATGCTTTCCGGGAAGCATGGACAGAGAGCCGGCGGTTGGTGCGAGACGGTGTGTGAAGGAAGAGCATTATCCCCTGAGAGCAGTTCGGGTGAAGCAGCCAGTAATCCGAAACGGAGATCCACCGTTACAGGGATACGTATTCAGCAGCAGTGCGGATATGATAAGAGAGGTCAATTTTATTGGCAATTGAAGTGGTACCGCGGAGAACAGTTCTTCGTCTTCTGAGTGAATCAGGAGACGGAGTTTTTTTGTTGTTAAGAAACGGTAAAGATTTCCTGAGGATCAACGTGCTTTTGATGTCAGACACCGGGCTTTGGTTTAAGACCAAATACTGGTGTTGAGCATATATATTTATATTCAATCAAAGAGGAGATAGTATTATGAACACACTGGTTATTGTACTGGTTGCAGGCGTATGCCTGGCTGCAGGTTATCTTTTCTATGGAAGATGGCTTGCAAAGACATGGGGGATCGATCCCAATGCCAAAACTCCTGCCGTAACAAAGGAAGACGGACAGGACTATGTACCCACAAATGGCTGGACAGTATTTGCCCATCAGTTTTCATCCATTGCCGGAGCTGGCCCTGTTACAGGTGCTATTCAGGCAGCTGTATTTGGATGGGTTCCTGTGTTTCTCTGGATCGTCCTTGGTGGTATTTTCTTTGGTGCAGTCACCGATTTTGGTGCGCTGTATGCAAGCGTCAAGAACGAAGGAAAATCCATGGGACTTCTGATCGAACAGTATATCGGAAAAACAGGACGTAAGCTGTTCCTTCTGTTCTGCTGGTTATTCACCCTGATCGTTATTGCTGCATTTGCTGACATGGTTGCAGGTACCTTTAATGCCTATACCGTAGTGGATGGTGTATCACAGCTTTCTGACGCTGCGAAGACCAATGGAGCGGCCGGAAGCATTTCTCTGCTGTTTATTGTATTTGCAGTTGTATTTGGTCTGATCCAGAAGAAGTTCAAGCTGACAGGCTGGAAGCAGGTTGTAGTCGGACTTATATGTACAGTGGCAGCTTTTGCAATTGGTATGGCATGCCCGATCACAGCAACCAAGGACACATGGAGTTATCTTACATTTGCCTATATCTTTCTGGCAGCAGTGCTTCCGATGTGGCTTTTGATGCAGCCAAGGGATTATATGACAACCTTTATGTTTGCAGGAATGATCCTTGGAGCAGTTATCGGTCTGCTGGTTGCACATCCTAAAATGAATCTGCCAGCATTTACCGGATTTCATAATGATACACTGGGAGATCTGTTTCCGATCCTGTTTGTAACTGTTGCCTGTGGTGCGGTTTCCGGATTCCATAGTCTGGTTTCTTCGGGAACCTCTTCCAAGACTGTTTCCAATGAAAAGGATATGCTGAAGGTTGGCTATGGTGCTATGATACTGGAAAGTCTGCTGGCAATTCTTGCTCTCTGTGTAGCAGGCGCAGCTGCAGCTGCCGATGGTACTGCAGCAAGTGGAACACCGTTCCAGATTTTTTCATCAGGTGTGGCTGGATTTTTTGAAATGTTTGGTATTCCTGTATATGCTGCACAGTGCTTTATGACAATGTGCGT
>NZ_JAOQKJ010000003.1:293337-300837 GCF_025567405.1 Suilimivivens aceti | reverse complement strand
AGCGAGTGTTAAGAGCACGACAAAGTCAGATACGGTAGACCCGAAACCGGGTGATCTATCCATGTCCAGGCTGAAGTTGTCGTAAAAGACAATGGAGGGCCGTACCCACATCCGTTGAAAAGGGTGGGGATGAGGTGTGGATAGGGGAGAAATTCCAATCGAACCCGGAGATAGCTGGTTCTCCTCGAAATAGCTTTAGGGCTAGCCTCGTATTAACCTTTTGGAGGTAGAGCACTGAATTTCCTAGGGGGCGTCAAAGTCTACCGAAGAATATCAAACTCCGAATGCCAGTAAGGTGATGTACGGGAGTCAGACTGCACGAGATAAGTTGGGCAGTCAAAAGGGAAAGAGCCCAGACCTGCAGCTAAGGTCCCAAAGTGCGTGTTAAGTGGAAAAGGATGTGGGATTTCAAAGACAACTAGGATGTTGGCTCAGAAGCAGCCACACATTCAAAGAGTGCGTAATAGCTCACTAGTCGAGAGGTCCTGCGCCGAAAATGTCCGGGGCTGAAACACGACACCGAAGCTCAGGAATCGTCGTAAGATGATTGGTAGAGGAGCATTGTTAATGCGGCGAAGCTGTACCGGAAGGAGCAGTGGAGCATTAAGAAGAGAGAATGCCGGAATGAGTAGCGAGATGGAGGTGGGAATCCTCCAGGCCGAATATCCAAGGATTCCGGGGTAAAGCTGATCTGCCCCGGGTAAGTCGGGGCCTAAGGCGAGGCAGAGATGCGTAGCCGATGGACAACAGGTGGAGATTCCTGTACTGCGTAGTAACAGAACTGTGGGGACGCATGTGTGAAATCCGAGCCGGGAAAGGAGAGCCCGGCCCAAGCATGGGAGGAGTCATGAAGGAAAAACCGCATGGCAATCCAAACATGTGACGGGGACCGAACTAAAGTAGGGAAGAGGATGGGACATGTGCCAAGAAAAGCCGCTATTGTTTGCTGCGTACCCGTACCGTAAACCGACACAGGTGGATGAGGAGAGAATCCTAAGGCCGGCGGGAGAAGCATTGTTAAGGAACTCGGCAAAATGACCCCGTAACTTCGGGAGAAGGGGTGCCTGCGAGAGCAGGCCGCAGAGAATAGGCTCAAGCAACTGTTTAGCAAAAACACAGGTCTATGCAAAACCGAAAGGTGAGGTATATGGGCTGACGCCTGCCCGGTGCTGGAAGGTTAAGAGGAGGAGTCAGGAAACGAAGCTCCGAATTCAAGCCCCAGTAAACGGCGGCCGTAACTATAACGGTCCTAAGGTAGCGAAATTCCTTGTCGGGTAAGTTCCGACCCGCACGAAAGGCGTAATGATTTGAGCGCTGTCTCGACAATGCACCCGGTGAAATTGAAGTACCAGTGAAGATGCTGGTTACCTGCGCCAGGACGGAAAGACCCCATGGAGCTTTACTCCAGCTTGATACTGGGATTCGATGCTGAATGTACAGGATAGGTGGGAGGCTAAGAAGCAGTGACGCCAGTTGCTGCGGAGCCGCTGTTGGGATACCACCCTTTGAGTATTGGATTTCTAACCTGCGCCAGTGAAACCTGGCGGGGGACAATGTCTGGCGGGGAGTTTGACTGGGGCGGTCGCCTCCGAAAGGGTATCGGAGGCGCTCAAAGGTTCCCTCAGAATGGTTGGAAACCATTCGAAGAGTGCAAAGGCAGAAGGGAGCTTGACTGCGACACCGACGGGTGGAGCAGGTAGGAAACTAGGACTTAGTGATCCGGTGGTATTAAGTGGGAATGCCATCGCTCAACGGATAAAAGCTACCCTGGGGATAACAGGCTGATCACTCCCAAGAGTTCACATCGACGGAGTGGTTTGGCACCTCGATGTCGGCTCATCGCATCCTGGGGCTGTAGCAGGTCCCAAGGGTTGGGCTGTTCGCCCATTAAAGCGGTACGCGAGCTGGGTTCAGAACGTCGTGAGACAGTTCGGTCCCTATCCGGCGCAGGCGGAGGATATTTAAGAGGAGCTGTCCTTAGTACGAGAGGACCGGGATGGACGGACCGCTGGTGTACCTGTTGGCTTGCCAGAGCCATGGCAGGGTAGCCAAGTCCGGCAGGGATAAACGCTGAAGGCATCTAAGCGTGAAGCCCCCCTCAAGATGAGATATCCCATGACAGAAGTCAGTAAGACCCCTTAGAGAGTATGAGGTAGATAGGCTTAAGGTGTAAGTGCAGTAATGCATTCAGCTGATAAGTACTAATCGGTCGAGGGCTTATCCAGGAATTGCGGAAAGATATGAGATTTGATGTTCGGTTTTGAAGGTATGAAAACCTTTTAGAGTAATCCTCGATAGCTCAATGGTAGAGCACTCGGCTGTTAACCGAGTTGTTGTAGGTTCGAGCCCTACTCGGGGAGTTTAAGGTGTGAAGCCTTAAGGAAACAGCGGAGCTGTTTAAAAAAGGAAAAGAAGGCTCCATGGTCAAGCGGTTAAGACATCGCCCTTTCACGGCGGTAACACGGGTTCGATTCCCGTTGGAGTCATTCAGATAGTTTTTATTGTAGACCCGTAAGGGTATACGGACCTTTAGCTCAGTTGGTTAGAGCAACCGGCTCATAACCGGTCGGTCCTGGGTTCGAGTCCCCGAAGGTCCATTTTATTTTATATAACAGGTTTTAAATGCGATATGGCCTGGTGGCTCAGCTGGTTAGAGCGCCGCCCTGTCACGGCGGAGGTCGTGGGTTCGAACCCCATCCGGGTCGCTTACAGAGGATTTTCCTCAGTGAATTATAATATGGGATCTTAGCTCAGCTGGGAGAGCATCTGCCTTACAAGCAGAGGGTCATAGGTTCGAGCCCTATAGGTCCCACGAATCAATTTTATATTGATTATGCTGGTGTGGCGGAATAGGCAGACGCAAGGGACTTAAAATCCCTCGGGAGCAATCCCGTGCCGGTTCAAGTCCGGCCACCAGCAGTATAAAGAGTTACCGGTATAGATGCGTCTGGCGCAAAGTCAGGCGCATCAACCGTTTCTGGGCTGTTTCGAGCCCGGATTTCTTCTTTTGAACCATAGATTTTTATGGAGGTTTCGGAGCAACTGACCGGATTTGAACTGGAGGATCTCATGTCTTGGACAGTTTCCAACCTCCAGTGCCCTTTTAGAGAGGACTTTTTTCTCCAAAAAAGCGGCATCATCGCAGAAAGAGAATCACAAATATTTGGGTGTCGTTTTGTCGGTTTTGACGGGCCGAAAAAGCGGAGCCCTTTTTCAATTTCTAAAAGGCGCTGGAGTATATGACCGCGATGGAAGCCGCCCCGCAACTCAAAGCCAGCGGGCTGGATGGCGACTACCGCAACCTCGCTGACTTTGGCGGCACGGTGCTGGCAGGTGCTTCGAGCAAATACGGCGTTCAATTCGTCACATGGGATTGGGACTATGACCGCACAGGCGTGGTACACGGGCACTACTTCATGGAGAACTACGATGCTGCCAAGCAGGATTTCACCGCACGCTCTGGGCTTATCCAAAAGGAGCAGCTTTTCAGCCCGGAGCAGCTGACTGAGATTTACCGATGCTGCACCAACTCTGTGAATGAGGACTTCTTTGAGCTTACGGATAAGAAGGTGGAGCTGATCCACAGCGTCCAGCAACAGATTGAGATATGTGTGCCGGATCTGGACGAGCGCGTCCGTCAGCAGGAGGACGCATTGGAACGAGCCTCGCAGGAGCAGACAATGTAATACAACATGGCAAAGGCCGGTCAAGCAGTTCTCAGTAACCCCAGCCACCCGGAATACGGTGTGGCGACTATCCCATGCCGTCTGTTTTATGCCTCAACGACCAGGGCGGCAGCGTGATGGATTCCCGGACGGCTGGACGGACATCCCAAACGCATCGGACTCCGCCCGCTACAAAGCCCTCGGTAACAGCGTGGCGATACCCTGCGTGGAGTTTATCATGTCGCGGATCGCCGCCGCGCTTTTATGAAGCACAGCGTTGACAACAGGGGGTTAAGTCGGGGTATAATATCCTTGAAAGATGAGGTGACAGACATGGATAATAGGGAGCAGCTAAGGCGCATCACGGAACTGACAGAGCAGATCGCCGGACTGCCGAAGGGGTATCTTTCCAAAAAAACCATCGGCGGAAAGGTCTATTACTATCACCAGTGGTCGGAAAACGGCGTCAAGCAGAGCCGCTATCTGCACGACAGTGAGATCGCGCCGCTGGCAGATAAAATCGAAAAGCGCAAGGAACTGCTGGCGCAGCTGCGCATATTGAAATCACAGAAAAGCAGACGAAATGAGGCGACAGGTATGAAATGCACCTTTATGCATAAACGAACCCCCGTGGCAGAGCTCGAGCTGGACGATGTGACCGGCTTTATACAAAAAATTGGCAGTGTCTACGCACCGGAGCATCTGCCTATCGGCATTCCTGTGCGAAACGAAATCGCCGACCGTGCGGCGTTTAACGACTGGTGGCGGGATCGCTCTATTCCGGCAAGCCGTAGCGGTGTGCCGGAAGCACTGGAATCGTTGGGGGTGGCAGACACCAAAATACTGCTCGTCCGCTGCTACGGGCTGAGCCTATCGGATCAGTACTGGATCTGCCCGGAAGGCGCGGAGCTTCGGTGGGAGGACATCAACTTTTTCCAAAATGATTTCTCGGAGGACATTGGAGATGTGCTGTTCGGAGAACGAAAGAAGAAGGACACGCTCAATTTCAGCTCCCCCGACAGTACATCGGACGGCAATCTGAAAAAGCGGTGGAAGATCATCGATGGGAAGCGGTGCCTGATCAAGGGCGGCAGCAACCCGTTCCGTCAGCAGCCGTTCAACGAGGCAATCGCCTCCGGCATCATGGAGCGGCTCGGCATTCCTCATGTATCGTATACAGTCATCTGGAGTAAGGATGCACCCTACTCGGTCTGTGAGGATTTTGTTACGGAGAATACGGAGTTGATCCCGGCGTGGAGGCTGCTGCAGGCGAAAAAGCAGAAGAACAGCACCTCCCGATACCGGCATCTATTGGAGTGCTGCGAGCTGCTCGGCATCGGGAACATTACGCCGTTTTTAGACCGGATGCTGGTGCTGGACTATATTATTGCAAACGAGGATCGCCACTTCAATAACTTTGGGGCACTGCGAAACGCGGAAACGCTAGAATGGCTCGGTATGGCTCCGATCTATGACAGCGGCTCCTCCCTTGGCTATGATAAGATGCCCGGTCAGATGCGCTCGGAAAAGGATGTGGTCTGCAAGCCCTTCAAAAACCACCACGCCGAGCAGCTGAAGCTGGTGACCGATTTTGATTGGATCGACTTTGATCGCCTCTCCGATGTAGACGAGCTGATCTCCGGCGTACTGTCTTGTGAGGAAGCTGCCGACTATATCGATGAGGGACGTATCCATGCGATCACGGAAAGCGTGCGGCGCCGGATTGGTCATCTGCAGGAGCTTGCGATGACGCAGGCGCCACGGCAGCTCGATACCACCGAGGACGATGTCCGAGAAGAAGTTGCCGCGGATTACGCACCGAAAATGGAACTGTAATGCAAATACAGCGTAAGAGCAATGGATCAGCCGCTTTGCGAATCGCAGGGCGACTGATCTTTTCATCCCCTTGCCTGTTGGCTGCGGGCGGCTTCGTGATAGAGTCGCTCCGTACCGGTACCTTCAAGCGTTTTTCCGAAACCAAAGTGATGGTTTTGAGCGTGAGTGTCACAGAAGAACAACACGCATTCCATATTGTCTGGAAGCAGGAGAGCTGCTATTACTGCTCAGAGTTTGTCGGAGAGCTTCTCACAAAAAGTCGGGTTGACGGCACGGAACAGTTACGTTCCTCTATCATACAGCCGATGCAGTTCCTTAGAATGCCGCACACACTGCTCTACTGCGGAAAGCTTCGCGAATATGTGTGCGATCCCTGTTCCGAGGACATATGTGAGGATATAATGAACCGCACAGTGCATAGGAGACTGCCATAACAGCAGACAAGAGAGCGCGTGATCGAGTATCTGCAAAGATGTTTTTGATCTGCCGATGTGGCTTCTGCTTTTTGCAGTCATAATGGATAGTCATCCTGGACATGTTGACCACAGGGGGTGTGTTCCTCATACACAAGGCCTGCGGTCATTGGATATCTCCGGGGGCTTTGGGACCGGCCGTGTGTACCTGCTTACTGTGCCCGGTTCCTTTTCCCATGCGGCTCTATTACGAAGGAGATTAAAAAACAGCGGCACAGAGAGTTTGCTCTGTGCCGCTGTATGCTTTATACATTGTATAAACCCCTTACATACTATCTGCTCTTTTGTCCTGTCGGAGTGAGCGGCAGACGATATACCCTGCCGGAGCGATCATGATCAGAATAAAAATGCTGATCAGTTCATTCACTTCGGATGGTGCAAAGCCCTGCAGCATAGTAATGAGGTTGTTTGCAAAATGCACGAGGATAGGAAACAGCAGGTTCCTTTTCTTCTCGTAAAGGATTCCCGCGGCAATGCCCATAAGGGTGGCATAGATAGCCTGCACGATATTCAGGTGATAAACACCGAAGAGTACAGATGATATTAGAATCGAGGCCCAAGCGGGACTGAATTTTCGCATGGAACGAAGCACAATGCCGCGGAATAGAATTTCTTCTACAACAGGTGCAGCAATCACCGCGATCATAAATGTTCCAAATGCATTTCCACCGGCAATATTTTCAGCACCGGCATTCATTGCCTCAACGCTTTTTTGAAGCGAGGGAAACTGTTCTGCCAGCATGATCCAAAGACCGGAGATTCCGCAAATGCCAAATCCCACGACCAGACTGCCGAGCACGTCTTTAAAATTTGTCATTGTGTGCAGTTCGCTTACCTCTTTCCTCCAAAGCAGTTTATAGAGCATGAAGAACACGAGGATAAGAACAGAGTAGATCAAAATCTCGCCCCAATATGAGTATTTCATAAATTGCTGCGGTGGGATATGAAAAACATCCAAAACGAGCCTTTCCACAAGGAAATACAACAGATTGGACAGCAAAAAATGCAGTGCGATTGCAAGAATAGGGATAGCGAAATATCTTTTTTTCATCATATGGTCAATTTTTCTCCTGTCTGTATTTTTGAGGGGACTGCTACAGTATAACAGATTTAACTTAAAGTCTTCGTTAAGGGACGAAGCTGTAATCTTTTGGAAGCGGCATCGCAAAAGGACACCGTTTATCTTCCCTGCCGAACCATTTGAATTTTGACCTTTCTCTAAAAGATGTTTTCCTCATAGTTGGTGACATACTGAATTTGGCATTAGACTCCTTGAGTTCTGCAAAGCTTTCGGAGTTCAAACAGAAAATACCCACAGCCAAAGCGGCTGTGGGTATGATCAAATCAGATTGTACGAGCTGACGCTGACCTGCCAATCTCTACAGACCGTAGCTGTCTCTTCCGCCTGCAAAAGCCCAACGCTCCGTGGCGGCCCGGTGCATCCGCACTTGCCGATACACCCGAAGGGGGCTTTTTAACGCGTAGAAGGAAGAAGGCTGTCCGCATCCGGCACTTTGAGAAGAAAG